>DATAAR010000318.1:0-11439 GCA_036259975.1 Solirubrobacteraceae bacterium | reverse complement strand
TCGCGCACCGAGGCGCGCCTGTGCGCGCTCGCCGCGCGCGACAGCGCGCGCCGGCTCGGCCGCCAGGCGGCGGCCGCGCTGCCGGGCACGGTGGCGGCGCCGGATCTCGCTGCCGCGGTGCTCGACTCCCTCCCCGGCGGCCCGCGTCGCGCGGCGGCGCTCGGCGACGACGAGATGCGCCGGCTCGTGGCCGACCGCGTGCGCGCCGACTTCGAAGAGGAGGAGACAGTCAACGTGTGCGGCTGGGTGCTCTCGCGCACCGAGGCGCGCCTGTGCGCGCTCGCCGCGCTCGACGACGACCGCCGCCGCTAACGCGCCCGGGGCCGCGCCGGGCCGGCGACCTGCACGCCCGAGACCAGCACGGCCGGGTGGCGCCCGGGCGCGAGCCGCGCCGCCAGCGGGCTCTGCGCCGTGTGCTCGAGCTCCACCGAGCCGGCACGGGTGCGCCCGCGGAGGCGCACGGTGAACTCCCGCGCGCTGCCATCGGGCCAGACCTGCGCGCACGCGAGCCGCCCGCGGGCGGGCACGGCGCGCCGCCGCGCACGCGTCGTCACCGTCAGCGCCCAGGCGTCGCCGCGCACGGTCACGCGGCCCGGCCGGCCGGGCTCGCCGTCGAACCGCGCGAGCTCCTTGGGCAGCGCCCAGTTCGCGCGCCCGCCGGCCACGCTCGCGGCCGAGTCGACCGCCATGAAGGCCACGTGCGCGAGCGCCGCGCCGCCTCCGAGCATCGTCGGAGCCCCGAACACCTCGCGGTACGGGCCGACCGGGCCGCGGCGGTAGGAGATCAGCCCGCCGAGCGTGACCGGGAGCGCGACGCGGGCGCCCAGCTCGGGCGGGAGCACGCCGCCGGCCGGCGCGCGGTGCCACCACAGCACCGCGTCGATGTCGCTGCGCCACGGCGCGGACGGGACGCTCACAGCTCGATGTGCTGACCGATCACGATCGTGCGGTCGTCGGGCAGGCTGAAGTACGGCAGTGGCCCATGTCGGCTCACAGCGCCTCCGCGCCGGTCACCACGAGCACGAACGAGCCGAGGGCCGCAAACGCGACGCCGCCGTGGTTCACCATGAACTCCACCGCGTACGTCGGCGACACCGCCCGCAGGATCCCCGGCTCCTTGACGACCTCGACCAGGCCCGCGACGGCGAGGACGGCGAACCAGACCACCAACACGGGGCTGAAGAGCCGCCCGACCGCCCCGGTGCCGAAGCGCTGGACGGCGGAGAGGCCGGTGACGATCGCCAGCGTGATCGGCACCACCAGCGACTCGAGCGACGGCGCGGCGACCTCGAGGCCCTCGACCGCCGACAGGACCGAGATGGCCGGGGTGATCATGCCGTCGCCGTAGAACAACGAGGCGCCGAAGATGCCCAGCGCGACGAGCAGCGCCTGCGCCATGCGCCCCTTCACGGACGCCGTCTGTACGCGCGCGATCAGCGCCATGATGCCGCCCTCGCCGTCGTTGTCGGCGCGCATGACGAACGTGACGTACTTGAGCGAGACGATGATCGTGATCGCCCAGAACACGAGCGACACGACGCCGTAGACGCCCTCCTCGCTCGGCTCGACCGCGTTGGCGAACACCGCCTGCATCGCGTACAGCGGGCTCGTGCCGATGTCGCCGAACACGACGCCGAGCGCGCCGAGCGACAGCAGCAGCGCACCCACCCCGGCCGCGTGCGACGGCGGATGGTCCCCGGGGGTCGGCCGTCGCTCCCGACGCTCCGCCGACGGTGTGCGCGCTCCCCGAGCGGGGGCGACCTGAGCCATGGCCGGGTCGTACCCGCGCGGCCGCGGCGCTGTCGACACGCGCGGCTCCTCCCGGTTTCGACGCTCGTGGCGCGGGGCACGCCGGTTGGCCATGGAGCGCGAGCCGCAGCCGCCCGATGCCGACGACGTCGACCTCGACGCGGTCCTCGAGGACTTCGCGGAGCGCTCGGGGCCCGACCCGGCGCGCGAGCCGGGCGTCGACCCCGCCGGCGGCGCTGAGCCGGGCGGCGAGGACGAGCCCCGCGGCGGGGAGCAGCCGCCGCGCTGATTGCGCGGCGCGGCGGCGGCGCCGCGCTCAGGACGAGGCCGGCGCGACGGGCTCGCCCGCGCGCTGCTCGCCCGCCCGGAGCAGCCGCTCGCGCAGATCGGCCTCCTCCTCGGGCGTCGGATCCCACTGGCCCGGGTCGGGCAGGTCGTCCAGCGAGCCCAGGCCGAACAGCTTCAGGAACAGCGGCGTGGTGCGGTAGAGCACGGCGCCGAACTGCGAGCGCCCGGCCTCCTCGACGAGGCCGCGCTCGAGCAGCGTCGCGCTCGCCGAGTCCGCGCTCACGCCGCGGATGCGCGTGATCTCCGGGCGCGAGACCGGCTGCAGGTAGGCGATGATCGCGAGCGTCTCGGCCTGGGCGGGCGTGAGCGGCGGGGTGCGGGGCTTGGCCAGCAGCCGCCGCGCGGCCGGCTCGGCCTCCGGCGCGGTCGCGAGCGTGTAGCCGCCGGCCACCTCGCGTAAGAGCAGTCCGCGGGCGCCGGGGGCGTACGCCTCCCGCAGCTCGCCCACCGCCTGCTCGACGTCGTCGGGCCACGCGTCGGCGGCCTGCGCCAGATCCTCGGCGGAGACCGGCTCGGGCGAGAGGAACAGCAGCGCCTCGAGCGTGCGGGCCAGCGGGCTGAGCCCCGAGCCGCTCACCGGCCGCCCCCGTTGCCGTGCGCCGTCGCGTTCGCCGCGGCGCCCCTCCCCAGCGGCGCGACCCGGATCTCACCGAACGGCTCGTCCTGCGACCACGTTGCCTCGCCCTGCTTGTAGAGCTCGAGCAGCGCGAACAGCGTGACCGCGACGGTCACGCGATCCGCGCCGCGCACGGCGTCGTCGAACGACGTCGCGCCGTGGCGCAGCAGCGCGCGCAGGTGCGACAAGCGCTCGGCGACTGTGACGCGCGGCGTGGCGAGGTGGCGCAGGTCGAGCGGGGCCGGCGCGCGCAGCAGGCCGCCGATCGCGGCGCCGAGCTGGGTCGGGTCGTAGGCGGCGACGACGTCGCCAGCGGTGGCGCGGCGCAGCCAGCGGGGCAGCGGCGCGGCGCGGAACCGGTGGCCGTCCTCGCCGGCGAGCAGGCGGGCCAGGTGCTGGGCCGCGTGCCGATAGCGGCGCGCCTCGAGCATCCGCGCCAGCAGCTCCTCGGCCGCCTCCCCCGGCTCGAGCTCCGGCAGCCCGTCCTCCTCGCGGGGCAGCATGAGCCGCGACTTGAGCTCGAGCAGCGCCGCGATGAGCACGAGGAACTCGGTTGCGACCTCGAGGTCGAGGTCGCCACGCGCCGCGAGGAAGTCGAGATAGCCGACCACGACGTCGGCCAGCTCGACCTCGAGCAGGTCGACCTCCTCGCGGAGGACCAGGGTGAGCAGCAGGTCGAACGGCCCGCTGAACACCTCGAGGTCCAGCTCGAGCTCCGAGACGGTCACCGCCCGAACCGTAACGGGCGCGCCGGGCGGACCGTCCGGCTCAGCCGCGCGCCGGCTCGCTCGCCTGGGTCAGCCGCGCGCGCAGCACGAGCGCCGCGAGCACCGCCGAAGCGGCATAGAGCGCGGCGACCGCGGTGTAGGGCACGGCGTCCCGGGTGACCTCCGCCAGCGAGCCGCCCGCCACCGACCCGAGGCTGAACCCCGCCGCCCAGGCGAGGTTGAAGTACGCGAAGGCGAAGCCGTGGTCGAGGCCGACCCGCTCCGCGCCGCCGGTCAGCAGACCCATCGCCGGCACCCACAGGACCCCGAGGAGGCCCGACAGCGCCACGACCGCCACGGCCATCTCGAGTGCCGTCGCCGGGAGCTGGATCACGAGCAGGGCGGCGGCCGTGACCGCCAGGCCCACCCGCACCACCGTCCGCGGCCCGCGGCGATCCGTGTAGCGGCCGATCAGCGGGTTGATCACCGCCTCGACGCCGGCGGCGGCGAAGAAGGTCACCCCGAGCGCGAGCGCCCCCGCGCCGAGCTCGTCGAGCCGCAGCGGGGCGAGCACGTCGAGCACGCCGAACGCGACCGCCGGCAGCGCCGTCAGCCACATGCCGGCCAGCATCGACCGGCTTCGCAGCGCCGACGCCGGCGTGCCGAGCACCTCCGCGCGGCCCTTTGCCGGCGTGACCCAGGCGTAGCACGCGAGCACGACCCCGAACGCGACCGTGGACGCGAACGTGATCTCCTGGCCCACCGCGATCGCCATCGCGCCGACCACCGGGCCCAGCTGCACGCCGAAGATCGCAGCGCCCATCGCCGCGCCGAGGAGCTCGCCGCGGCGCTCGCGGGGCGCCGCCTCCGCGATCCACGCCATCCCGCCGGCCCACGAGCACGCGCCGCCGATGCCCTGCAGGAAGCGCGCGCCGTCGAGGATCACCACGCTCTGGCCGAACGCGAACGCCAGGCCGGCGAGCGACATCAGCGCAAGGCCGAGCAGAACGGTCGGCCGCACGCCGAAGCGCGCGATCAGCCACCCGGCCGGCAGCGAGCCGAGCAGCGTCCCGGCGGCGTACGCCCCGGTGAGGACCCCGGCGCCGTTCTTGCCCAGGTCGAGCTCGTCGACGAGCGTGGGCAGCAGCGGCGTGATCGCCGCGTAGAACATCGTGTCGACGAGGACGATCGCGCCGACGAGGAGGACGAGGCGGCGCACGGGTGGGTGGGACCTAATCTACCGCGAGGGTGCGCCGACGCCCATGGCCTCGCGCACGTCGGCGAGCGTCTCCGACGCGAGGGCGCGCGCCTTCTCCGCGCCGGTGGCGAGGATGTCCTCGAGCCGGTCCTGGTCCGGCCGGATCTCGGCGTAGCGCTCGCGCACGGGGGCGAGCATGCCGACGACCGCCTCGGCGACCGCGACCTTGAGGTCGCCGTAGCCGCGGGCGCTGCGCATGTCGTCCTCGACTGCCGCCGGCGTGACCCCGCGCGCCACGGCGAGCACGTCGATGAGGTTCGTGATGCCGGGCTTGTCGGCGGCGCGGCGGATCTCCGTGCCCGAGTCGGTCACCGCGCGCTTGATCTTCTTCTCGATCGTCTTGGGCTCGTCGAGCACGAGCACGGTGCCCTCCTCGGTGCCGCCGGTCGTGGACATCTTCCGCGTCGGCTCCTGGAGGTCCATGATCCGCGCGCCGACCTCCGGGATGCGGTGCTCGGGCACGACCAGGATGTCGCGCCCGTCGCCGTAGCGCGCGTTGAAGCGCTTGGCGACGTCGCGCATGAGCTCGAGGTGCTCGCGCTGGTCCTCGCCGACCGGGACCTCGTGCGCGCGGTAGGCGAGCACGTCGGCGGCCTGGAGCACCGGGTAGAAGAGCAGGCCCGCCGAGACGAGCTCGCGCTGGGCGAGCGACTTGTCGCGGAACTGGTGCATGCGGTTGAGCTCGCCGATCGCCGTGACGGAGGCGAGCAGCCAGCAGAGCTCGGTGTGCTCCTCGACGTCGCTCTGGCGGAACAGGATGCAGCGGTCGGGGTCGAGGCCCGCCGCGATGAGGATGGCGGTCGTGTCGTACAGGCGCTCGCGCAGCTCGGCCGGCTCGTACGGCACGGTGATCGCGTGCAGGTCGACGATGCAGTAGATCGCGGGGTCGCCGCGATCCTGGCCCTCGACGTACTGGCGGATCGCCCCGATGTAGTTGCCGAGGTGCTTGCTGCCGGTGGGCTGGATGCCGGAGAAGATGCGCACGCGGCGGAGCAATCTAGCGTGCGGGCCCGCCGCTCCGGAGGCCCCCGGGCGCATGGGGGCGAAGGGCGCCCGGGGGCTCCGGAGCGACGGCCCGCAGCCCGGACCGAGGAGCCATGGCCCGGACCCGCGCGGGGCGCGGTGGCCCTCCTATGCCCAATTGGCGCGGATGTATGCATAACACGCGCCTTTCCGGACAGACGTCCGTTCGGCCCGCGCCGCGGCGGGGTACGGCCCTCAGGTGCACGACACCCACGAACCTCCCGCCCGGCCCGCCGACTACGCCGCGCTCAGTGCCGGCTGGGCGGCCGCCCTGGGCACGGTCCTCGTCGCGGCGCGCGACAAGGGCGAGGAGCCCGTCCGCCCCGTCGAGATCGTCCCGCTCGGCGTGGCGACGTTCGCGCTGTCGAAGCTCGTCGCCAAGGAGAAGGTCGACCGCTGGGTGCGCGAGCCGTTCGTCGAGGAGCGCGCGGACGGCGACCGCGTGCCGAAGGGCCGCGGGCTGCGCTACGCGGTGGGCGAGCTCCTCACATGCACCCGTTGCGTCGGCACGTGGAGCGCCCTCGGGCTCGTCGCCCTGCGCGTCGCCCGCCCGCGCGAGGCGCGCGTCGTCAACGCGGTCCTCGGCGCGAGCGCGGTCAACGACTTCGCGCAGGCGAGCTTCAGCTGGGTGTGCGCGAAGTCCAACGCGGCGCAGGCGCGCGCCTCGCAGGCCGAGGTGGGCGCGCGCCGCGTGGCCGAGGCCGAGGCGCGCTTCGGGCGCGCCGGTTAGCCCGGTTCGCCGAGCGGCGCGTCGGGCTCGCGGCGGAGCTGTTCGAGGCGCCGTGCGCATGGTGCGGCGCCGGGACCGACCGCGACGGCGGCCCGCAGCTCGCCGCCGACCTCGGCGACGAGAACGCGCCCGTGCGGCACGCGCTTCGAGCCGAGCGCGGCGAGGCGCGCGAGCGCGGGGACGTCGGCGGCACCCGCGGCGCGGAGGACGACGGGCTCGGTCATGCCGCCCGGCGCCGTGCGCCGGCGTGCTCCACGAGCGCCTCGGCCAGGCGGCGACTCGGCCCGTCATCGGGGGCGAGCGGCGGCTTCCACTGCACGCCGACCGCGAACCGGCGATCCGTGCGCTCACGCACTCGACCAGGGCGTCGGCACTGACGGCGGCGACCCGCAGCTAGCGCCCGAGGCGGCGGATGGCCTGGTGGTGCTCGCTCGGCACCGACGAGCGGCGGCCGACGAGCGACCGCACCGTGCTCGAGGCGGCGGTGCTCACGGCGTGCGCCTCGGTCGTGTGCGCGACCCGCGAGGGGGCCCGCGAGGCCGACGTCCTGGAACAGCGTGCCGCTCGACAGGACGTTGAGCAGCTGGTGGCCGCGGCAGACGCCGACGAGCGGGACGTCGGCGCGCAGCGCGGCGCGCAGGACGGCGAGGTCGGACCAGTCGCAGCGCGCGTCGAGGTCGCCGCGCGGGAGCGGCGTGGGCGCCTGCCCGTAGACGCGCGGGTGGACGTCGGTGTGCGATCCGGAGACGACGAGCGCATCGGCGAACAGGACGTCGCGGCCGGCGACGTCCTCGCCGGTCACGGTGCGCACGCGGGCGCCGGCGCCCCTGCAGCCACGCCTCGTAGGGCTCGGGCGCCTCTCGCGGACGAGCAGCAGCACGAGCGGGCCCGGCTCGCGGCAGACGGCGTGCAGCGCGTCGGCGAAGCGCCGGCGGGCGCGGCCGACGCGCTTGCGCGCCGCCTCTTCGGAGATCGCGAGCAACTCACCCAGCTCGCGGAGGGACAGCCCGGCGTGGAAGCGCAGCAGCAGGACGAGGCGGTCGTGCGGCGTCAGCTGCGCGAGCGCCTCGCGCGCCGCGCCGTCGTCGGCGCCGTCGGGCGCGGCGCGCGCCTCGAGCGGCTCGGCGGCCGCGAGCGGAGGAGAGGCGGCGCCGGCGTCGTGGCGGGGGTGGGCCGAATTCTGCCGGCAGAGGCGGCACTCAACGGCCCACCCCCTGCGCGACCGCGCTGGTCGCCATGTTCGCTGGCTCCTCTGTCCCCTCGATGCGCAGTCCGCAGGCGGCCGCGCACAGCGCGCGTTGGCGCGGGACGCCGCAAGCGATAGCCGGCCCTACGCGTTCGCCGGCTCGGCCTCGTCGAGCGGCTGGCGGATCACCGGCCGCTTCGCCGCGCCGGCCTCGTCGAGCCGCCGCACGGGCGTCGTGTACGGCGCCTGCTGGGCGATGCGCGCGTCCTGGGCCGCCTCGCGGAGGATCGACGCGAGCGCCTGCGCGAAGTCGTCGAGCGTCTCGCGGGTCTCGGTCTCGGTCGGCTCCACGAGGAGCGCCTCGTCGACGATCAGCGGGAAGTAGACGGTCGGCGGGTGCACGCCGTGGTCGAGGAGGCGCTTGGCGAGGTCGAGCGTGCGGATCTTGAGCTCGCGCTTCATCGGCGCCCCGGAAAGCACGAACTCGTGCATGCACAGCTCGCCGAACGCCAGCGGCAGGTGCTCGGCGACGCCGAGCGCGCGCAGCTTCGCCACCAGGTAGTTCGCGTTCAGGACCGCCGTCTCCGACGCGTCGCGCAGGCCCTCGGCGCCGAGCGAGCAGATGTAGGCGTACGCGCGCACGAAGCAGCCGTAGTTGCCCTGGAAGCCGCGCAGCCGCCCGATCGACTTGGGGTGGTCGTGGCTGAGATCGAAGCCGCCGCCGTCCTCCCGGCGCACGATCCGCGGGACCATCAGGTAGGGCTCGATGCGGTCGGAGACCGCGATCGGCCCGCTGCCCGGGCCGCCGCCGCCGTGCGGCTGGGTGAACGACTTGTGCAGGTTGAAGTGCACGATGTCGAAGCCCATGTCGCCGGGGCGCGTGATCCCCATGATCGCGTTGAGGTTCGCGCCGTCGTAGTAGCACGTCGCGCCGGCGTCCTTGACGATCTCCGTGATCTGCTCGATGTTCGGGTCGAAGATCCCGAGCGTGTTCGGGTTGGTGAGCATGAGGCAGGCGACCTCGTCCGTCGCCTTGGCCCTGAGGTCGTCGAGGTCGACGCCGCCGTCGGCGTTCGAGGCGACCTTGACCACCTCGAGGCCCGCCATGGTCACCGTCGCCGGGTTCGTCCCGTGCGCGGTGTCGGGGGTCAGGACCTTCGTGCGCCGCAGCTCGCCGCGGTCGGCGTGGTAAGCGCGCGTCAGCAGGACGCCCGCGAGCTCGCCGTGCGAGCCCGCGCTGGGCTGCAGCGAGACGTGCGGCAGCCCCGAGACCTCGGCCAGCGCGCGCTCCAGGCGCCACATCAGCTCGAGCGCCCCCTGCGCCCGCGCGGGGTGCTGGCGCGGGTGCAGGCGGGCGTGGCCGGGCAGCGCGGCGACGCGCTCGTGCAGGCGCGGGTTGTGCTTCATCGTGCACGAGCCGAGCGGATAGAAGCCCGAGTCCAGGTCGAAGTTGCGCTTGGACAGGCGCACGTAGTGGCGCACGAGCTCGGGCTCGGAGACCTCCGGCAGCCGGGGCGGGCGCTCGCGGCGCAGCTCGGCGGGCAGCAGCGCCAGCGGATCGGCCTCGGGCACGTCGAGCTGCGGGCAGGCGAACGCGCGCCGGCCCGGCGCCCCCCTCTCGAAGATCGTGCGCGCCTGCTCGCGCTGCAGCGGCGACCCCATGCCCCCGGCGGCCGGGACCTCGGCGGGGATCTCGCGCGCGCTCATCCCGCCACCCCCGCCGCGGCGGGCCGCTCGGCGGCGACCGCGGCACCGAGCACCTCGGCCAGGCGGTCGATGTCGGCGCGCGAGCGCCGCTCGGTGACCGCCACCAGCAGGCCGTCCTCGAGCTCCGGGTAGTCGGGCCGGAGCGGCACGCCGGGATTGACGCCCTGCGCCGCGCAGCGCTCGATCACGGCGTCGACGTCCGCGTCCACGCGCACCGCGAACTCGCGCACCACCGGGCGCGCGTGCAGCGCATCGACACCCTCGACCGCGCCGAGCGCCTCGCGGGCGTAGTGCGTGCGCTGGAGCAGCAGCTCGCCGAGCTCGGCGATTCCGGCCCGCCCGAGCCAGGCGAGGTACACGACCCCCGCCAGCGCGTTGAGCGCCTGCGCAGTGCAGATGTTCGAGGTCGCCTTCTCGCGGCGGATGTGCTGCTCGCGCGTCTGCAGCGTCAGCACGAACCCGCGCCGGCCGTCGACGTCGCGGGTCTCCCCCGCGATCCGTCCCGGCATCCGCCGCAGGTACGCCTCGGTCGCGGCGAAGAAGCCGAACGACGGGCCGCCGAAGTCGAGCCGGTTGCCGAGCGGCTGGCCCTCGCCCACGGCGACGTCCACGCCGCACTCGCCCGGCGGCTTGAGGATCCCGAGCGGGATCGGGTCGTAGGACCCGATGACGACCGCCGGCGAGTTCTTCGCGGCCTGCGCGAGCGCGGCGGCGTCCTCGACCGCGCCGAGGTAGTTGGGGCTCTGGAACACGACCGCGCTCGTGTCCTCGTCGATCGCCTCCGCCCAGGCGCCGGCGTCGGTGACGCCGTCGCGCAGTCCGACCTCGACCACCTCGGCTCCGAAGCCGGCGCCGGTCGTCGCGAGCGTCTGGCGGCTGTGCGGGTGGACGCCGCGCGAGACGACGACCCGCCCCTTGCCGTTGGCGAGCTTCGCCAGGTACGCGGCCGCCGCGACCGCGCTGGGGCCCTCGTAGACCGACGCGTTCGACACCGGCAGGCCGGTCAGCTCGCTGATCGCGGTCTGGTACTCGAACATCACCTGCAGCCCGCCCTGGGAGACCTCCGGCTGGTAGGGCGTGTACGGCGTCAGGAACTCCGAGCGCTCCATCAGCATGTCGACGACCGCGGGCACGTAGTGGTCGTACATGCCGCCGCCCAGGAAGCAGAGCTCGTCGTCGGCCGAGACGTTGCGCGCGGCCAGGTCGCGCAGGTGCGCGTGGACGTCCTGCTCGGGCAGCCCGGCCGGCAGGTCGAGCGGGCGCCCGAGGCGCACGCCGGCGGGCACCTGGCGATCGAACAGCTCGTCGAGCGAGCCCACGCCGATCGCCGCGAGCATCGCGGCGAGGTCCTCGGGCGTGGTGCTCGTGTAGCGGCTCACGTCAGGCTCGACTCGTACGTCGAGGCGTCGAGGAGATCGTCGGCCTCGGAGGCGTCGGACAGCCGCACCTTGACCATCCATCCGGCGCCGTAGGGGTCGTTGTTGATCGCCTCGGGGTCGTCGCCGAGCGCGGTGTTGACCTCGATGATCTCCCCCGACAGCGGTGCGATCACGTCGGAGACCGCCTTGACCGACTCGACCTCGGCGTACGGCTCGTCCTTGGTGACCGTGCTGCCGACCTCGGGCGGGTCGAAGAAGACGACCTCGCCGAGCGCGTCCTGCGCGAACCAGGTGATGCCGAACGTCGCGGTGTCGCCGTCGTCGAGCCGGACCCAGTCGTGCTCGGGGTGGTAGCGGAGGTCGTCGGGGTAGCTTGGGTCAGCCATCTCGCTCCTTGCGGTAGAGGGGCCGGTCGGCCACGACGGCCACGCGGGTTTTGCCACGGACGTCGATCTCGATCTCGGCGCCGGTCTGCGCACGGTCGGCCGGCAGGTACGCCATCCCGATGCCGACCTCGAGGCACGGCGACAGCGTGCCGCTCGTCACGACGCCGCCGCCGACGACGGTGTTGCCGGGCCGCGGGATGCCCGGCCCGGTGAGCCGGAACGGCCGCAGGCGCTCGGCGGGGCCCGCCTCGCGGGCGGCGCGCACGGCGTCCGCGCCGACGAAGCTCGTCTCCTCCTTGCAGCACCAGCCCAGCCCGGCCTCGATCGGCCCGCGCTCCTCGCTGAGGTCG
>DATAAR010000317.1:0-39101 GCA_036259975.1 Solirubrobacteraceae bacterium | reverse complement strand
CGCGCAGCTCGCGCGCGGCGTCCGCGGCGCCAGCGCGGCGCGGTGCGGCCGGTCGGCGGTCATCGCCGCGTAGGCGTCGGCGGCCCCGAGCACCCGCATCGGGCGGGTCAGCGCGGCCGCGGGCAGGCCGCGGTGGTAGCCGGAGCCGTCAAGGCGCGCGTGGGGGGCGCCGGGTCCGGCTCAGGCGTCCGCGCAGGCCGCCGGCAGCCGCGGCGCCGGCCCGGCCGGCGGGCGGTCGCCGGCCCACGCCAGCCACAGGTCGTAGGCGGGCCACGCGCGCGTCAGGCTCACGTCGGCGAGCCCGACCGGGAACACGGGGTCGTCGCGGAACGTGTACTGGAATGCTGCCTCGACCCGCGGATCGGCGTCCCAGCGGCGCAGCGCGGCGTCGAGGGCCCGGCAATCGCGGCGCTGCGTGGCCAGGCCGCCGGTGCGCTCGCCACCGACATCCTGGCCGCCGACCCCGGTCTCGGTGATCCAGATCGGCTTGTCGCGGGTGCACGGCCGGCGGTCGAGCGCGGCCTTGAGCTGGTCGACCGGACGCTGCGCGGACGCGGGGCGGCCGCGCTCGGCATACGAGTGCTGTGCATAGACGGCGGCCGAGCAGAGCACGTCGTCGGGCAGCGCGGCGTAAAACTCCTCGACGCCGCCGCCGCGCAGCTCGGGCCCCGGCAGGCCGGCGAGCTCGGCCAGCACGATCCGCTGGTCGCCGGGAAGGTCGGCGAGCTCGTCGCGCATCGCGCGCGCGAGGCGGGCGAACACGTCGGGCGAGACCAGCGGCGCCGAGCGGTCGCAGCGCTCGCGCTGCGGACTGACGAACAGCGGCCCGTTGGGCTCGTTCCACGGGCTCCACCAGCGCAGCGCCACGCCCTCGCTGCGCGCGAGCTGGTCGAGCGAGCGGATCAGCCGCCGGTAGCCGAGCAGGCCCTGATCGGTGATCGGCCGCGACCGGGGAGCGGTGTCGGGGCGCTCGCAGCCGCGCGGCGGCGCGGCCGCCCACGGCGGCACGTGGTAGATCGAGACCAGAACCTCGAACGTCCCCGGCGCGGCCTTCTGCTGCGAGGCGACCGCGCGCAGGAGGTCGCGGATGCCGTTGAACGGCAGGCACGGCGGGCGGCCGCGCTCGCAGCCGTCGCTCGGCAGCGTCCAGTTCGGGGGCTGCGCGGGGTCGGGCTGGAGCACCGACCATTCGACCATCAGCCGGAAGTAGCGCGGCTTCAACGCGGCGAGCCGGTCGCGCCACGGCGCGAAGGCGGCGGGCAGCGCGGGCTGCGCTTCGCGGCTCCACAGCAGCGTGGGCCGCGTCTCGGTGAGCCCCATCGCGAGGCCCTCCCCGGGCGGGGCGGCCGGGCGCGGCTGCGGCTCCGCGCGCTGCGGCGGGCGCCGCGGCGGCGGCTGGTCCCCGTCTCCGCGAACGAGCACGACGACGAGCACAACGAGTGCGGCGCCCACGAGGAGCGCCGCGGAGATCAGGACGAGGCGGCGGTGGCTAGACCGCAGAGACCTGCTCGTCCTCGGCTACGCGGAAGGACGAGCCGCAGCCGCACGCCGCGACGACGTTCGGGTTGTTCACCTGGAAGCCCGCGCCCTGAAGCGAGTCGACGTAGTCGATGCTCGAGCCGTCGACGTACGGCAGGCTCTGGTTGTCGACGAGGATCCGCAGGCCGTGGTCCTCGAAGATCGCGTCGCCCTCGCGCTGGTTGTCGAACGCGAGGTGGTACTGGAAGCCGGAGCAGCCGCCGCCGCGCACGCCCACGCGCAGGCCGGCGACCGAGAGGTCGGCCTCCTGGGTGGCGAGAAACTCGCGAACCTTCTCGGCGCCCGTCTCGGTGAAGGTGACGCCCTTCGCGTGATACGTGATCTGCGTCGTGCTCATTGCTTTACCAAGTGTAGCGACCGTCTACCCTGTCACCGACAGCATGCCCAGCACCGACGAGATCAAGCAGCGCATCGAGGCCGCCATCCCCGACTCCCGCGCCGAGGTCGAGGACTGGACGGGCGGCGGCGACCACTTCCGCGCCACGGTGGTCTCGCCCGCGTTCGCCGGCCTCAGCCGCATCCAGCAGCACCGGCTGGTCATGGGCGTGTTCGAGGGCGAGATCGGCGGCGCCATCCACGCCCTGAGCGTCAAGACCCAGACCCCGTAGGAGCTTTCCCATGTCCGAGCAGACCGAGAACCCCCTCCGCGACGCAATCTCCGAGGCGATCCGGGAGAACCGGGTCATCCTCTTCATGAAGGGCACCCCCGAGATGCCCGCGTGCGGCTTCTCCGCCCGCACCGTCGCGGCGATCCAGGCCACCGGCGCGCCGTTCGCGGCCGTCGACATCCTGCCCGACCCGCGCATCCGCCAGGAGCTGTCCGCGCTGTCGAACTGGCCCACGATCCCGCAGCTGTTCGTCGACGGCGAACTGATCGGCGGCGCGGACATCGTCGCCGAGATGTACGAGTCCGGCGAGCTGCACGAGGCGCTCGGCGTGCCGGCGCCTGAGGCCGCGCCCGCCACCGAGACGCCCGCCGGCGCCGACCCGGCGCCGCGCCCGATGGGCATCGACAACCGCCTGGGCTAGCCGGTCCCCCGGGGGCGGCGGCCGCCGCGTTAGCATCGCGCCATGGCCGTCGCCGCCCAGCCCACCGCCGCGCTGCGCTGGGACGGCCGCTCGCTCGCGGTCCTCGACCAGACCGCGCTGCCCGCACGCGAGGACTGGCTCGAGCTGACCGGCGCGGCGGACACCGCCGCCGCGATCCGGCGCCTCGCGGTCCGCGGCGCGCCGCTCATCGGCATCGCGGCGGCATATGGCCTGGCGATGGAGGTTGCGCGGCGTCCCGGCCTCGGCACGCTGGAGGCCGCCGCCGAGGTGCTCGCCGCGGCCCGGCCGACCGCGGTCAACCTGGGCCGGGCGGTCGAGCGCGTCCGCGCGGCCGCGCTCGGCGCGGGCATCGCGACGATGGCCGCCGCCGCGCGGGCCGAGGCGCAGCGCATCCACGCCGAGGAGGACGCCGCCAGCGCCGCGATCGCGCGCCACGGCGCCGAGGTGCTGGCCGACGCACGCCGGATCGTCACGATCTGCAACACCGGCGCCCTGGCGGCGGGCGGCACGGGCACTGCGCTGGCGGTGATCCTCGAGCGCCACCGCCGCGACGGCGCGCGCGTGCTTGCGTGCGAGACGCGGCCGCTGCTCCAGGGCGCGCGGCTGACCGCCTGGGAGCTGCAGCGCGCGGGCGTGCCGTTCGAGCTCGTCGTCGACAGCGCCGCCGCGGGCCTGATCCGCCGCGGCGAGGCCGACGCGGTCATCGCCGGCTGCGACCGCGTCGCGCGCAACGGCGACGTCGCGAACAAGGTGGGCACGTACGGCCTCGCCCTCGCCGCGCGGGCGGCCGGGATCCCGTTCGTCGTCGCCGGCCCGACGTCGTCGATCGACCCGGAGCTGCCCCACGGCGACCGCATCGTGATCGAGGAGCGCGGCGCCGAGGAGGTCGTGGCGCTCGGCGGCGCGGAGATCGCGCCGCCCGGCACCGCAGTGCGCAACCCGGCGTTCGACGTCACCCCGGCCGAGCTCGTCACGGCGCTCGTGACCGAGCGCGGCGTCGTCGCGCCGCCGACCGCCGCGGGCGTGGCCGAGCTGCTCGAGCGATGAGGGTCGCGCGCTCGGTCGGCGTGCGCGAGGTCCGGGTCGAGGAGGATCCCGAGCCGGAGGCAGGCGCCGGCGAGGTCGTGTGCCGCGTGCTCGCGTGCGGCGTGTGCGGCTCCGACGTGCTCGACGCCTGGGTGGCGCGCAAGGTGCCCACGGTGCTCGGCCACGAGATCGCCGCCGAGGTCGAGCAGGTCGGCGCGGGGGTCGCCGACGTGGCCGCGGGCGACCGCGTCGTCGTGCACCACCACGCGCCGTGCGGCGAGTGCCGGCGCTGCCGGCGCGGCCACGAGACGCTGTGCGACCAATTCAGGGCCACCGGCCTGCATCCGGGCGGGTTCGCCGAGCGCGTGCGCGTGCCGGCGGACCTCGTCGGCGAGCTGCTCGTGCTCGACGGGCTCGACGCCGAGCGGGCGACGTTCGTCGAGCCGCTGGCGTGCGTGCTGCGGGCGTTCGCGCGAGCCGGTCTGCACGCAGGAGACAGCCTGCTCGTCGTCGGCACCGGGACGAGCGGGCTGCTCGCCATCGCGGCAGCGCACGCGCTCGCGGTCGAGGCCGTGTGGGCGCGGGAGCCGCGCGCGGAGCGCCTCGAGCGGGCGCTCGGCCTCGGCGCCGAGCGCCACGGCAACGAGCTCGTCGAAGTGGCGATGGTGTGCACGACGAAGCCCGAGGCGATCGCGGCCGGCTTCGACGCGGTCGCGCCGGGCGGGACGCTGTGCCTGTACGCGCCGCCCGATCCCGGCCAGGCGCTCGGGCTTGACGGGCACGCGCTGTACGTCGGCGAGATCGACGTCTGCGCCTCATACTCGGCGGGGCCGGGCGACATGCGCCGTGCGCTCGAGCTCATCGCGAGCGGCCGCGTCGACCCGGCGCCGCTCGTGACGCACCGCCTCCCGCTCGAGGAGACCGGCGCGGCGCTGGAGCTCGCCCGCCGCGGCGAGGCCGTGAAGGCGCTCGTGCTGCCCTGATGCGCGCAGCGGTCCTGTATGGCCCCGGCGACCTGCGGGTCGAGGAGGTCGCTGAGCCCGAGGGCGAGGTCGTGGTGCGCGTGGCCGCCGCCACGGCCTGCGGCACGGACGTGAAGATGCTGCGCCACGGCCACCGCGTCCTCGGCGCCTACCCGGCGCGGTTCGGCCACGAGACCGCCGGCGTGCGCGAGGACACCGGCGAGCGGGTCCTGGTCGGCGACTCCGTCGCGTGCGGCGCGTGCGCGCCGTGCCGGGCCGGACGCCCGCAGCTCTGCCGCGACATGACGTGGGTGCTCGGCGGGTTCGCCGAGCGCATCGCCGCGCCGGCGGCCGCCCTGCACCCGATCCCCGACGGGCTCGACTTCGCCGGGGCGGCGATGGCCGAGCCGCTCGCCGCGTGCGTGCACGCGCTCGCCCGCGCGGGCGACGGCGCGGCCGGCGCCACGGAGGCCGCCGTGCTCGGCGGCGGGACGATGGGCCTCATGATCGCCCGGCTGCTCCTCCTCGACGGCCGCGCGGTCACGGTGTGCGACCGCCACCCCGAGCGCCGCGCGCAGGCCGAGGCGCTCGGGGCGCGCGCGGTGCAGGCGCTCGGCGCGCAGGACCTCGTCTTCGAGGCGGTCGGGCGGCCTGAGGCGTGGCGCGCCGCGGTCGAGGCGGCCGCCCCGGGCGCGACCGTGGTGCTCGTAGGCGGCTGCCCCGCCGGCACCGACGTCTCCCTGCCCACCGGGCCGCTGCACTACGACGAGGTCGACGTCCGCGGCGCCTTCCACCACAGCCGCGCCGAGGTCGACCGCGCGCTGCAGCTGCTCGCCTCGGGCGCCGTGGACTGGCGCGCGCTCGCCGGCGAGACGGTCGGCCTCGACGGGTTGGGCGCCGCCCTGGCGCGTGGGGCCGGCGGCGAGGCGCGCAAGCCCGTGGTCGACCCCGCCGCCTGAGCGGCGCGGTCGCCTGACCGCGCCCGCCCGCCCGCTTGCGGTCCGGCCGGCCGCTCGCGCGTCAGGCCGCCCGCCCGGCGGCGACCGCCGCGAGCGCCAGCATCTCGTACGCGACCGCCGCCCCGTTGAGCGCGGTGACCTGCCCCGGGCCGTCGTAGGGCGGCGACACCTCGACGACGTCGAAGCCTGTGAAGCGGATGCCTGCCAGCGCGCGCAGGAACCCGAGCGCCTCGTGGGGCAGGAGGCCGGCGACCTCGGGCGTCCCGGTTCCCGGCGCGAACGCCGGGTCCAGCACGTCGATGTCGAACGACAGGTACGCGGGACCGCCGCCGAGGCGCTCGCGGACGCGCGCGCCGTACTCCGCCGCCGTCCACCTGCGCAGGTCCTCGCAGGACACGACCTCGAACCCCCACGAGCGCGGCTCGTCGAGGTCCGAGGCGGCGTAGAGCGGGCCGCGCATGCCGGCCAGCAGCGATCGCCCGGGCTCGATCAGCCCCTCCTCGAGCGCACGGCGGAACGGCGTGCCGTGGAAGTAGCGCTCGCCGTAGTAGGCGTCCCAGGTGTCCGCGTGCGCGTCGAGCAGCACCACGCCGACCGGGCCGTGGGCGCGCGCGTGGGCCCGCAGCTCACCCAGGGCGATCGAGTGGTCGCCGCCCAGCACGAGCGGAACGGCCCCGGCGGCGAGGACCGGCGCGAGCGCCGCGTCGATCTGCGCGGCTGTGCGCTCGGCGTTGCCGGGCGTGACGTCGACGTCGCCGCCGTCGACGACCGACAGGGCGGCGAACACGTCGAGCCGCAGCACGGGGTGCCAGGGGCGCAGCAGCTGGCTCTGGTCGCGCAGCGCCGCCGGGCCGAAGCGCGGGCCGGGGCGGAAGCTCGTCGCCGTGTCGAACGGCACCCCGACGACGGCGACGTCGGCGTTCTCCCAGTCGGTCGATGCCGGGCAGCGCGCGAACGTGCGGATGCCGGTGTAGCGCGGTGCGCGGGACGCGTCGGGCGGGCCGTAGTGCGGGCGGCTCTGGGGCGGCATGGGCGAGCCGCGGCAGCGTAACCGCGCCAGTAGGGTGGCGGCATGGCCGAGGTCGCGGTGGTCACCGACTCCACCTCCTACCTGCCGCCCGACCTCGTCGCGGCCCGCGACGTCGCGGTCGTGAGCCTCTATGTCACCGACGCGGGCGGCCAGCAGCGCGAGACCGACATCGACGACTACGGGGCGTTCTACGGCGGCCTGCGCGACGCCACGACGCTGCCCACGACCTCGCAGCCGTCGGTCGGCGACTTCCTCGCGGTCTACGAGCCGCTGGCGGCGTCCGGCCGCGAGATCGTCTCGATCCACCTGTCGGGCGGCATCTCGGGCACGGTCGAGGGCGCGCGGCAGGCCGCGGCCGAGGTCGCGCGAAGCCACCCGGACGCGCGGATCGAGGTGGTCGACTCGACGGTCGGCGCGGGCGCGCTCGGACTCGTCGTCCTGGCGGCCGCGGCGCCCGCCCGCGCGGGCGAGGGGCTCGCCCAGGTCGCGGCCGCGGCGCGCGAGGCGATCGGCGCGCTGCGCTTCTGGTTCGCGGTCGACACGCTCGAGTACCTGCGCCGCGGTGGCCGGATCGGCGCGGCGCAGGCCTGGCTCGGCGGCGCGCTCAAGATCAAGCCGATCCTCACGCTCGATGGCGAGATCACGCCGGTCGAGCGCGTGCGCACCTCGCGGCGGGCGTTCGAGCGGATGGTCGAGTTCATGCGCGAGCGCCGGGCCGACGGCGCCGACGGCTGGGCGGTTCAGCATGTCCAGGCCCCCGACGTTGCGGCCGCGCTCGTCGAGCAGGGCCGCGAGCTGTTCGGCTGCGAGCCGGTCTTCGTGTCCGAGGTCGGGCCGGTGATCGGCGCCCACGTGGGGCCGGGCCTGATCGGCTTCGGCGGGCTGCCGCGCGCGCTGCTCGGCTGACCAGGGGCCTGGCCATCCGTCGAGCCTTCCTTGCCCGGGCGGCACTCCGGAGTTAGCGTCGCTGCCGACATGCCGCCGACCCGCCCGCCGGTCCGGCACAGCGCGCGGCGGCGCGTGCGTGCGACCGCGGCCGGCCTCATCTCGGCGCTCGGGCTTGGCCTCGGGCTCCCCCCCGGCGCGCTCGCCGACGACGCCGCCGGGGTGCTCGTCCGCTACCGGCCGGGCACGACAGCGGCCGAGCGCGCCGACACGCGCAGCGGCGCCGCCGTCGTCGTCCGCGCGAAGCTGCCGCTGGCGGGCGTCGAGGTCGCCGAGCCCGCCGCCGGCGTGACCGTCGAGCAGGCCGTGGCGGCACTCGGCCGCGACCCGGACGTGCTCCACGCGGAGCCGAACCGCATCCGGCACGCGCTGCTCGTCCCCAACGACACGCTGTTCGGCGCCGAGTGGGGGCTGCACAACGTCGGGCAGGCCGTCGCCCGCGCACCGGCGACGCCCGCCCCGGTCGCCGGCGCCGACATCCACGCCCCGGCCGCGTGGGACGTCACCACGGGCAGCCCGAGCGTCGTCGTGGGCGTCGTCGACACCGGCGTGCAGGCGGCGCATCCCGACCTCGCCCCGAACATCTGGACGAACGCCGCCGAGATCGCCGGCAACGGCGCCGACGACGACCGCAACGGCCGCCCCGACGACGTTCACGGCTGGGACTTCGTCGGCGAGGACAACGCGCCGGACGACGTCACGGCGCCCGGCGGCAACCCCGGTCACGGGACGCACGTGTCGGGGACGATCGCGGCCCGCGGCAACGACGGCACGGGCGTCGCCGGAGTGACGTGGTCGTCGTCGGTCATGCCCGTCCGGGCGCTCAACCAGGCGGGCGCCGGGACGCTCGGCGACATCGTCTCGGCCTACGCGTACGCCGCGCGGAGCGGCGCGCGCATCGTCAACCTCTCGATCGGCAGCTTCGCGCCCTCGCAGATCGAGCGCGACGTCCTCGCCTCCCTGCCGGGCACGCTGTTCGTCGTCGCGGCCGGCAACGACGGCGCGAACACCGACTCCGGCGATCAGGCCACGTGCCAGGCGATCATCTCCGCGCCCGGGTTCAACCCGCGCAACCCGCCGCGGCAGTGCTCGTTCCCGTGCAACTACGGTCTGGGGAACGTCGTCTGCGTCGCGGGCAGCGACCGCGCCGACAGGCTGGCGGGCTTCTCGAACTTCGGCACGCGCTTCGTGCACCTCGCCGCCCCCGGGGTGGCGATCTGGAGCGCGGTCCCCGGCGGCTGGGCGCCGCTGAGCGGAACGTCGATGGCCACGCCGCATGTCGCCGGCGTCGCGGCGCTCGTGCTCGCCCGCAACCCCGGATTGAGCGCCGCGCAGGTGCGCGCCGCGCTGCTCGGGAGCATCGACGCCGTACCCGCCATGGCCGGGCGCGTGGCCACCGGCGGGCGGCTGAACGCGCCGGCGGCGCTCGGGCTGTCGGACGTGCTGGCGGGCCGGACGGCGGCCGCGCAGGCGGCCCCGCCCGCGGCGCCGGCCGAGCCCGTGCCGGCGTCCGCGGTGGCGGCCCGCGGCATCGACCGGCGCGCGCCCGCGCTCCGCGTCGGCCTGACCCGGCGCGCGAAGCTCCGCACGGCTGTCCGCCGCGGGCTGCGCGCGTCCGCGCGCTGCTCGGAGCCGTGCCTGCTGTCGTTCGCACTCGTGCTCGACGCCCGCACCGCCCGGAGGCTCGACCTCGGGCGCACCATCGCCCGCGCGACGCGCCGCCTCACCGCGCCGGGGACGAGGGCGGTGGTACTCCGGCTCCCGCGGGCGCTCACCCGTGTGCGCACCGCGCGCGTGGTGCTGCGGGTGCGCGCGACCGACGCGGCGGGCAACGCGAGGACGCGCAGCGCGACGGTCGACCTGCGCCGCTGACGGGGGGCTACCGGCGGAACAGCCCGAAGATCCCGGCGATCCCGCCGCCGAGCACGAAGCCGGCCACCGCGGCGCCGATCAGCACCTGCTTCTGGTGGGTGACGATCTGCTTGCGCCAGTCGGTGACCTCGGCCACCTCGCCGCGCAGGCGCACCAGCGAGTGAGCGAGCTCGGTGCGGTTGGCCTCGATCGAGGCGCGGATCTCCTCCGGCGTGCGCTGCGGCATCAGACGGTCTGCTCGGGGTGGTCGGACTTGACGGTCTCGCGAATGCGCTTGGCCTCGTCGATCGCGAGCTCGGGCTTCGGCGGGCTGCCGCGCTTGAACGCGCGGGCCGCGAGGAAGCCGGCGAGCGCGCCGAGCAGGAACAGCACGCCCGCGATGACGAAGAAGCCCCAGAAGTAGGTGCCGTCCGGGAACACCAGGTAGTAGATGAGCCACGACAGCCCGTGCAGCAGGAACAGCAGGCCGAACACCGCGAAGATGCCGCCGACGACGCCCACCACGGCGCCCTTGACGAGCGAGTTGATCTTCGCGGTGACCTCGGCCTTGGCGAGCTCGATCTCCTCGCGGACCAGGATCTGCGCCCGCTCGGACACCTCCTGGATCGCCTGTCCGATCTTCACTTCCGCGCCGGCCTCGGCCTGCTGGCGCGCGCGCAGCTCCTCGGTGCTGATCGCCATGGCTCAGTCGCCTCCGAAGCGCTTGAGGATGATTGCGGCCAGCAACCCGCCCGCGAAGGCGGCGCCGACCAGGATCTCGGGGCGGTCCGGCGGGATGCCGAACGGAAGCTCGTTGCCCTCGCCGGCCGCGGAGGCGGCGGCGCTGCCCGCCGGCTGCGTGGTCGCCGCGTCGGCGGCGGCCGTCGCGGCGGGTACCGGCGTGGGCCCGGCCGTCGTGGGACGGTGCGGATCCGCGCTCATTCGGGCGGGTCCTCGCCGAACGCGCGGCGCCAGATCAGGGTGGCGAGCTTCGTCGTGGCCACCGAGGCGAGCGCGCCGAGCCCGGCCAGCAGCCCGGCCCAGATCAACCGCTTGACGACGTCGTTGTCCATGGCGCCGCGGATCCTACGTCACGCGGTGGCGGAAACGAGCTCGAGGCCGCCGCAGATCGTCTCGACCACGAACGTCTTGGCCTGCTCGTACTCGTCCTCGCCCACCGGCAGCGCGTCGAAGATCCAGCCGGTCAGCACCTGCTCGATGGCGCCGTAGAACGCCATGGCTGCGAACGCCGGGCTGACCGTGTCCTTGAACCGGCCCTCGGTCTGTGCGCGCGCGACGATCGCCGCGATCAGCGCGTACGCCTCGCGGATCTTGTCCAGGTGCGTCTGCCCGAACGAGTTCGCCGCGCGCGTGACCTCGACGATGATCACCTTCATCAGCTCGGGGTCGTGGCGGTACGAGTCGACGATGAACGAGGTGATCGCGTAGAGCTTCTCGCGCGGGGGCACGTCGCGGCCGTCGAGCTCGCGGATCACGTCGAGCATGACGTTCCAGCGCTCGAGGAAGAGCGTGTCGAGCACCTCGTCCTTCGAGCGGAAGTAGTGGTAGACGAGCCCGTACGCGACGCCCGCCTCGTCGGCGATGTCCGACACGCGGCAGCCGTTGAACCCGCGGTGGGCGAAGACGCGCACGGCGGCGTCGAGGATCAGGCGGCGCTTGTCGGCCGCGTGGGTCTCGCGGGCCGTGGCCATCAGGCCGGCGTGGCGGCGGCGCGGCGGTACGCGTTCGGGCGGCGGTTGGCGAGCGAGGGGAGGCGGCGGCGGATGTCGCCCTGTGCCTCGAGGTCGAGGTCCGCGGTGATGACGCACTCCGAGTCGGGGGCGGCGGCGAGCACGATGCCCCACGGGTCGACGATCAGCGAGCGCCCGCCCGAGCGATGGTTGGGCGGATGCTTGCCGATCTGGTTGGCGGCGATGACGAACGCCTGGTTCTCGATCGCCCGAGCGCGCACGAGCGGCTCCCAGTGGTCGCGCGTGGTGGGCACAGTGAACGCGGCCGGCACGGTGAGGATCCGCGCGCCGTCGACCGCGAGCAGCCGGTAGAGCTCGGGGAAGCGCAGGTCGTAGCAGACCGTCAGGCCGATCTCGACGCCGTCGCTCGTGGCCGTGAGCACCGCCTCCTCGCCGGGGTCCTCGTTGTCGGACTCGCGGTACTCGACGCCGCCCACCTCGACGTCGAACATGTGGATCTTGCGGTAGGCGGCCTTGAGCTCGCCGTCCGGCCCGTAGTGCAGCGAGGTGTTGCGCAGCTTCGCCTCGCCCTCGACGCGCTCCGAGATCGAGCCCGCGACGAGCTCGATGCCGAGCTCGCGCGCCACGGCCGCGGCCCACGAGCATGCCTCGCCGGCGCCAATCGGCTCCGCCGCCGCGCGCAGGTCGTCGCCGGTGCCCAGCGCGGTCCACTTCTCCGGCAGCACGACGAGCTCCGCGCCGTCGGCCCCGGCGCGGCGGACGAGGCGGTCGGCCTTCTCCAGGTTGGCGGCCTTGTCGGCCTTCGCGGTGAGCTGGACGGCGGCGGCGCGCATGGCGTTCTCCTTGACGATTGACTGACGGGTCAATCCCGGCGGGAGAATACCCGCGCCGCGCGACGGGCTGTGGCGGCGTCGCGAGCGAGACGGCCGGCCGACGCGGGCGCCGGGCGCCCGCCGCCGCGGCCGGGGATGATGCGCGGCGGATGACGGCGCCGCCCCCCGAGCTCGTGCTGGTCGCCGACGCGGTCTTCACGCCGGCCGAGCGGCTTGCCCCGGGATGGGTCCACGCCCGCGACGGGCGCGTCGTCGCCGCCGGCGACGGCGCGCCGCCCGCCGACGCTCCGGCGCTGCGGCTGCCGCGCGGCGCGACGCTCGCGCCCGGCTTCATCGACGTCCACGTCCACGGCGGCGGCGGCGCCCAGGTCGGCCCCGACCCGCACGGCATCGCCGCGGTCGCCCGGTTCCACGCCCGCCACGGGACGACCGCCCTGCTCGCCACCACGGTCCCGGCGCCCGAGGACGAGCTCGTGCAGACGGTGCGCGCCGTGGCGGCCGCCGCTCGCCATCCGGAGCCGGACGCGGCGCGCGTGCTCGGCTGCCACCTCGAGGGGCCGTTCGTCAGCCCCGAGCGGCCGGGCGCGCTCGACGCCCGCCACCTGCGCGCGCCCGACGCCGCCCTGCTCGACCGGCTCCTCGACGCCGGGGCCGGGAGCGTGCAGACGATCGTCGTCGCCCCCGAGCTGCCGGGCGCGCTCGGGCTCATCGCGGCCGCCGCGGCCGAGGGCGTCCTGGTCGCGCTCGGGCACACCGACGCGACCTACGAGCAGGCCCAGGCCGGCTTCGACGCCGGCGCGCGCGCGGCGACGCACCTGTTCAACGCCATGCGCCCGCTGCATCACCGCGAGCCCGGCGTCGTCGGCGCGGTCCTCGCCTCCCCCCGCGTCACCGCCGAGCTCATCGCCGACGGGATCCACGTGCACCCCGCGGCGCTGCGTCTGGCGCACGCCGCGAAGGGCGCCGGCCGGCTGGTGCTCGTCACCGACGCGATGCAGGCCGCCGGCGCGCCCGATGGCGAGTACCGGCTCGGCGAGCAGGCGATCGCCGTCGCCGACGGAGCGCCGCGCACGGCGAGCGGCTCGCTGGCGGGGAGCACGCTCACGATGGACCGCGCGGTGAAGCTGAGCGTCGAGCAGGCCGGCATCCCGCTGCCCGACGCGCTGACCATGGCGAGCGCGACGCCGGCCGCGCTGCTCGGCCTCGGGCGCGTCAAAGGTCGAATCGCGCCGGGCGCCGACGCCGACCTCGTGATCCTCGACCAGGGCTGCCGCGCGATCGCCACGATGATCGCGGGCGGCTGGGCCCACGCGGCCGAGCCGCTCAGCCGCCGGCTGCGCGGCCCGGGCGCGGACGCCGGGCGCGCGGGCGCTCGAGCTCGAGACTGAGCAGCTCGAAATGCATGGCGCTCCCCCTCCGCAGCGGGCCCGCCTTCGCGCGCGGCGCTCACGCGCGGAAGGACCCCTCCGGCGCGTCCGCCGGGCCTGCCACCGCGCCCGCGTCGGCGAGCGCGCGGATCTCATCCTCGCCGTAGCCGAGCTCGCGAAGCACCTCCTCCGTCTGCTCTCCCAGCGCGGGCGCGGGACGCCGCCGCGGATCGCCCGGCGTGCGCGAGAGCTTCACCGGCACGCCAAGCTGGCGCACCCGGCGGTGGGCGCCGGGCTGGTCGATCTCGACGACCATCTCTCGCGCGCGCGCGTGGTCGGAGCCGAGCGCCTCGTCGAGGTCGAGGACCGGCTCCAGGCAGCAGTCGTGCTCGGCCGCGAACGCCTCCCACTCCGCGCGCGGGCGCGCGGCGACGATGGCCTCGACCGCGCGGTGCGCGTCGGAGCCGGGCGGGTCGAACTGGTGCTCGACGAGGTCCTCGCGCCCGACGCCGCGGCAGAACGCGAGCCAGAACTTCGGCTCGAGCGCCCCGATCGTGATCCAGCCGTCGGCGCAGCGGTACGGCCGGTAGCAGAGCAGCGCGCCACCGAGCTCGAGGCCGCCGCGGTGCGGCGGCACGCCGTCGGCCAGGTGGCGCGCCGCGAGCATCGTCAGCCACGACATCGCGCCGTCGGTCATCGAGACGTCGACGAGCTGGCCCTCGCCGCTGCGGTCGCGCTCGCGGAGCGCGGCCAGGATGCCGAACGCCGCCATCTGGGCGCCGCCGCCGAGGTCGGCGATCTGCCCGGCCGGCTGGACCGGCGGCCCGTCGCGCTCGCCGGTGAGCCCGAGCAGCCCGCTGAACCCGAGGTAGTTGAGGTCGTGCCCCGAGCGCTCCCGCCGCGGCGAGTCCTGCCCGTAGCCGCTGATCGCGCACACGACGATCGCCGGGTTGGCCGCGCGCATCGCCTCGTGGCCGCAGGCGAGGCGGTCGAGGACCCCGGGGCGGAAGGACTCGAGGACGACGTCGGCGTCGCGCACCAGGGCGAGGAACACCTCCCGCCCGCGCGCGTCCTTCAGGTTCAGCCGGATCGAGCGCTTGTTGCGGTTGAGCGCCAGGAACATCGCCGAGCGGGCGCTCGGCTCGACGCCCTCGTAGCCGGGCGCGGCCCAGCGCATGTAGTCGCCGGCGCCGGTGTCCTCGACCTTCAGCACGTCGGCGCCGAAGTCGGCCAGCAGCAGGGAGCAGAACGGTCCCGGCAGCAGGCGGGTCAGGTCGAGGACGCGGATGCCCTCGAGCGGCAGCGTCACGACGGGCGGTCGGCGAGCGCGCCCCCGACGGGGCGGGTGATCATGACTGTCGGTCCTCCTCCCGGGCTGAGAATGGGGCGTACCACTGCTCACTAACGCGGCCACGCCAGCGTCGTCAAGCCCGTGACCGCGAGGCGCGATCGGGGTATCTCCGAGCAGCGGATCTCCCCGACCCCGCGGAAAGGACGCCTCACATGATCGGTGCGATCATCCTCGGAATCGTCGCCGGATTCCTGGCTCGGCTGCTGATGCCCGGCCGCGACCCGATGGGCTTCTTCGCCACCATCCTGCTCGGCCTCGCCGGCGCGCTGGTGGGCTTCTTCTTCTTCACCGGCCTCCTCGGCATCGGTGACAACGAGATGTTCGACCTCGGCGGCCTCATCGGCGCCGTGATCGGTGCCATGCTGCTGCTCGCGCTGTACCGGATGGTCGTCGCGCGGCGCGAGGGCCCTGCCCGCGGCGGGCCCGTCATGCGCTGAGCCCCGCGCCACAACTCGAAGCCACAGCCGGCCGGCCCGCCGCCCCCCACGCGGCGGGCACGGCCGTGGGGGGTCCCTGCCGGTCGGCGCGCAGCCGGCGGCGCGCCCGGCGAGACGTCGCGCGTGCGTCCGTGTACTCCCTATGACGCGCGCGCCGGGCGATCCTTCCGGCCGCCCGGCGTCCGTTCAGGTTCAGGTCGCGCGGCGCCGGCCGGATCACCCGGTGCCGGCCGTGACGCCGCGGCGCCGGCCGTGCATGTGTGAGACCCGTCACGGGAAGCTCGGAAGTGCCCGTCCTCGACCGATACTCGTGTGCAGATGAGCTTCCCCGCCTCCAGCTCCGTCGTTCTCATGCAGGTCCTCGACCGCGCGCAGATCGCGACGGTCGGGGGGCTGCTCGGCGTCGCCGTCGCGTCCTATCTCGAGGCCGCGGACGCGCCGGACGACCCCGCCGAACCGGAGCTGTTCAGGTCGCTCACGAGCACGCATCGCGCCGCCATGCAGGCGCAGCAGAGCGTCGTCTGGTGCCTGGAGCGCTTCGGCGCGGCGGGCGACGTCGTCGAGGCCGCCGCGGTCGCGCACGAGTGCGCGCGCTGGCTCGACGCCGCCCACGCCGAGCTCGCCGCCGCCCGCCGCCGCCCCAGCCGGTGGCGCCGGGTGCTGCGGCGCGGCGCTGAGCCCGGCGCCGGGACGCTGAGCGAGCGCGCCCGCAGCTACGCGCACGCGGCGATGGCCTACAGCGAGCACGTCGAGCGCCTGCGCGCCGTGCTCGCCGGCTGAGCGCCGCGCCTCACCAGTTCGTCATCGACGCGTTCAGGATGTGGGCGAGGTCGGTCTCGGAGACCTCGCGCGGGGCGCCGACGAGCAACCGCTGCTGCTTCATCGCCCCGTCGACGAGGGCGGGCACGTCGTCCTCGGCGTAGCCCAGCTCGGCGATCCCGCGCGGCGCGCCGACGTCCTCCATGAGCCGGCGTAGGACGTCCGGCAGCGTGTCGGGGCCGGGATCCTCGATCGGCTCGCCGGCGAGCAGCTCGGCCACGTGGTGGTGGCGGTCGGGCATCGCCTCGTACGTGAAGCGGAACGCCGCGGGCGCGGTGACGATCACCGAGTGGCCGTGGGGCACGAAGCGGTGGTCGTCCGGGTAGCCGGGCGGCCGGTACTCGTGCTTGAGGGCCGCGATCGGGTACGCGCACGCGTGTGGGATGTGCACGCCGGCGGAGCCGAACCCGACGCCGGCCATGGTCGCGCCGAGCATCATCGCCCCGCGTGCCTCGAGGTCGTCGGGGTCCGCGACGGCGCGGCGCAGGAACCGCCCGCCGTACTCGAGCGCCTTCGCCGACCACACGTCGGCGACCGGGTTGGAGCCCTGGTAGGGCGGCCGGTCGTCCGGCGTGGCGGGGCGTTCGCGCTGGTCGTAGGGGCGCGAGAGGAACGACTCAGCGGCGTGGCAGATCACGTCGAGCCCCGTGGAGCCGGTGACCTCGGCCGGCAGGGTGCGGACCAGCTCGGGGTCGACGATGCCCTGCGCCGGGCGCAGGTAGCGATGGGAGATCCCGCTCTTGACCTTCTGGTCGGGGATGTCGAGGACGGCGACCGTCGTCGCCTCCGAGCCCGTGCCGGAGGTGGTCGGGATCGCGAGGTGGGGCCTCAGCGGCGACGGTGGCTTGCGGCCCTCGCCGACCGGCGGGTTGACGTAGTCCATGACCGGGGCCGGGTGCGTCGTGATGAGGTTCGCGACCTTCGCGGTGTCGATGCTCGAGCCGCCCCCGACCGACACGAAGCCGTCGACGTCCTGCTCGAGGGCGTAGTCGGCGGCGTCTTGGAACGACTCGACCGTGGGCTCGACGCGCGCGCGGTCGTAGACGACGACGGCGATGCCGTCGCGCTCGATCAGCTCCCTGATGCGATCGGCGTGCCCGAGCGCCCGCACGCCCGGATCGGTGACGAGCAGGGCCCGCTTGACGCCGAGGCGCTTGAGCTCCCAGCCCGCGTCGTCCGCGGCGCCGGGGCCGTACTTGATCGGCGTCGCCTCGAGGGTGAAGACGGTCTCGTGATCCCAAGCTGCCATGCCGCTCGCTCCTCTCCGACAGCGGATCCGCGATTCAGGCGCCCGCGCGGGCGGTCCGGGCGCGCGCGCCCGCGACACCGGGCGCCGTCTCGGGCACGCCCTGTTGCTACCCGCCCGATCGGCGGGCGTCCCGCGCAAGCGAGCGTGCAGTCCGCGAGCGGCGCTTGAGCGCAAGCCGGGAGGCGCCGATACGAGACCTGTCCGGCGCTGCGGTTCGGCGCCCCACCGTTCCCCTCTCCCCTTCCCGCGCATGCATCTTCGCCCGATTCGCGTCTCCCTCGCCTGCCTCCTCGCCCTCGCCCTCGCGCCCGCTGCCGCCCACGCCGCGAAGCCGGTGATCGGCTACGGCGACCAGCGCCCCGAGATGTTCTCGGACCCGCTCTTCTCCCAGCTCGCCATCCGCGACAGCCGCATCGTCGTCGAGTGGGACACCTTCCAGTTCAAGACGAAGACGGCGGAGCTCGACGCGTGGATGGCCGCCGCGAAGGCCGCCGGGTCGCGGCCGCTCGTCGCGATCGAGCACTCGTGGACCCCGGGCCGGATGAAGCTCGCGCCCTCCCCCGGCCAGTACGCGACGCTCGTCCGCAAGCTGCGCGCCCGCTACCCCTTCGTGCGCGCCTACTCGCCGTGGAACGAGGCCAACCACGCGTCGCAGCCGACCGCGCGCACGCCGAAGCTCGCCGCGACGTACTGGAAGCTGATGCGCCGGGCGTGCGCCGGCTGCCAGGTCACGAGCCCCGTCTACCTCGACCTCAAGGGCGCGACCAGCCGGCGCTGGCTCGCCGCGTTCAAGAAGGCCACCGGCAACCGCGTGCGCCTGTGGGCGATCCACGGCTACGGCGACCTGAACCGCGGCTCGGACAAGAGCCTCGCCGCGCTCGTGCGCACGCTCCCCGGCACGCTGTGGGTGACCGAGGCCGCCGGCTTCGTCGCGTTCGGCGGCGGCTGGAAGTACAACGAGGCACGCGCGGCGCGGGCGATCACCTACACGTTCAAGCTCGTCCGCAAGTACCGCGCCAAGATCACCCGCTGGTACTTCTACCAGTGGCGCGGCGTCCCGAAGGGCGCGCGCTGGGACAGCGGCGTCGTCGGCGTCTCGGGCACGCCGCGGCCGGGCTACGCGGCCCTCAAGCGCGGCCTCGCCGCCACGCGGTAGCCCTCCGCGTGGCCGGCCGCTCGAGCAGGCCGGACGGCCGGCTCGGGCGGCGGCAGCGCGGCCGCCTCGGCGTGGCCCGTCCGGCGGCGAAGATGAACAGCGGGCGCACCTCGCCATGATGCAATGCGCGGCATGGGTCACGACGACGCCGAGGCGGCCTTCGCCAAGCTCGCCGACCGCTTCGCCGGCGAGGCCGACGTCGAGCCCGGCACCGGCTTCGGCTCCGCGCCGGGGCTGCGCGCCGGCGGCAAGGTCTTCGCGATGCTGCCGCAGGGCGAGCTCGTCGTGAAGCTGCCGGCCGAGCGGTGCGCCGCGATGGTCGCGGCCGGCGCCGCGCGGCCGTTCGTCGTCGGGCGGCGGACGATGCGCGAGTGGGTCGTCGTCGCCGGCGTCGACGACGACGCCTGGGCGGCGCTGGCCGACGACGCGCTGGCGTACGTCCGCGGCTGACCTCCGCGGTCGCCGGGCCTCAGTCCCGCAGCCCGATCCGCCGGTCGAAGCCCGCCGGCGCGTGGATGTTGAGCATCCGCACCGGGCGATCGCCGTCGTTGCGGAAGCCGTGTCGCACGCCGGGCGGCACGAGCACGAACGTGCCCGGCGGCGCGGGCGTCTCCTCGTCGCCGAACGCGAACGTCATGGTGCCGTCGAGGATGTAGAAGGCGTCGTCCTCGGCCTCGTGCACGTGCGCCTCGAGCTCGCGACCCGCGGCGATCTCGATGATCCCGAACGTGAATCGCGGCGTGTCCGCCGTCCGCGCGAGGAACTCGACGTTGCCGACCCTGTGGCCCTGGCCCGGCGGGACGACGATCGCGCGCGCCTCCACGCATCCGCCTCAGGCCGCGACCGGCAGCAGCGGCTCGACGATGGTCGCGACGCGCTTGGCGCGCTCGGGCGCGCTGAACGCGGTGATCTCGACGCCGATCAGGTCGGCGGCCTCCGCCACCTCTGCGAGCAGCGTGCGCAGCCCGCCGTCGCTCAGCCCGCCGGGGGCGGGGAACGTCGCGGGCATCACCGTCGGATCGAGGACGTCGAGGTCGAGGTGGACGTACACAGGCAGCCCGCGGAGGTGGTCCGCGAGGTCGCCGGGGCGCTCGACGAGCCCGACGCCGCGGGTCTCGAGCAGGACGCGCTCCCCCGGGTCGACGTCGCGAACGCCGCACATCACGACGCGCGCCGGGTCCAGGCCGTCGCCGAGGCCGCTCTGCCACACGCCGCACGCCGCAGCCAAGCACATGCCGCCGAGGAAGCCCGACGGCGTCGTCTCCGGCGAGTTGAAGTCGCCGTGGGCGTCGAGCCACAGCACCCAGGCGTCGGGGCGGTGACGCGCGAGCGTGGGCAGCGTCGTCAGGCAGATCGAGCAGTCCGACGCGGTCAGCACCGGGTAGCGGCCGGCCGCGAGCGCGTCCTCGAGCTGGCCGCCGGCCTCGAGCAGGCAGCCGTGCGAGGCGCGCAGGTCCTCGTCCCACGTGCCGGCGCGCGGCTCGCCCGGCGAGCCGACGATCCGCGCCTGCCGGCCGAGCCGCGCCGCGAGCTCGGTAGCTAGCGCCCGGGCGCCCTGCGAGCCGCGCGCGTCGCGGTCCGACGTGCGGCACAGCAGCGCGATCACCGCCCCTTCCACACCGGCTCCCGTTTGTCGAAGAACGCCTGGACGCCCTCCTGGATGTCCTCGGTCGAGAACGCGATCGTCAGCTGGGCGCGCAGGAAGTCCAGCGCGTCCTCGAGCGCCATGTCCTGCGAGCGGTACATGGCGTCCTTGCCCAGCCGCATGAGCAGCGGCGACTTCGCCGCCAGGCGCGCCGCCCAGTCGCGCACCGCGTCGTCGAACGCGTCAGGCGCGACCACCCGGTTGACGATGCCGAGGCGCTCCGCCTCGCGCGCGTCGATCCGCTCGCCGAGGAGCAGGAGCTCGGCCGCCTTCTTGCGCGGCACGTTGCGGAAGATCAGCGCCATGATGATGAACGGGAACACGCCGACGTTGATCTCCGGCGTGCCGAACGTGGCCATCTCGCCGGCGATGACGAGGTCGCACGCGAGCGCGAGCCCGAGCGCCCCCGCGAGGCAGTGGCCGCGCGCGGCGCAGAGCACGGGCTTGCCGAGCCGCCCGATCAGCCCGAACAGGGCGGGGAACCGCGCCGTCGTCTCGAGGTGCTTGTGGACGAGCGGCACGTCCGCGGCGAAGCCGGCCAGGTCGCCGCCCGAGCTGAACGTCGTCTCGTGCGTGGAGGACAGCACGACGCAGCGCACCGCGTCGTCGCCCGCGGCCGCGGTGAACGCCGCGATCAGGTCGTCGAGCACCCGGTCGGACAGCGCGTTGCGCGTGTCGGGCTGGTCGAGCGCGATCGTCGCGACGCCGTCCGCGACGTCGTAGCGCAGGGTCTCGTAGGCCACGGCGGCGCCGACTCTACCCGCGCGCGCCCGCCCTCCGCACCGAATCCGACGCCGCCTGCACCGCGTCCCGCGCGGCATCGGCGACGGTGCGGCCGGCGGCCAGACCGGCGCCGAGCACGCCGGCGAGCACGTCGCTGGCGCCCGTGGTGTCGACCACCGCGACCCGCGGGGCGGGCAGCGCGGTCGCCGCGTCGCCGTCGACGAGCAGCGCGCCGTCGGCGCCGAGCGTCAGGAGCACCGGCGCGCTGGTGCGCGCCTGCAGCGCCCGGGCGGCGCGGTCGGGATCGCACTCGCCCGTCAGCGTCTCGGCCTCGAGTGCGTTCGGCGTGAGGATCGTGCCCGCGGGCAGGGCGGCGGGGAGCTCCCGCGCCGGCGCCGGGTTCAGCACGACGCGCGCGCCCGCATCGTCCGCCGCGCGCGCGGCCGCGAGCACCGCCGCATCCGGGATCTCGAAGGTGAGCAGGCACACGTCCCCGGCGGCGAGCGGATCGTCGGCGAGCGCCGCGTCCACGAGGGCGGCGTCCAGGCCCGCGTTCGCGCCCGACGCGACCGCGATCTGGTTGCGGCCCTCGGCGTCGACGGCGATCAGCGCCACGCCGGTTGGCTCTTGGAGCCGCACGATCTCGTCGATGTCGACGCCGTCCGCGTCGAGCTCGGCCACCGCCGACGCGCCGAACTCGTCGTCGCCGACCGCGCCCACGAACCGGACGCGCGCGCCGGCGCGCACGGCGGCCACCGCCTGGTTGGCGCCCTTGCCGCCGCCGTGGCGCGCGAAGCTGCCGCCGGCCACCGTCTCGCCGGGGCGAGGCAGGCGCTCGAGCGTCACGACGAGGTCGACGTTGATCGAGCCGACCACGAACACGGTCCCGGCGGCCATTGGCGCGGAACCCTAACCGGCGGCGATGACTTCCGCACCGCTGATCAGTCTGTGAGCGAGAAAGGAGATGCCCATGCCCGCCCCAGCCCTGCCCGCGCGCGAGCACGAGCTGCTCGCCGCCGCCCGGCGCGGCGACGAGGACGCCTACCGCCGGCTGGTCGAGCCCCACCGCCGCGCGCTGCACGCGCACTGCTACCGCATGCTCGGCTCGGTTCACGACGCGGATGACGCCGTGCAGGACGCCCTGCTGCGCGCCTGGCGCGGCCTGCACGGCTTCGAGGGCCGCAGCACGACGCGCAGTTGGCTGTACAAGGTCACCACGAACGCATGCCTGACCGCGCTCGAGCGAAGACCCAAGCGCGTGCTGCCGCTCGACGCCCCGCCGTCCGGCGACGACGGCGGCGCGCCGCTGGCCGAGACCGTCTGGCTCGAGCCCTATCCGGACGCGGCCGTCGACGCGTCCGCCGCGCCGCACGCCCGCTACGACCAGCGCGAGGGCATCGAGCTCGCCTTCATCGCCGCGCTCCAGCACCTGCCCCCCAACCAGCGCGCGGCGCTGATCCTGCGCGAGGTGCTCGGGTTCTCGGCGGCCGAGGTCGCCGACCTCCTCGACACGACGGTCGCCGCGGTCAACAGCGCGCTGCAGCGCGCGCGCAAGGCCGTCGAGGAGCGCCTGCCGGAGCGCACGCAGCAGGCGACGCTCGCGTCGCTCGGCGACGAGCGGCTGCGCGAGCTCGTCGAGCGCTACGTCGACGCGTGGGAGCGCGGCGACGTCGGCGCCGTCGTCTCGATGCTCGCCGAGGACGCGACGTTCTCGATGCCGCCGAACGCGGCCTGGTACCGCGGGTCCGAGGCGATCGCGGACTTCCTGCCGCGCGGGCCACTGAGCATGCGCCGGCGCTTCGTCCCGGTGGGCGCGAACGGCCACGTCGCGTTCGGGACCTACTGCTGGGAGGACGGGCGCTTCCGCGCGAACGCGATCCATCTCCTGACGCTGCGCGCGACCGGCGAGATCGCGGAGATCACCGCGTTCCTCGACCGCGAGGTCTTCGCCGCGTTCGGGCTGCCACGGTACCTGCCCGCATGACCGCGGACGACCCCACGGGCTGGTTCGAGCGCCTCTACGCCGCCGCGGCGGTGGGCGCCGCCGACGTGCCGTGGGAGCGCGGCGGCCCCCACCCGCTGCTCGACGCGTGGGCGCGGGGGCGCGATGGTGCCGGGCGGCGCGCGCTCGTGGTCGGGGCGGGGCTCGGCCACGACGCCGAGCTGCTCGCGGGCCTCGGCTTCGACACGCTCGCGTTCGACGTCTCGCCGACCGCGGTGCGCAGCGCCCGCGCGCGGTTCCCCGGCTCGCGGGTGCGCTACCTGACCGCCGACCTGCTCGATCCGCCCGTCCAGTGGATCGGGGCGTTCGACCTCGTCGCCGAGGTCTTCACCGTGCAGTCGCTGCCCGAGCCACATCGCGGGCGGGCGATCGCGAACGTGGCGAGGATGGTCGCGCCGGGCGGGACGCTCGTCGTCGTCGCGGCCGGGCGCGAGGCGGGCGAGGCGGCGAACGGACCGCCGTGGCCGCTCACGCGAGCGGAGATCGACGCGTTCGCGGCGGGAGGGCTCGAGGTCGTCCGGGTCGAGGACCTTCGCGACACGCCCGGCCCCGGCGAGCGGCGCTGGCGCGCGGAGCTGCGGCGCGGAGCGGCCGGGCCGTAGCTCCGGTCCGGGTGCGCGTCGCCTGACCATGGCGCTCGCGCCGCCGGAGCGCGCCAGCGCGGTCACCTGCACCTCGACCGGACCGTCGCCGCGCGGCGGGCGCAGGACGTGCGCGTCGCGCTCGTCGGCCGGGAAGACCCCCCGGCGCTGACGAGGTCGGGGCGGCCCACGCGCGTCGCGGTGACGAGCACGCGCACCGGTCGCCGCTGCGGCGCCACCGGCAGCGTGCCGAACGAGCTCTCGACGCGCAGGTCGCCGCCCTGCGCGGTCACGGCGACAGCGGGCGCCGGCACCGCCGTGGCGGTGGGCGCCGGCTGGGTGGTCGTGGGCACCGTGCACGCGACGGCATCGGCATGGAAGCGGGCGGGATCGAGCCACATCGTCTGGGGGCGCGGCGCAGCGGGGCTCCCGGAGGTGCCGCCCCAGCGCCCGCGCCAGGCCAGCCACGGCGTCGCGTCGCTGACGACGTCGAGCGTCGGGCGGACCTGGTAGCCGCGGCCGAAGTCGAGTCGTCGGGACGCGACCCGCGCGGGTTGTTGCCCGGCGCGTAGTACGACGCGTGGGACTCGCGCGCCGGGTACACGACCGGCGCGCCGGCGGCGGTGCGCTCGACCGCGCCCCACGCGCAGCGCTCGCCGCGGCGTGCTGCGCGTACGTGGCGACCTCCGGGCGGCCCTCGGCGTCGAGGCCGAACTGGACGTACTCCCAGTCGCCCTCGTGCGCGCCGATGCCGAGGATGCTCTGCGGGTTGAAGTAGTAGAAGAACCAGTACTGCAGCCACGTGCGACCGGGCGACGTCGCCACCCGTCCGTATACGCGATCGGCGTAGCCCTGGGACCGCATGCGCTGCACGTGTCGAGGTAGTCGGTCTGCGCCGCGGGCCGGCCGTCCGCGTACGCGGGGTCGCCGAGGAACCCCAGCGACAGCGTCGGCCGCGGGGCCACCCGCCCGCCGCTGTCGAAGGCGAGGATCCAGCCGGAGCCCGCCGAGGACGTGTTGTCGCGCATGAGCGCGACGCCGGCCTCCCAGAAGAACCATCCCTCGACCGTCGCGTCCCGCTCGCGGCGAGCGCGGCGCCGTCGAGGGGCACCTCGTCGTCGACGCCGTCGAACGCGGCGGCGCGGTCGGGGTCGCCAACCAGCGCGCCGGGCGCCCCGAGCGCGACGCCGCCGGCATACGTCCCGGGGTTGCTCTGCCGCGCGTCGGCCGCGACCGTGCCGCTCGTCTCGCCCAGGCGCCAGTAGGACAGCGGCGCGTCGCCGAGCACCGTGTCCGAGTACGCCGCGCCGGCGGGCGCCGGTCCCGCGGCGACCGCGACCAGCGCCAGGACGTTCGGCAAGAGCATCCTCCGGCGACACCGCTCGACACCGCGTCGCCCGGTCCTGCGTCGCATCGCTCAAACCCCCCGGTGATGTGTGGCCCGAGCGCCTCACCCGGGCGATAGCGCCGGGACGCCCACGCGACGAGCGGCACGGACGACGGCCCGACCGGCGGCCTAGAAGACGTGCTCCGACAGCCAGTCGTCGGCGAAGAACGCGAGGAAGAGGGGGACGAGCACCCAGATCACCGGGTGCACCTCGCGGGCGCGGCCGGCCACCGCCATCACGAGCGCATAGCCGATCACCCCGAATCCGATCCCGGCCGCGATCGAGAACGTCAGAGGCACGCCGGCGATGATGAGGAACGCCGGCAGCGCGCTCACAGGGTCGGCCCAATCGATGGCCGCGACCAGCCGCATCATCAGGTAGCCGACGAGCACCAGCGCCGGCGCGACCGCCGGCGAGATGAACGTGTCCTCGCCGTAGGGGACCTGCTGGCCCGCGAGCGCCATGAGCGGCACGAACGGGATCGCGAGCAGGAACAGGCCCGCGGTCACGAGCGACGCGAGGCCGGTCCGCGCGCCCTCGGACACCCCGGCGCCGGACTCGACGTACGTGGTCACCGACGACGTGCCCATCGCGCCGCCGGCCGCGGCCGCGGCCGAGTCGACCAGCAGCAGCCGCCGCAGCCGCGGCAGGCGGCCGCGGCGGTCGAGGAGGTTGCCCGCGGTGCCGACCGCCATCGCGGTGCCGACCGTGTCGAAGAAGTCCGTCATGAACAGCGCGAAGATCGTCGGGACGAGCGCCAGCGTCAGCGCGTCGGCGAGGGTCGAGGGCACGAGGGCGTCGCCGATCGTCGAGAAGCTCTCGGAGCCCGGCCAGTCGGCGATGCCGTCGGGCGGGTCCAGCACGCCGAAGGCCAGGCCGAGGGCGGTCGAGACGACGATCCCGGCCAGCAGGGCGCCGCGCACGCGCCGCACCATCAGCGCGACGGCGACGAAGATCCCGGCGAGCGCGATCAGCGGCGGGCCGGCGCTCAGGTCGCTGAGCGCGATGCCCGTCGCGGGGTCGCTCACGACGATGCCGCCCTGCTGCAGGCCGACGAGCGTGATGAACAGTCCGATGCCCACGCCGATCGAGAGCTTCAGCGAGTCTGGCACCGCCTCCACGACGGCCTCGCGCAGCCCCGCGAGCACGAGCACGAGGGCGAGCAGCCCCTCGATGACGATGCACGCCATCGCGACCGGCCAGGGGTTGCCCTGCGCGAGCACGATGTCGAACGCGACGACGGCGTTGATGCCAAGCCCGGGCGCCAGCGCGAACGGGAGGTTCGTGGCCAGCGCCATCGCCGCCGTCGCGAGCGCCGCCGCCAGCGCGGTCGCGACGGCGACCCCGGTCAGCGGCACCTTCGCCGCGGACAGGATCGCGGGGTTGACGAAGAGGATGTAGCTCATCGTCAGGAACGTGCTGAGGCCGCCGAGCGCCTCGGTCCGCGCGGTCGTCCCGCGCTCGCCCAGGGCGAACCGGCGGTCGAGGGCGGAGCTGCCGGCGACGGCCATGGGCGGGTTGTACCGCGACGAGCGGCCGGAAGGCGGCCGGCGGCCGGCGCGCGTCCGGGAACCACCCTCGGGCGCGGGATGTAGTGGTGGCGAGCCCTCGGACGTCTGGAGCCGCCATGCGCACCCGCACCAGCCTCGCCGTCGCCGCCGCCCTGCTCGCGCTGCCCGCCGCCGCACAGGCCAAGGGCGTCGCCGCGCTGCGCGTCTGCGGTGCGGACGCCTGCCGCGCGGTCGATCGGGCCACGGTCCGCGGCACGAACGAGGGCGAGTTCGGCAACCGCGCGGCGCCGCGGCCCGAGCCCTGGTACCGGGTCCGCGCGCGGGCGCTCGTGGCAGACGGCAGGATCGCCGAGGTCTGGACGGCGGAGTGGCTGCCGCGGGCCGGCGTGATGCGGATGACGGTCGGCGACGGGACCTGGACCGCCCCGCCGCCGCGCCTGCGCGACGCGCTGAACCGCGCGAGCCGCGGGTTGCGCGCGCGCCCCGCGAGCACGCTGGCGCCGTTGGCGGGCCCGACGGTGCGGGTGGTCGAGGAGTTCTCGCCGGCGGACCGGGCGGAGGGCTCGAGCGGGCCCGCGACGGCGACCGTGGCGATCGCCGGCCTCGCGGGCCTCGCCGGCGCGCTGGCGCTCAGCGGCGCGGCGCTGGCCGCTCGCCGGCGCGGACGCTCGCGCGCGCGTCCTGCCTAGCGCGCCCGAGCGGCGTTCCGCACCGGCGCAGCGTTCTGCGGGGCGTTCGGGGACGGCTGCATCGAGGAGCAAGCGACCAGCCTGGGAGCGCCCCGCGTGCTGCGCCGGGTGCTGGGTCCGATTGGCGCCAGATCGCGTCGTCGATCTGACCCGCGCCGCGGCAGACCGAGGCTCGCCCGGCACGCTGCGCGCCGCCTGATTGGCCGGTCAGCCAGTCTTCGCACCGTCTAGCATCACCGCCCGCAACGGACGAGCGGAAAAGGGAGACGTGCATGAGAGTCCTCGACGACAAGGTCGCGATCGTGACCGGCAGCGCGCGCGGTATCGGCCGCGCCACGGCCGAGATCCTGAGCGAGCACGGCGCGAAGGTGGTCATCAACGACCTCGACGGGGACCTCGCGCGCGAGACGGCGGCCGAGCTCGGCAGCGACACGGCGGTGCACGCCGGCGACCTGACCAAGGAGGGCGTGCCCGAGGCGCTCGTGCAGACCGCGATCGACGCCTGGGGCCGGATCGACATCATCGTCAACAACGCCGGCTACACGCTGGACGCGCCCATCCACAAGATGAGCGACGACTGGTTCCAGCGGATGCTCGACATCCACCTCGTGGTGCCGTTCCGGGTGATCCGTGCCGCCGCGCCGCACCTGCGCGAGCCGGCCAAGATCGAGCGCGCCGAGGGCCGCGAGGTGTTCCGCAAGATCGTGAACGTCTCGTCGGTGTCCGGGATGATGGGCAACGCGGGGCAGGCGAACTACGCCGCCGGCAAGGCCGGGATCGTCGGCCTCACCAAGACGCTGGCCAAGGAGTGGGGCCAGTTCAAGGTCAACTGCAACGCGGTCGCCTTCGGCTTCATCGACACGCGCCTGACGGCCGCCAAGGAGGCGTCGAACACGATGCAGATCGACGGCCAGACCGTGCAGCTCGGCATCCCGGAGCAGCTGCGCTCGATGGGCGAGATGTTCATCGCGCTCGGCCGCCGCGGCGTCCCGCAGGAGGCGGCCGGGGGCGTGTTCTTCCTGTGCTCGCCGTGGTCGAACTACGTGCACGGCCAGGTGCTCAACGTGACCGGCGGGCAGTTCGGCGGCATGGCGCAGTGACCTCGGCGCCCGTGATCGGCGTGGTGGGCGAGGACGACCTCGCCGAGCTGCTGCCGCTCATGCGCGCGTACTGCGACTTCTACGAGGTCGCGCCGACCGACGAGGCGCTGCTCGCGATGAGCCGCGCCCTCATCGCCGACGCCGACCGCGAGGGTGTCCAGCTCCTCGCCCGCGGGCCGGACGCGGCGCCCGTGGGGTTCGCGACCGTCTTCTGGACCTGGTCGACGACCCGAGCCGCCCGCATCGGGGTGATGAACGACCTCTTCGTTGCGCCCAAGGGCCGCGGGGGCGGCGTGGCCGACGCGCTCATCGCCGCCTGCGTCGAGCGCTGTCGCGAGCGCGGCGCGGTCGCGCTCACGTGGCAGACCGCGCTCGACAACGCCCGCGCCCAGGCGGTCTACGACCGCGTTGGCGCCCGGCGCTCGCAGTGGCTGGACTACGATCTGCCCATCGCCTGACGAGGGCGCACGCGCGACGACGACCTGGGGAGGGCTGCACGCATGAAGCTCGTCAAGCCCGGCGCGGAGCACGAGGTGCCGCGCGGCATCCTCGGCGGCTCGGAGATCTCGCAGGCCACGGCTGGGGCCACGAACATCTACATGGCTCGCTTCCGGGTGCCCGCGGGCGCGCGGTCGCGCCCGCACTACCACGCCAACTGCGAGAGCGCGCTCTACATGCTCTCCGGCTCGATCGAGATCCGCCACGGCGAGCACCTCGAGCAATCGCTGGTCGTCGAGGCCGGCGACCTGCTGTACGTGCCGCCGCGCGAGACGCACATCGTCGTCAACCGCTCCGACTCCGAGCCCGCCGACTACGTCGTCGCCCGCGACTCGCCGACCGAGGACTCGGTCGAGGTGCCGTGGGCGGACAGCACGGCCACGGCCTGACCGCGAGCCGCGCCGGCGCGTGTTCGAGCGCCTCGACTTCCTCTACATGCCGAGCGGCGACGTCGCCGCCGAGGCGGCGTACTTCACCCGCGTGCTCGGCGCCGAGCTCGTGTTCGCGATCGAGGCGATGGGCACGCGCGTGGCGATGCTCCGTCTCGCGGCCGGGCCGCCGGACGTCCTGCTCGCCGGGCACCTGGGCGGCGAGCGGCCGGTGCTCGTCTACCGCGTCGCCGACCTCGACGCCGCGATCGCCGACCTGCGTGCCCGCGGGTGGGAGGACGCGCCGCGCTTCGGCATCCCGCACGGGCCGATCGTCTCGTTCAGCGCGCCGGGCGGCCACCGGCTGGCGATCTACGAGCTGACGCGTCCTGACGCGGCGGAGCACTTCGCCGGCCGCCGCGACTTCTGAGCCGGCGAGCGCGTCCCCGCCCGCCCCTATCCTCTGCGCAGCGTGCCGGTCGCAGCCGCCACCAAGCGCGCCCGCCTGCCGCTCCGGGGCGGCGTCGAGGACGCGGGCGTCGTCGTCCATCCGCTGCTCGTGGCGCGGATGCTCGCCATGCCGCACTTCCTGCAGCGCCCCTCCGGGCCGCTGTCGACCCTGCGCGGGCTCGGCATCCTCACGCCGCGCAGCCGCTTCACGCCCGTGCCGATCCCGGCCTACCTCGTCGAGCACCCGGGCGCCGGGCCGGTGCTGATCGACACGGGCCTGCCCGCCGTCGTGGCGCGCGAGGGCGCCGGCGCGCTCGGCCGCGCCGCCGCCATCGCGTACCGGGTCGAGATGGAGCCGCAGTGGGCGGTCGTCGAGCAGCTCCGGGCGCGCGGCGTGGACCCGATCGACGTGAAGGTGATCGTCATGACCCACCTTCACTACGACCACGCCAGCGCGGTCGGCGACTTCCCGCAGGCCACGTTCGTCGTCGACGCCGACGAATGGCGCGCGGCGCGCTCGGGCGGCTTCACCTCCGGCTACGCGCCGAAGCTCTTCGACCATCCGTTCGACTGGCGCGAGATCGACTTCGACGACCCGCGCGTTGCGTCGTTCGCGACGTTCGGGCGCACGGTCGACCTGTTCGGCGACGGCTCGATCCGCCTGCTGTCGACGCCCGGGCACTCGAAGGGCCACATGTCGGTGCTGCTGCGCCTCGAGAGCGGGCGCGAGCTCCTGCTGACGGGCGACGCCGCGTTCGCGCGGCGCACGATCGACGAGGAGCTCGTGCCGGTGCTCGTCGACGACGTGCACCGCTACCGGCGCTCTCTGCGCGAGATCCGCCGCTACGTCGAGCAGACGCCGAGCGCGGAGGTGATCTGCGGCCACGACGCCGAGCGCTGGCCGGACGTGCGCGACCGCTACGCCTGACGGCGACGGGGAGGACCGGCGCACCCACACCCGAGCCGCCCCGGGGCCGATGCGCAACCTTCGCCCGCGGCACCGGGTTGTAGACGATCGATGCGTCGATTCGCAACGATCCTCCCCGTCCTCGCCGCCGCCGGCCTCGTGGCGCCGGCCGTGGCGCATGCCCGCGTCGTCGTGATCGCCACCGGCGATGGCTCGGCCGCCCTCACCGACGTCGCGACGAACCGGCTGGTCGCCCGCGTCCCGGTCGGCGGCCGCAGCCGCGCCGCGGTGGCCGCGCCGGACGGCTCGCGCGGGTACGTCGCGGCCGGCAGACGCGTCCTCGCCATCGACCTCGCCACGCGGGTCCCGGTCGGGGCGGCCACGGTGGCCGGCACCGCGACCGGCCTCGCCGTCGCGAGCGACGGGCTGCGGCTGTACGCCGGGCGGCGCGGGGCGATCGACGTGATCGACGCGGCGACGCTGGCGGTGACCGCGACGATCGCGCTGCCGCGCTCGGCCACGCCGACGTCGCTGGCCGTGTCGAGCGACGGCTCGCGGCTGGCTGCGGTCGTCGACCGCCGGCACGTGGCGATCGTGAGCCTCGCCAGGCTGCGCCTGATCCGCCGCGTCGAGATCACGGCTCCGAGCGCCGTCGCGTTCGCGCCGGGGCGGGCCGACGTGTGGGTGGCCTCGCCGGCACGCCGCAGCGGCCGGCTCGTCCGCTTCGGCCCCGAGGGCGAGTTCCGCGCGCGCCACCGGGTCGGGCGAGGCGTCGGCGGCGGCGGGCTCACCTTCTCGCCGACCGGGCGCTACGCCGTCGTCGGCACGAACCGCGGCGAGCGGGTCACGGTGATCTTCGACGTCCGCACCCGGCGCCCGGTTCGCCGCGTGCGCACCGGCGCCGGCCCGGGCTTCCCGGCCTGGTCGCCCGACCGCACCCGGATCTACGTCGCCGACCGGGCCGAGGGTGCGATCTCGGTGCTGAGCGGGCTGTCGTTCCGGCGCCTGACCGTCCAGCGCCTCGGCGCGCGGACCCGTCCGCAGTCGTTGGCGGTGCAGCCCGGCGTCGCGATCGTGATGGGCACGCCCGGCCCCGACGACATCAAGGGCACCCGGGGCCCTGACCGCATCGACGGGCTGGCCGGCGACGACACGCTGCGCGGCGCGCGCGAGAACGACATCCTGCTCGGCGGCCCCGGCAACGACGTCCTCACCGGCGGCACGCGCGACGACATCCTCGAGGGCGGCGACGGCGACGACCGCATGACGTCCCAGTCCGGAAACGACTCGATCCTCGGCGGCATCGGCAACGACAACGCCAACGCCGGGACCGGCAACGACCGCATCGACGGCGGCGACGGCAACGACTACATGGACGGCGGGGACGGCGACGACACCATCGTCGGCGGCCCCGGCGACGACAAGATCTTCGAGGCCGGACTCGGCAACGACAAGCTCCTCGACGCCGGGCCCGGCAACGACTTCGTCAACGGCGGGCGCGGCAGCGACCTGCGCATCAACGGCGGCGACGGCGACGACACGCTGTTCGGCGCGTCGGGCTCCGAGACGGTCGACGGCGGCGTCGGCAACGACACCATCGACGGCGGCTCGAGCGGCGACCGGCTGTACGGGCGCGCCGGCGACGACGCGGTCCGCGGCGATGCGGGGCGGGACGCGCTGTTCGGCAGCTCCGGCAACGACTCGCTCGACGGCGGCTCGAGCGCCGACACCCTGTCGGGCTCGTTCGGCGCCGACGAGATCGTCGCCGGGCCCGGCGAGGACCGCGTCGACGGCGGCACCGGCGCCGACCAGATCCGCGCGGCCGACAACGACCGCGACACGGTGAACTGCGGGTCCGGCCGCGACGTCGTGTACGTCGAGAACACCGCGCCCGACCGCGACGACCTCACGAGCTGCGAGCGAGTCGTGCCGGTCCCCCCCGAGCCGGCCACCGACGCGCCCAGCACGGCGTCGAACATCTTCGGCACGCCGGGCAACGACCAGCTCTTCGGCACCCCGGCGGACGACTCGGTGTTCGGGCAGGACGGCAACGACGACCTGTACGGCAACGACGGCAACGACTACGTGGATGGCGTCGAGGGCAACGACATCCTCCACGGCGGCAACGGCAACGACGAGCTGCACGGACGCAACGGCGACGACATGGTGCTCGGCAACCCCGGCGACGACCGCCTCTACGGCGAGCGTGGCCGCGACACGCTGAACGGCGAGGAGGGCAACGACCAGCTCTTCGGCGGACTCGATCCCGACGTCGTCGCCGGCGGGCCCGGGAACGACCGCATCCAGGCCGTCGGCGGCGACACCGACAGGATCGACTGCGGCGACGGGGTCGACGTCGTGTTCGCCGACGTCGACGACGTCGTCAGCCCGAGCTGCGAGGACGTGCGCCGGTAGGCGGGTACGCAGCCCGCATGCGCGCCCGGACCCTCGTCATGGGGGACTGGCACCCGTGGCTGCGGGACCCGATCGACCTGCTGCGCGCCTCGCTCGTGGCCGGGGCGGCCGCCTTCGGGCTGGCCGGCGACGGGGCCGGGGCGCTCGTGCTCGCGGGCGCGGGCGCCCTCGCGTGGGCGGTGCGGCCCGTGCTGCTGCCGCGCGCGTACGACCTGTGCCTGGTGCTGGCGCTCGCCCTCCAGGCCTGGGGCGAGGCGCTGGGGCTCTACGACAGCGTCCTGTGGTTCGACAACGTCGTGCACTTCTCGCTGCCGTTCTTCGCGGTGCCGACGCTCTACATCGTGCTCGCGCGGCTCGACGTCGTCCCGGACCCCAAGGACGAGACGCACGGGCGCCACTACGCGGGCATGGCGATCATCAGCTTCGCCCTCGGCATGGCGCTCGGCGGGCTGTGGGAGATCGTCGAGTGGGCCTCCGACAACCGCCTGGGGTCGAACCTGCAGCTCGGCAACGAGGACACGGTCGGCGACCTGATCGCCGACTCGCTCGGGGCGCTGTGCGGCGCCGCGCTGCTCGTGTGCTGGGCGCGGTGGGGCTGGGGCTCGGTGCGCCGGATCCCGGGCGAGAGCCGCTTCGAGGACACCGAGGCGCCGGCGTAGGCGCGGCGCTCAGGCCGGGACCGTGCGCTTCTCGCGCGCCGCGCGGCGCTCGGCCCGCCAGCGCTCGAGGACGGCGGGGCGGCCCTCGGTCTCGAGCCGCCGGTACAGCGCGGTGATCTGGGCCAGGATCTCGTCGGCCACCGCCTGCTGCTGGTCGCGCGTGGGCTCGGGCACCCGCTCGTAGCGGAACGGCTCGCCGTAGAGGACGGTGACCTTCGGGAACCGCAGGCGCTTCCAGTTGCGCACGTGCGAGGAGCCGTGGATCGCCACCGGGACCACGGGGGCGCCCGACTCGAGCGCGAGCCGCCCGATCCCCGGCCGCGCGCGGTCGCCGAGCCGGCCGCTGCGCGAGCGGCCGCCCTCGCAGTACATCGCCAGGCAGCCGCCGCGGTCGAGGATCACGGCGGCCGTGACGAACGCCTCCTCGTCGCGGTGGCCGCGGCGCACCGGGAACACGCCGCCGTGCGAGTAGACGAACTGCAGCGGCCGCGTGAAGAGCTGCGACTTGGCCATGAAGCGGACCTTGCGGCGGATCGCGGCCCCGAGGAAGAAGTGATCCAGGAACGAGAAGTGGTTCGGCGCGAGGATCACCGGCCCGCTCGGCGGCACCTGCTCGGGCGCGATGCCGCGCGTGCGGAAGGCGATCCACGAGTACAGCGACGTCGCGACGCGCACGATCTCGTACACCGCATCGGGCTCGCGCGTGCGGGCCCGGGCGTGGAAGCGGTCGAAGTACTCCGCCGGCCGCGGGTCCTTGTAGACCTGCGCGCGGATCGGCGTCAGGTCGGCCGGGTCCTTCTGGGCGGGCAGGGGCTCCTCGCTCACGGCGGGCAGGGTACCCGGCGACGCCCCGGCGCCCCGGTCCGCCGTCCACCGCCGCGGGTATGGTCCGCGCGCGGTCCCCGGGTGGGGCGAATCTCGCGGAGGAGGCGCGGCGTGCCGGAGGTCGAGGCCCACATCACGGGCACGGTCTGGAAGATCGAGTGCGAGGTCGGCGAGACGGTTGCGGAGGGCGACACCGTCGTCATCCTCGAGTCGATGAAGATGGAGATGCCGGTCGAGGCCGAGGATGCGGGCGTCGTCAAGGAGATCCTCTGCGAGGAGGGGCAGGCCGTCAACGAGGGCGACACGCTCGTCGTCCTCGAGTAGCCGGCGTAGGGCTCGCGCCGCGGGCGCATTAGATTTCGGGTCCATCAGCGGTGAGGTCTCACGCGATCGGCCGGCCGACGGCGTCCTGCGGCTGACCATCTCCAACCCGGGCCGGCGCAACGCGCTCGACCACGCGATCCTCGACGCCATCGCCGCGGCGCTGGCCGAGCTCGACGACGACGTGCGCTGCGTCGTGCTCACCGGCGCGGACGGGATGTTCTCGTCCGGCTACGACCTCGGGGCGCTGTCCGACGAGGTCTTCGCCGACGAGGCCGAGCGGCTCGTCGCCCACCCCTTCGCGGCCGCGCTCGAGGCGCTCGACGACTGCCCGGTGGCCACGCTCGCGGCGCTCCCCGGCCACACGATCGGCGGCGGGCTCGAGCTCGCGCTCGCGTGCGATCTGCGCATCGCCTCCGACGGGATCCGGCTCGGGATGCCGCCCGCGAAGCTCGGCCTGGTGTACTCGCACACCGGCATGCGCCGGTTCATCGAGACGATCGGGCTCCCGCGCACCCGGCAGCTGTTCCTGCTCGGGCGCAACGTCGACGCGCGCACCGCCGAGGCGTGGGGACTCGTCAACGCGGTGGTGCTGCCGGCCGACCTCGAGGAGGAGGCGCTCGCCTGGGCCGAGGAGCTGGCCGCCAACGCGCCGCTCAGCATCCGCGGCAACAAGCGCGTCATCCGCGAGCTGCGGCGCGCCGGAGGCGACCTCGACCCCGACGTCGAGCGCCAGCTCATCGAGCTGCGCCGTGCGTGCTTCCGCTCCGAGGACCTGCGCGAGGGCGTGCGCGCGTTCGCCGAGAAGCGCCCGGCGCGCTGGCGGGGGCGGTGACGCATGGCCGGCCCGGTGCGGATCATGCGGATGGGGGGCACGTCGATCGCCGCGCCCGGCGCGGCGGCGTGGATCACCGACTTCCTGAACGCGGCCTACTACGCGCGGCCCGCGGACGAGCGCGACGTCGACGACCTGCGGCTGGCGCTGTGCGTGCTCACCACGCGCTGGGCGCGGCGCGGCGGGCGGCGCCTCGGCGCGCGCGACCTGCCGGCGTTCCACCGCGCGTTCGGCACCGCCCGGCTCGGCGCCGGCGGCCGCCTCGACCGCGCCGCGCTGCTCGACGGCGCGGCCGGGATGCTGGGCGACTGGTTCCCCGCGGCCTACGCCGATCCGGAGCGGCGCGCGCACGGCGTGGCGTTCGCGACCGCCGAGGAGCGCCGCGCCTACGATCCGGCGCTGCGGCTGGCGCGGGCCGCGCTGGCGCCGCTCGACCCGCCGCGCGCAGCGCCCGAGCAGCGCCACTGGTCGACGTATCCGCCGGTCCGGCTGCCCGACACCGCGGCGGCGGTGCGGTTCCTCGCCGACCCCGCGCGCTGGCCGGACATGGGCTGCGCCGCGGGCTGGTTCACGGCGGTGCGCAGCGGCGGCCTGCCCGGCGTGACGTTCGAGATCGACGTCAGCGCGGCGCTCGTGCCCCGCGCGCCGATCTTCACGCGCGCGTACGTCACGTGCACCGACGTGCAGCTCGAGGGGGACGCGCTCGAGCGCGAGGCCGACGCGCTCGGCGAGCACGTGGACGAGGCGCTGCCGCAGGGCGCGACGCCGCTCGCGTTCGTCCAGCTCACCTCCCACCGCGGCCATTTCCTGGGGCGCGCGCACAGCCACCTGCTCGTCTACGAGGACGGTGGCGCGGGCTACGTCCGCGACGTCGGCTGCTGGGATCCGCTGCCCGCGCACCTCTCCGCGGCCTACGCGAGCGCCGGGCGCGCGGCGCAGCAGGCGTTCTGGGGCCCCGAGCCCGAGGACCTCAGCATGCTGGCGCAGCTCGCGCGCGTAAGCTCGCGCTGGACGTGAAGCTCGTCACGTGGAACGTCAACTCGCTCGGCGAGCGGATGCCACGGGTGCTCGAGTTCCTCGAGGCCGAGCGGCCCGACATCGCGTGCCTGCCGGAGACGAAGGTCGCCGACGACGCGGTGGGACTACCGCCAGGGCCATTTCCACCGCGGATGGGCCTGCGGATCGACGTCGCGCTGGTGAGCGAGACGCTCGCGCCGCGACTGCGCCGGGTCGGGATGGTGCGCGACTTCCGCAAGGGCAAGAAGCCCTCCGACCACGCGCCCCTCGTGGTCGAGCTCGAACCGGCGGGCCCGTAGGCGGCGGCGCGGCCGGACGCCGCGCCTCGCCCACGGCGCGCCGAGCCCGCGGGCCGAGCCGTCCGGGCCGGTGCCTAAGTTGCCGCCCATGCCGCCGCTCATCACCCGCGAGGAGGCGCTCGCGCTCGGCGAGATCGAGGACCATGCCGACATCGAGGCGCTCGTCGAGCGCGCATGGCAGGCGCGCCGGGAGCGCTTCGGCGACGCGACGGACCTCTGCTCGCTCGTCAACGCCAAGTCCGGCGGCTGCGCGGAGGACTGCGGCTTCTGCGCGCAGTCGCGGTTCGCCGAGGCCGAGACGCCGCTGCACGCGATGATGGAGCCCGAGCAGATCCTCGAGCACGCGCGCGCGGCCGAGGCGGCGGGGGCGCACCGGTTCTGCATGGTCACGCAGGGCCAGGGGTTGTCGAAGCGCGACTTCGAGAAGGTGCTCGAGGGCGCGCGGCTCGTCGCCGAGCACACGAACCTGAAGCGCTGCGCGTCGATCGGCCATCTCAGCGCGGCACGGGCCAAGGCGCTGCGCGAGGCGGGCATCCAGCGCGTGCACCACAACGTCGAGACGGCCGAGTCGCACTACCGCGAGGTCTCGACGACGGTGCGCTACGAGGGCCGCCTGCGGACGATCGACGCGGTCCGCGAGGCCGGCCTCGAGACGTGCGTCGGCGGCATCCTGAACCTCGGCGAGTCGCGCGAGCAGCGCGTCGAGATGGCGTTCGAGCTCGCCCCGATCAACCCGACCTCCGTGCCGATCAACCTGCTCAACCCGCGCCCGGGCACGAAGTTCGGCGACCGCGAGCTGATGGACCCGTGGGAGGCGGTCAAGTGGGTGGCGATCTTCCGCCTCATCCTGCCCGAGGCGCTGTTCCGGCTCTGCGGCGGCCGCGTCGAGAACCTCGGCGACCTCCAGCCGCTCGCGGTCCGGGCGGGGCTCAACGGCGTGATGATGGGCAACTTCCTCACCACGCTGGGCTCGACGCCCGCCGACGACCGCGCGATGTTCACCGAGCTCGGCTTGAACGTCGCGCGCCAGCCGGACAACGGCGCGGTGCCGCGCCCCGACAACCGCGACGGCTGGCTCGCGGGCGAGACGCCCGACGTCGTCGAGGAGTTCCTGGACACGCCGGCGGACGCGCGCGCGGCCGGCATCGAGGTGCACCTCTGGGACCCCGCGACGCAGCTTCGCTACCACCGCAAGCCGAAGGTCCCGCCGCGCCCCGACGGCGCGCCCAACACGTGGCCGCGCCAGGCCGCGTGACCCCGCTCATCACCGCTCAGGGAGGGATCGGTTGACCGACATCCACGATCGCCTGGCGGAGCTGCGCGAGCTCGGCCTGTACCGACGCATGCGGATGATCAGCGGGCCGCAGGGGCCGCGCGTCGTCCTGGACGGCAAGCCGGTGCTGCTGCTCTGCTCGAACAACTACCTCGGGCTCGCCGACCATCCGCGCGTGCGCGAGGCGGCGGCCGACGCGGCGATGCGCTGGGGCGTCGGGGCGGGCGCGTCGCGCCTCGTGTCGGGCACGATGACCGTCCACCGGCGCCTGGAGGACCGGCTGGCCGCCTTCGAGGGCACGGACGCCGCGCTCCTGTTCGGATCCGGGTACCTGGCGAACCTCGGGGTCGTCAGCGCGCTCGCCGGCGAGGGCTCGGTCGTGTTCTCCGACGAGCTCAACCACGCGTCGATCATCGACGGCTGCCGCCTGGCGCGCGCGGACACCTTCGTGTACCGCCACGCCGATGTCGAGCACCTCGCCTGGGGCCTGCGCAACGCCGCGGGCCGCAGCGCGCTGATCGTCACCGACTCGGTGTTCTCGATGGACGGCGACGTCGCGCCGCTCGAGGAGATCGTCGAGCTCGCGCAGCGCCACCGCGTGCGCGTCGTGGTCGACGAGGCGCACGGGACCGGCTGCCTCGGCCCGGGCGGCCGCGGCGCGGTGCACGAGGCGGGCGTCGAGGATGAGGTCGACGTCATGATCGGCACGCTCGGCAAGGCGCTAGGAGCCTACGGCGCGTACGCGGCCTGCGATCACGCGATGGCGCAGCTGCTGCTCAACACCGCGCGGCCGTTCATCTACTCGACCGCGCCGGCGCCGCCGGTCGCCGCCGGCGCGCTCGCGGCGCTCGAGCTGCTGGCCGACCAGCCGCAGCGCGTCGAGCGCCTGCGGGCCAACGCGGCCGCGCTGCGCGACGAGCTCGCCCGTGAGGGCTTCGACGTCTCGGGCTCGACGACGCAGATCGTGCCGCTCGTCGTCGGCGACGCCCACCAAGCGCTGCGGATGTGCGAGCTGGCGATCGAGGACGGCGTGTTCGCCCAGGCGATCCGGCCCCCGACCGTGCCCGACGAGACGTCGCGGCTGCGCCTGGCGGTCATGGCCGCGCACACGCGCGAGGAGCTGCGCGGCGCCGCCCGGCTGCTGGCCCGCGCGGCGCTGCGCGCCGGGTTCCGCCCGGCCGCCGGGCCCGAGGCAGCCGGTCCCGTGCGCCTCGTCGACCACGACGCGGACGCGGTGGCGGCGGGCGAGCTCGACGATCTCCTCGAGCGGCGCGACGTCGCCGTCCATCGAGAACACCGAGTCCGTGAC
>DATAAR010000316.1:0-7986 GCA_036259975.1 Solirubrobacteraceae bacterium | reverse complement strand
CCGCGGCCGAGCCGGAGCCACCGGCCCCGAGGCGGCGCCCGGCCGCGATGGCGCGGGCCTCGGCCTTCGCGCCGCCGCCCGTGCTGCGCGACGACCCGCGGGCCCACGGCCCGCGCGCGACGGGCGCGTCCCGTGGCACGGCCGTCGGCGTCTGGCTGCCGCGGCTCGTCGCGCTGGCGGTGCTGCTCGCCGTCGTGCTGATCGTCGCGTCCCTGCTCGGCCTGATCTGAGGCGCCGCCAGGCCGGCGCGATCTCGCGGTCGGGCACCACCGGGCGCAGAAGCGCCCAGGCCACCATGAGGACGCCGAACGCCAGCATCGCCAGGCCTGTCCACAGGTTGATGTTGATCCCGGCCGCCTTGTTCTTGACGTCGTCGCTGCCGACGATCCCGACCCGACGACGGTCAGGATCAGCCCGTAGAGCCCGCCGATGATCCGGCGGATATCGAAGCGGTTGGCCGCCTTCGCCGCGTAACCGGGCCCGCGCGCGGACGCCATGTCCGTCGCCAACCCGACCCCGCCCATTGGATGTTCGCGTTTGGGGCGCTCTCGGGTACGGCGATCCGGGCCCTGGAGTTCTTCCAAACAACGGGAGGCCCCACATGATCCTGCGCATCGATCGCTGGCAGGTCGAGATGCCGCCGCCGTCCGATCCCGATCCGAACGGCGCGAGCGTCGTCCAGGAGCTGATGGGCGGCAAGTTCGGCGAGATGTCGACGCTGATGAACTACACGTTCCAGTCGTTCAACTTCCGCAACCGGCAGGGAGCCCGGCCGTTCTACGACCTCATCGCGAACATCGCGGCGGAGGAATACGGCCACATCGAGCTCGTCGCGGCGGCGATCAACACGATGCTCACCGGCGCGTCGCCCGTCGGCGACGGTCGCCCGCCGAGCGGCTCGCTGAGCGGTACGAAGGACGCCCGCAACGCGCAGCAGTTCATCGCCGGCGGCCAGTCCGCGCTGCCCCAGGACTCCATGGGGAAGCCGTGGAACGGCGATTACGTGACCGCGACCGGCGACCTCGTCGAGGACCTGACGCACAACTTCTTCCTCGAGACCGGCGCCCGCAACAACAAGCTCAAGGTCTACGAGATGTGCGATCACCCCGCGGCGCGCGCGCTGACCGGCTACCTGCTCGTCCGCGGCGGCGTGCATCAGGTCGCCTACGCCCGCGCCGTCGAGAAGCTCACCGGCGCTGAGCTGACGAAGATGTTCCCAAGCCCGCGGATCCCGACGGACAAGATCCCCGAGTGCCAGCCGCACATCCAGCGCGGCGACCACCTCCGCCTGTACCGCTTCTCGCCGGACGACTACAAGGAGATCGTCGCCGTCTTCAACGGGCCGCACCCGGAGACGGGCGAGGACCTGACCGTGATCGACCACGCGCCCGAGGGCGCCCCGCCGGTGGACCTCCCGTCCCAGCCGGCCGTGTTCGCCCCGGACTACGCGCCGGAGGAGATCGCGCAGATCGCCGAGAAGCTCCGCCAGGCGGCCGGGCTGCCGAAGGAGCCGACCGGCGTCGTCGCCAACGAGCCGTCCGGGCTCATCGGCAAGGTCAAGGACAAGGTCAGCTGACCGACGCTGCGGCCGTCGGGCGGTGCGAGCGCAGGCGTCCCGTCCGCGGCCGCGCGTCCTCCGCCGGTCGGTGTCGCCCGCGCCGGCGAGCGCTCAGGGCCCGGCCGGGGCACGAGCGCGGGGTCGGCCACCACGCGCAGATCCCGTGGCGCGGCACGTCGTCCTGCTCATCTGCGCCGTGCTCGCGTACATCGGCGTGATGCAGGAGATCGGCACGATCGAGTACGTCGGCAACGCCGTGAAGGACATCGGCGCGCCGGTCGTCGCGGCGCTGGTGCTCTGCTACATCGGCGCCATCGTGTCCGCGTTCGCCCCCTCCGTCGGTGTGCTCCGGGCGACGATCCCGCTGGCCGTTCCGTCCCTGCTCGACGGCGGCGTCGGCGCGGTCGGCATGATGGCGGCGCTGGCCGTGGCGTCGACCGTCGTCGACGTGAGCCCGTTCTCGACGAACGGCGCGATCGTGCTCGCGAACGCCAAGAACGTCGACCGCGACACGTTCTTCCGCCGGCTGCTCGTCTACGGCACCGTGGTCGCCGCGGCGGCGCCGCTCGTCCCCTGGCCCGTGCTCATCGTGCCGGGCGTGGGCTGAGGCTGAGGGGGAACGCTATGACCACCATGGAGACAGATCCGATGACGACCTCGGCCCCCTCGCGCGGTGCGCTCCTCGCGCCGCTGCACGAGCCCACCGACAAGGAGGCGATCCGTTTCGGCGACCGCGTCCTGACCTACCGCGAGCTGGCGGGCGCCGCCAGGTCGGTCGTCGACGAGGTGCAGGGCGCCACGCGCGTCGCGGTGTTCGCGCAGAACACCATCGAGACGTGCGTCGCCGCGGTCGGGGCGCTGCTGGCCGGCGTGCCGTTCGTGCCGGTCAACCCGAAGGCGGGCGAGCGCGAGCTCGAGCACATCGTCGCTGACAGCGCGCCCGAGGCGGTACTGGCGGCGCCGGGCGCCGAGCTTCCGCCCGCGCTGGCCGCGCTGCGGCGGATCGACGTCGACGTCGACGCCCGCGCCGACGGCGGCGCCCTGCCCGCGGAGCCCGACCCCGAGACGCCCGCCGTGATCGTCTACACGTCGGGCACGACCGGTCCGCCGAAGGGCGCTGTGCTGCCCCGGCGTGCGATCTCGTCGAACCTCGATGCGCTCGCGAGTGCGTGGGCGTGGACCGGCGACGACGTGCTCGCCCAGGCGCTGCCGCTGTTCCACGTCCACGGTCTCATCCTCGGCGTGCTCGGCCCGCTGCGGCTCGGCGGCACGGTGCATCACCTCGGGCGCTTCAGCTCCGAGGCGATGGCGGCCGAGCTCGCCGGCGAAGCCACGATGATGTTCGGCGTCCCGACGATGTACCACCGCCTCGCCGCCGACGCCGAGCGCGATCCCGACATCGGGAGGGCCGTCGCCCGGGCGCGGGTGCTGGTGTCGGGCTCGGCGGCGCTGCCCGCCAGCGAGCACGCCCGGCTGGAGCGCCTGACCGGCCAGAAGGTCGTCGAGCGCTACGGCATGAGCGAGACGCTCATGAACACCGCGGTGCGCGTCGACGGCGACCGCCGGCCGGGCACCGTCGGCCCGCCGCTGGAGGGCGTCGAGATCCGCCTCGTCGACGACGAGGGTGCCCCGATCGAGGCGTCCGACGACGAGACGGTGGGGGAGATCCAGGTCCGCGGTCCGAACCTGTTCCTCGAGTACCTCAACCGGCCCGACGCGACCGCCGAGGTCATGAAGGACGGCGGCTGGTTCGCGACCGGCGACATGGCCACGCGCGCGCCCGACGGCTACCTGCGGATCGTCGGCCGCCGCGCGACCGACCTGATCAAGAGCGGCGGCTACAAGATCGGCGCGGGCGAGATCGAGAGCGTCCTGCTCGAGCACCCCGGGGTCGCCGAGGTCGCGGTCACCGGCGAGCCCGACGAGGACCTGGGCGAGCGGATCGTCGCGTGGGTCGTGCCCGCCGACGGCGTCGAGCGGCCGGGCGAGCAGGAGCTCGCCGACCACGTCGCCGGGCTGCTCACCCCGCACAAGCGCCCGCGCGTGGTGCGGTACCTCGACGAGCTGCCGCGCAACGCGATGGGCAAGGTGATGAAGCGGCGGCTGGGCCAGTGACGGCCGCCGCGGTCGCCGGCGACCTGCGGCAGGGTCCCCGTGAGCTGCTCGAGCTCGGGATGGCTAGAGGGTGCAGTCGCCCGAGCCGCTGTCGGTGAACGGCCGGCCGCGGACGGGCAGGAAGCGCCAGTCGTAGCGGTCCGAGCGCAGGGTCAGGCGGAGCACTCCCCAGGTGTCGGCGTTGCGGACCTCGGTGGCCGGGAGCGGCGGGTTGCGGTAGCGGCGCAGGTTCCCGCCGCCGGTGCCGACGATGAAGAGGCGCGTGCCGCGCGCGCGGTCGATCCGCCCGGTCACGTCCATCGGCGCGAAGCGCTCGTAGCTGTGCTCGTGGCCGGCCAACACGACGTCCACGCCCTCCTCGACCGCCACCTGCCACAGCGCGCGTACGCGCGCCCTGTCCTTCGGGTCGCCGTACCGGCCCGAGCTGAACGGCGGGCGGTGCCAGTAGGCGAGCATGCAGCGCCGCCGGTTGGCGCGCAGGTCGGCCTGCATCCACTGGGCCTGCTCGTCGTCGAGGTCGCAGCCGCCCACCCGCCAGCAGTCGCTGTCCAGGACTACGACGTGCCAGTCGCCGAGGTCGTAGCTGTAGCGGAACAGCCCCGGCGGACCGGCGCGCGCGCCGAAATACCGCGCGTAGCCCGCGGCGTCCTTGGTGGCGTGGTCATGGTTGCCGGGCGCCGGGCGGATCCGATCGCGAAAGCGGCCCCATGAGGGCGCGAAGCAGCGCCTGAACTGCTCCGGGGTGCCGTGCTGGTAGGCGAGATCGCCGAGCGCCGCGATCGTCGCCGTCGGGTACTCGGCGAGCAACCGCGCGGTCGCCTCGTCGCCCTGGTTGTCGCATTCGGCGATGTCGCCCGCCGCGAGCAGGACCGTGCCGCCCGCCGGCTCGTCGCCGCCTCCGGACGCGGCCAGCACGACGGCGGCGAGGCCCGCCACGGCCGCGGCGGCGAGCACGGCGAGCACCCCGCGCCGCGGGCGCGGAACTCGGGGCGGGGACACGGACGGGACGTCGGCGGGCGTACGACAAGAACGCGCGCGGCCGCGCCGGGTTCTCACTGGCCTGTCCGCATGGGGGGTTTCGGCCCAGGATCTGAGAACCCGGATCGCGGCCCGGCGTTCTTCGGTCATAGGCACGCCTCGTCGGGGGGCGACGCCGCGGACGCCCCACGGAGGCCACACGGATGAACAAGCAGGCAGTGCTCGCGATCGGCTCGCTCGCGCTGGTCGCGCTGGCCACGACTGTGCCAACCGCCGGAGCCGCGACAGCGCGGACCGGCGCGAACCGCCTGATCATCCAGGCCCCGGCCGGGGAGACGAACGCCCTCACGGTCTCCTCCGGCGGCGCCGGGTTCCTGGTGAGCGACAGCGGCGCGCCGATCACGCCGGGGCGCAGCTGCACTGCCAACGGGCCGACGCAGGCCTCGTGCTCGAGCGCCGGTATCACCGAGATCTTCGTCGATCCCGACGACGGCAACGACACCATCACGATCAACGTCGGGCTGACCACGCAGGTCAACGCCGGCCCCGGCAACGACACGCTCAACGGCGGGCCGGGCCCCGACCTGCTCCGCGGCGGTGCGGGAGCCGACAGCGTCCACGCGGGCGCCGGCAACGACACCATCGTCACCCGCGGCGACGTCCCCGACGAGGTGTTCTGCGGGCCGGGCGACGACACGGTCGTCGCCGACGTGTTCGATCGCATCGTCGAAGCCCCCGGCAACCCCGAGGCGTGCGAGCGCGTCGACCGCGGGACCACCGGGGGCGGCCCCGGCCAGCCGCCGGCGGCCCCGCCGCCCGGCCCCGGGCAGGCGCCGTTCATCGCCTCCTCGCCGATCGGCACGCCGATCCCGGTGGCCCTGTCCGCGCTCGGCGCGTCGGTGCCCGCGAACCGGTGCACCACCCCGTTCATCGGCACGGCGGGGGCTGACCGCATCGACGGCACTGACGTCGGCGACCGCATCTTCGGCCTCGACGGCAACGACGTGATCAGCGGGCTCAAGGGCGACGACTGCCTGTTCGGCGTCGCCGGCGCGGACAGCGCCTTCGGCGGCGACGGCAAGGACCTCGCGGCCGGCGGCGCGGGCGCCGACATGCTCAACGGCGGGCCCGGCGCCGACCGGCTGGTCGGGAACGCCGGCAACGACCGCCTGGTGGGCTTGATCGGCAACGACCGCCTCTCGGGTGGCGCCGGCCGCGACACGCTTTCCGGCGGCGTCGGCAACGACACGCTGCTCGCCGGCGTCGGCAACGACCGCGTGACCGGATCCCAGGGCAACGACACCCTGTCCGGCGGCCCCGGCTCCGACCGGCTCGACGGCGGGCCGGGCCGCGACAGGCTGCTGACGGGCCCGGGCACCGGGGTGGTGGTGGCCGGCACCGGCAACGACACGATCGTCTCCCGCAACGGGCGGCGCAACGTCGTGAGCTGCGGCCGGGGCCGTGACACCGTGCGGGCCGACCGTATCGACGTCCTGCGCGGCTGCGAGCGCGTCACGCGCGCGCGCCGAGGCGCCCGGCGATGAGCCCGACCGCGGTCGATCCCCCCAGCGGCCGGCGGCGCCCGCCGGCCGCCGCGGCGACCGCGGCAGCACTCGTCACCGCGCTGCTCCTCGCCCTCGGCGGTGCGGGCGTCGCCCGCGCCGCCACGCCGTCCGTGGGCTTCGGCTTCTCGCCCGCCGCCCCCGCGGCCGGGCAGCTGGTCACGTTCAGCTCGGTCTCGGCCGACGCGGACGGCGACCCCATCACTTACGCGTGGGACCTCGACGACGATGGCGTCTTCGACGACGGCAGCGAGGCCACCGCGAGCACGACCTTCACGACCAGCGGGGAGCACCGGGTCTCGCTCCAGGTGTCGGATCCGGCCGGCCCGCCGGTCGTCGAGACGCTGACCGTGATCGTCGCGAACAGCGCGCCGAGTGCGTCGTTCACGTTCTCCCCATCCGCGCCACAGGTCGGCGCCGACGTGACCTTCACGTCCACCTCCAGCGATCCCGACGGCAGCGTCGCGTCCACGCGCTGGGACCTCGACAACGACGGGGCGTTCGACGACGCGACCGGGGCGTCCGCCACGCGCGCGTTCCCCACCGCGGGCGCGTTCACCATCAGGATGCTCGTGCAGGACAACCTCGCGGCGGAGACGACGGCGTCGCGCATCGTCACGATCAACCGGCCCCCGACCGCGTCGTTCAGCATGAACCCATCGGCCGTCGCGGTGGGCGGGCGCGTCACGTTCGTCTCGGACTCGAGCGACGTCGACGGCCAGGTGGCCTCCGTCGCGTGGGACCTCGACGACGACGGGCGCTTCGACGACGGGCGGACCGCGACCGTCAGCCGTGTCTACCGCACGGCCGGGGCCCAGCCGATCAGGTTGCAGGTCACCGACGACCGCGGCGCGACGGCGGTCGCCACGCAGGTGCTGAGCGTCCTGGCCGGGCAGGCGCCGGTGGCGGCGTTCTCCTTCGCCCCGCGCGCGCCACGCGCCGGCGAGCCGGTCGTGTTCACCTCGGCCTCCACGGATGCCGACGGCACGATCGCGAGCCTGGCGTGGGACCTCGACGCCGACGGGTCCTTCGATGACGCGGCGGGCCCGACCGCCGCGCGCGTGTTCCCCGCCGGCGGCCACATCGTGCGCCTTCGCGCGACGGACGACCGGGGGCTCTCCTCGGTCGCCTTCCAGACCGTTCAGGTCTCTGGGCCGATCCCGACGGCGTTGGCCACGCCCGGCCTGGGGTCGGCGGGCCCGGCACCGGTGTCCCGGCTTCGGGGCGCCGTGTCGGGCTCCCGCCGGCTGCTGCTGCTCAGCCCGTTCCCGGTGGTGCATATCCGCGGCTTCATCAGAGGCGGCACCGTCCGGGTGCAGATGCTGAGCGTGCGGGCCGGCCGCGGTGCCCGCATCGAGGTGGCCTGCGTCGGCCGCTCGTGCCCCGTGCGGCGCGTGATCCGCCCGGTGCGGACCACCGGCCGCGCCTACCGCTTCAGAGCTCTCGAACGCCGGCTGCGCGTCGGCGTGGTGATCGAGGTCCGCGTGACCAAGCCCGGGCGGCTCGGCAAGTACACGCGCTTCGCGCTGCGCCGGGCCGCCGCTCCGGCACGCGTCGATCACTGCATGCGGTGGAAGGCACGCAAGCCCTCGCGGTGCCCGGTCCAGTGAGAAGCTGGCTGCAGGTGGCCGCGGTCACCCTCGCCGCGGGGCTCGGCGCGATCATCGGCGGGCTCCAAGGTGGCGCATCCAAGCCGCCCGCGCTCGCCCCGGGCGTCCAGGTCGCCGCCGCGCCGCCGAAGGCCGCGGCCGCCGCGGCGGGCTCCGCGCTGGC
>DATAAR010000315.1:0-17126 GCA_036259975.1 Solirubrobacteraceae bacterium | reverse complement strand
GGCCGGCGCCGACTGCTCGGGCGCGGGGACCGGCGCAGGCGCGGACTGCTCGGGCGCGGGGGCCGGCTCCGGCGCCGGGGCCGGCGCCGACTGCTCGGGCGCGGGGACCGGCGCAGGCGCGGACTGCTCGGGCGCGGCGGCCGGCTCGGGCGCGGACTGCTCGGGCGCGGGGACCGGCTCAGGTGTGGGCGCCTCGTCCGTCGGTGCCTCGGCCGGAGCCGGAACGGGCGCCGGCACTGGCTCGGCCGCCGGAGCCGGTGCGGGAGCGGCGGTGGCCGCGGCCGGCTGGGCGGCAGGGGTAGGCGTCGTGGCGGGCGCGGCAGCGGCAGCGGCCGGCTGTGCGGGAGCGGCGGCAGGGACCGGCTCCGCGGCAGTGTCCGGCGCAGCCGCCGCTGCGGACGTGGCGCCGGTCTGGACGGCCGCCCGGGCCGCCGTGCGGCTCGATCCCGCCGACGTGGTCGGCGTCCGCCGCGTCGACGCGGCGGTCGCTGTCGTGCCGGCGATCGTCCGCTGCCCGGCCAGGTACGGCGCCGGGTCCTCGGCGCGGCCGTTGCGGCGCACCTCGACGTGCACGTGCGGACCGGTGCAACTCCCCGTGCAGCCGACGTAGCCGACGACCTGCCCGGCGCTGACCTGCTGGTTGACGGTCGCCTGCGTGCGCGACATGTGCGCGTAGCAGTTGGTCACGCCGCCGGCGTGGCGGACGCACACCATCAGCCCGTAGCCGGCCTCGGAGCCCGACTGGACGACGGTCCCGCACTGCACCGCGTGGATCGGCGTGCCGGTGGGCGCCGCGATGTCGACGCCGCCGTGGCTGCGGCCGCCGCGGCCGTCGCCGTACCGGCCGGTCACCGTGCCCTGCACGGGCGCACCGACGCGCCCGTCGGTGCAGCCGCCGGCGGCGGCCGGCGGGCTCGGCGCGGCCCGACGGGGCGGCGGCGCCGGGGCGGGCGCCGGCCGCCGTGGCGCCGGCGTGGCGCTCGGCTCCTCGTCCTCGCCCGACGGCGGCTCCGTGCCGCTCGGCCCGGTGCCGGTGCCCTCGGGCGTGCCAAGGGTCTCGTCGCCGGCATCGGCTTCGTCGTCGTCCTGGTCGTCGACCACCAGCCGCACGGACGCCGCGTTTGCGGGCGCGCTGTCGCCCGCGCCGGACCGGTCGTAGAACAGCACGCGCCCGTTGAACAGCGCCGCCCACGTCCGCGCGTCGACGATGCCGGTCACCGCGAGGCCGTGGGCGCGCTGGAAGCGCTGGACCCCGGCCTGCGTGATCGGCCCGAAGATCCCGTCGTCGTCCACGCCGACCTGGCGCTGGATCGCGGCCACCGCGGGCCCGACGTCGCCGAAGCGCAGCAGCTCGGTGCGGCCGCCGGTCGCGGCCGACAGCGAGGAGGTATCCAGCGCCGCGGACCGGGTCCCGGCGCCGCGCGCGCCGCCCTTGCCCGCGCTGCCGGCGAACGCCGGCATCACCGGCGAGGCCAGCATCGCCGCGCCCACGGCGAGCGACGTCCCCTTCCGCCGCTGCCGGTGGCTGCGGCTCGCGCGCTCGAGCCGCCGGCGCTGGCGCGAGCGCTCCAGCGACTGCTCCCAGAGATCATCGATCGCGAGGTCGCGCCCGATCCGCGGATACGGATCGAGGTCCGAGGGGCGATGGTCCACGACGTGCGTCTCCCTTCTTCCGTTGGCGCCTGCGAGGTGAGCTGACGGGCTCGCGCGCGGAAGTCGCGCTACGCCGCACCTCGCGGCGATTCGCCCCTGCGGCCGGCGGCCGCCTCGGGTCCCCCGCCCGGCGCCCCCTGAATGGCGCCGGTTCGGCATCTGACGACATAACAATGCCCGGACCGGACGGAAGTTGCGGTGCGGGTGCGGCGCGGGCGGGGACCGTAGGGTTCCGGCGATGATCAGCGGCCAGCAGTCCACCGACGTCGACGCCAGCCCGGAGGCGGTCTTCGCTGTCGCCTCGGACCTCGAGCGCTACCCGGAGTGGCAGGACTTCCTGCAGCGCGTGACCGTACGCCAGCGCGACGCCGACGGCCGTCCCGCGCTCGTCGAGGCCGAGGCCGACGCCAAGGTCACGGCGCTCAAGCTCGTGCTGCGCGCCACCCGCGACGAGCCGCGCCGCGTGGCGTGGCGGGCCGAGGGGGGTGACGTCAAAGCGCTGTCCGGGGCGTTCGACATCGCCGAGCGGGGTCCGGGTCGCAGCCGGGTGACGTTCGGCCTCGAGGTCGATCCGGGCTTCAAGCTCGGCCTCCTGCTCCGAGGGGCGGTCGGCGACCGCCTCCGCGACCGCGTGCTGGGCGGCATGCTCGATGGCCTCCGCCGCCGGGCCGAGCGCCGCGGCTGAGCGCGTCACGCCTCGGCCGGCGCGGGCGCCGGCGGGGCGGACGGCGCCGGGGGCGGGGGCGGCTCGAGCGGCGGCCCCGGCGGCTCCCCGCGACGGAACCGCCACCACTCGAGCACCGCGATCTGCGCCGACGCGGCCACCGGGATCGCGAGCAGCGCGCCCGGGACGCCGAACAGCGCGCTGCCGAAGAGCACCGACACCAGCACGACGAACGGGTGCACGTCCACCGCCCGGCGCTGGATCTGCGGCTGGATGACGTTGTTCTCGATCTGCTGGTAGATGACCGCCCAGATCGCCCACACGATCGTCGCGGTCGGGAAGTTCACGAACACGGTGACGATGCCGACGATGACCGCCGCGATCGTCGCGCCGACGAGCGGGATCAGGTCGAAGAAGAAGACGACCACGGCGAGCGGGGCCGCGAACGGAACATCGAGGACCGTCAGCACGATGAACGTCGTCACGCCGGCGACGGTCGCCTGCGCCAGCGCGCCGGCCACGTAGTTGCCGACCGCGACCGCCATCCTGTCGACCGTGCGGTCGATGAGCGCGGCGCGCGCGGGCGGCTGCAGCGCGGCGGCTCGGCGCAGCCAGCCGCGCCCGCCCGCGACCATGAACGTGCTCAGCACGAGGATCGTGACCGCCGCGAAGATCGAGTTGACCAGCCCGACGCCGACGTCGCGCAGCGTGCCGGCCGCCCCGCCCAGCCGCGCCGGGAGCCTGCGGGCCTCATCCTCGATCTGGGTGACGAGCCCGTAGTCCTCCTCCAGTCCCCGCAGGGTGGGATTGCGCTGCACGAAGTCCTGGAGGTCGGCGGCGTACCGCGGCGCGTTCTCGGCCAGGTCGTTCGCACCGGTGACGACCGGCGGCACGACGATCGCCGAGATCCCGAACGGGATCAGGAGGAGGCCGAGGTACGTCAGCGCGATCGCGACGCCGCGGCGGCCGATGCGCCGGTGCAGCCAGTTCGCGGGTCCCGACAGCGCGATCGCGAGGAAGCCCGCGACGACGAGCCACCCCAGCGGCCGGCGCAGGAGGTAGATGAGATACAGCAGGAGCACGACGCCCACGACGATCAGGACGTTGCGCACGACGGCGCGCGGAGTGGATTCGTACGGGGGCATGGCCGGCGGCCCGGTGGAGTATCGACGGAGGCCCGGACGGCGCCGCACAAACCGGCTCGCCGGTCGTGCCGCGGCGGTACGATTTGTGCAGGAAAGGACGGACGACACAATGGTCATCCTCGGGATCGTGCTCCTGCTGACGGGCGCCGGGCTTCTGGTCGCCGAGGCGCATCTGCCGACGTACGGGATCCTCGGATTGGCCGGGCTCGCGTCGCTGGTCGCCGGCGGCGTGATCGCCGTCGACGCGTCCGGCGGCGGGGTCGCGCTCGTGCTCGCCGTCGGGCTCGTGATGACGCTGATCGCCGGCGTGGCGCTCGCGGCCGTGGTCCGCGGCGCGGCGGCCGTCGCGCGGCGCCCGGCGCGCACGGGCGGAGAGGGGATCCTCGGCCACGTCGGCGTCGTCCGCCAGGTCCTCGAGCCGGTCGGCCAGGTGTTCGTCGACGGGGCGCTCTGGCGGGCCCGGCCCGCGTGGGAAGAGCCGGGCGATCTGCGCGAGGGCGACCAGGTGGTGGTCGAGCAGATCAACGGGCTGACGCTGTCGGTCCGCCGCGCCGAGGAATGGGAGCTTCAGCCATGACCGCCGTGTTCGTCGCCGTGCTCATCATCGTCGCGGTCGCCGCCGCCCTCGCGGGCGCGTCGATCCGGATCCTGCGCGAGTACGAGCGCGCGGTCGTCTTCCGGCTCGGCCGGCTGCTCGGGCAGAAGGGGCCCGGCATCGTGCTGCTCATCCCCGGCATCGACCGCATGGTGCGCGTCGACCTGCGCACGATCACGTTCGACGTCCCGCCCCAGGACCTCATCACCCGCGACAACGTCCCGGCGAAGGTCAACGCGGTCACGTACTTCCGCGTCGTCGATCCCGTCAAGTCCGTCGTCGAGGTCGAGCGCTACCGCGCGGCGACGTCGCAGATCGCGCAGACGACGCTGCGCTCGGTGCTTGGCAAGGCCGACCTCGACATGCTCCTGTCCGAGCGCGAGAAGCTCAACGAGGCGCTGCAGCAGATCATCGACGAGCAGACCGACCCGTGGGGCATCAAGGTGACCACCGTCGAGATCAAGGACGTCGGGATCCCGCAGGGCATGCAGCGCGCCATGGCGCGCCAGGCCGAGGCCGAGCGCGAGCGCCGGGCGAAGGTCATCAACGCCGAGGGCGAGTTCCAGGCCTCGGAGCGGCTGTTCGACGCCGCCGAGATCATGAGCGCCAACCCCACCGCGCTGCAGCTGCGCTACCTCCAGACGCTGCTCGAGCTCGGCTCGAGCCAGGCGTCGACGATCGTCTTCCCGCTGCCGATCGACATGCTGAAGCCGCTGCTCGACGGGACGCGCTCCGGCGAGGGCGCCGAGCGCCGTCGCCCGGCGGCGGTGCCGGCCGGCGACGACGACGACGCCGCGCGCACGCTCGAGGCGGCGGCCGAGGCGCGCGAGCTGGCGCTCGGCACGACGGCCGCCCCCGCCGCCACCGGCGACCCGGAGCCGGTCCCCGCGCGCGACGAGCCGTAGCCGCGCGCGCTCAGGCCGGCGGGGCGACGCAGATGAAGCCGAGCGGCTCGGGGCCGAGCGCCTCGAAGCAGTGCAGCTCGCCGCCGGCCACGTAGACCACGTCGCCCGCGCCGACCTCGTGCACCGCGTCGCCGAGCGTCACGCGCGCTCGACCGCGCTCGATGATGACGCCGTGGTCGTGCGGATGGCGCTCGCGAGCGGTGCTCCGGCCGGCGGGCACGTGGAAGTACCGCACGCGGTAGTGCGGCGCGCCGTCGGCGGGGCCGATGAGCTCGTGCTTCTCGACCCCGGCCATCCCGGGGCCGGAGTACGGCTGGGCGGCGACTCCGTCCCACGCGCGTTCCGCCAGCCGCCGATGCACCGTTCCCATGGTCCGGTAGGTTGGCACGATGGCGGTCACCAAGATCATCGAATTGGTCGGCAGCTCGACGCAGAGCTCGGACGACGCGGTGCAGCACGCGCTCGGCGAGGCCCGGCGCACCCTGCGCAACATCAAGGGGGTGGACGTCGTCTCGACGGGCCTTCGCGGCGACGGCATGAACGAGTGGCGCGCGCACGTGCGGATCTCGTTCCTCGTCGAGAGCGTGGGCGAGTAGCCCGGCGGCCGGCGGGCCGACCCGCTTCGTGCTGCTCATCGCGCATGTTCTACCGCTCGGGGGGGCAGGACCACCGCTCGTGGCAGGCGCGGTCGGCCCCCGAGCGCAGCTCCTCACCCGTGGCGGCGACGCGACGACCTCCGCGTCGCAGTCCCTCCCGCGCACGAGTCCCGAGCTCGTGCTCCAGCGCATCCGCCTGATCGCGCGCACGCTCGAGGAGCGGCCCGGACTCACGTCCGCCGAGCTCGCCGAGCGGGTCGGTTACGGCCGGCGCCACATGAGCCTCCTGCTGCTGCGCCTGGAGGAGCGTGGCCACGTCGTCCATCTCGACCGGCGCTGGTTCCTCGGGCCCGAGCCGGTGGACTGAACGCCGGCCTGCGGCCGCCGAGCCTGCACGAGATCCTGCAAGAAGCAGGAATTCGCGTTGATAGCTTGACGGCCGCTTCGCGCCGAGTCGTCGCGCCCCCCGCGGGCCGGCGAGCGGGGGAACCACTGCGGCCCGGCCCGGGCCGCGGGGCGAATCGCCGACCGGCGGCGTAGCGCCCGGCAGCGGCCGGGTGCGAGCCCGACAGCTCACCTCGCAGGCGCCGCCCGACATGAGGATGCCGCCCCACATGCCCCCCGCCCGCCGCCGCACGGGCGCGCTGCTGGCTGCCGCCGCCCTGGCGCCGGCCGCGGTGCCCGCGAGCGCCAGCGCCCTGCCCACCCTCGAGCGCGGCGACCGTGGCCGCTCCGTCGAGCGCCTCCAGCACGGCCTGCACATCGCGGCCGACGGCGTGTTCGGCCGCGGGACGCTCCGCGCCGTCAAGCGCTTCCAGCGCCGCCATGGCCTGCGCGCCGACGGCGTGGTGGGCGCCGCCACCTGGCGCACGCTGCGCCGCAGCCTGCACGGCCGCCGCGCGGTAGGGCGCGCCGCGCGGGGCGCCACCGGCCGCGGCGGCTCCGTCCGGCTGCTGCAGCGCCGCCTCGGCGTCGTGGCCGACGGCGTGTTCGGGCCCGGCACCGCGCGCGCGGTCAAGGCGTTCCAGCGCTCGCGCGGGCTGACCGCCGACGGCGTCGTCGGGCCCGCCACGTGGGCGGCGCTCGGCGTCGGCGGGACGCGGCCGGTGCTCAAGCGCACGCGGCTTCGCGGTTCGTCGTCGGGCGTGCGGGGCGGCGTCCCGGCCGCGGTGTACCGCGCGATCGCCGCCGCGAACCGGATCGCGGGCATGCCGTACCGCTACGGCGGCGGGCACCGCTCCTTCTCCGACAGCGGCTACGACTGCTCGGGCTCCGTCTCCTACGTCCTGCACGGCGCCGGCCGCCTCGGCAGCCCGCTCGACTCCTCGGCGCTCATGTCCTACGGCGCGCCGGGGCCGGGCCGCTGGATCACGGTCTACGCCCATCCCGGCCACGCATACATGGTCATCCGCGGGCGCCGCTACGACACGACCGGCCGCGCGAGCACGGGCTCGCGCTGGCAGCAGGTGGAGCGCTCCACCGCCGGCTACGTGGCCCGCCACCCAACCGGGCTGTAGCGCCGGCGCTGCCCGCCGGCCCCACGGCTGCATCGAACGACGGACACCGGCTTGTAGGGTGCCCGGATGCCCGAGGACATCGCACGGGTCGGGGACGTCGAGCTCGCGTACGAGACGTTCGGCGACCCCGCGCACCCGGCGCTGCTGCTCGTGATGGGCCTCGGCACCCAGATGCTGGGCTGGCGCGCGGAGCTGTGCGCCGAGATCGCCGCCCGCGGCTTCCACGTCGTGCGGTACGACAACCGCGACGTGGGGCGCTCGACGAAGTTCTCGTCGCACCGCCCGCCGTCGGCGGCGCAGCTGCTGCGCCGCGACCGCGCCGCGGCCGCGTACACGCTCGCCGACATGGCCGACGACGGCGCCGGCCTGCTGGACTGCCTCGGCATCCGCGCGGCGCACGTCGTCGGCGCGTCGATGGGCGGGATGATCGCCCAGACGCTCGCCTTCCGGCATCCCGACCGGGTGCTCTCGCTCGTGTCGATCATGTCCAACACCGGCGCACGCTGGAGCGGCCAGCCCGCGCTGAGCACGTACGGGGTGCTGCTCAAGCGCGCGCCGGCCGACCGCGAGGGCTACATCGAGCACCAGATGCGGGTGATCGAGAAGATCGGCTCGCCGGCCTTCCCGCGCGACGAGGACGACATCCGCCGGACCGCGGCGATGAGCTTCGAGCGCGGCCACGACCCCGCCGGCGCCGGCCGCCAGCTCGCCGCGGTCATCGCCTCGGGCGACAGGACGACCGAGCTGGCGCGGATCCGCGTGCCGACGCTCGTCATCCACGGCACGAACGACCGCCTCGTCGCGCCGTCGGGCGGGCGCGCCACCGCGAAGGCGATCCCGGGCGCGCGCCTCCTCATGATCCCGGGCATGGGCCACGACCTGCCGCGCGGCGCGTGGCCGCAGATCGTGGACGCGATCGCCGAGAACGCGGCCCGGGCGGGCGCGCCGGCGGCGGCCTAGCGGCGACCGCACGGTTGCGCCCGCCGCGGTGCTTCGGTCAGGATCGCCTAGCGTCGGACGAACGGAGGTCGCGGTGAAGTACGTCGTCACCTGGTGGGAGCGGCCGGCGGGGTCGCATGCCGAGTACGAGGCGGCGCAGAAGCGCATCCTCGAGGTCTTCGAGCCCTGGCAGCCGCCGGACAGCATGACGTTCCATCAGTTCCTCGTGCGGGTGGGCGAGTTCGGCGGCTACGCGGTCATCGAGACCGACGACGTCGCGGCCATCCAGCGCCTGACGACGACGTTCGCGGCCTTCCAGTTCCGCGTCGAGCCGGTCATGGACGTGATGGACGCGGTCGCGGCAGAGGTCGAGGGGATCAACTGGCGCGAGTCGGTCGGGCGCGGGTGACCGGCGCCGGAATCGGCCGGCGCGGCGGCCGACCGGCCCGGAGCGCCGTGGGTGGTCTTCTTGGAGCGCGACGCCAGGAGCGGCGCCTGAGAGGTTCGGGAGAGCCGCCGGCTCACGAATCTCTCAATCAGGCCGCCTAGGTTGCCGGCCGTGTCCTCCACCCTCAGCAGCGATCCCACCCCCTGCTCGCGGACCTGGACGAGCACGCCGTCCGCGAGCTCAACGCCGTCACGGCGCTCCTCGAGGCGCTCGCGGTCCGGCTCGCCCCGCCCTACGACGCGCCGCGCCGCGCCGCCCTGCGCGCCGCGAACGCCCGCCTGCGGACCGCGCGCGATCCCGTCACGGCGGCGATCGAGGACCGCGAGGTCCACCGCCGGCTCGTCACACCGTGCGGCGACGACGCGCTGCTCGCCACGCTGCGCCCGGTCCAGGCCGAGCTCCGGCGGCTGCGCCCCGTGCGCGGGCTCGGCGCGCGGGCGCACGCCGCCCAGCACGATGCCGGTGCCGTGACGGTCGACAAGGTTGAGCGGCCCCCCGCGGGGGTCGACGGTTGTCTGGTACGGCCCGGCGGACACGGCCCGAGCGTCCAGGCCTGCGTCAGGATCAGTGGATGTGGATCGGCGTCCCGCGCGGCGCGAGCCGGTACAGCCGCGCGATGTCGCGGTTCTTCAGCCGAATGCAGCCGTGCGACGGGCGGCCCGGGATGAGGTGCGGCTGGTTCGTTCCGTGCAGACCGACGACGCCGCCGCCCGGCCAGTCCGACAGCGTCGGGGCGTACGCGCTCGTGCCGATCGCGTGGGTTCCGTACAGCGGCACCCCACGCACCTTGAACTTCTCGCGGATGTAGTAGGTGCCGGAGGGCGTCGGCGTTCCCCGCTTGCCCACCCCGACCCGGGCGCTGAACACGGCGCGCCCGCGGTCGTAGAGCGTGACGCGCAGCCGGCGCTTGTCGACGTCGATGTACTTGCGCACGAGGTTGAGCTCGGCGAGCGCGCTGCGCGGCACCCAGCCGGTCCGCCCGTTCGGGCGCATGGGCAGGCGCACCTTCACCCACTGGCTGCCGCGCGGGTCCGTCCAGCGCGACAGCGCCACGTAGATCTCGGGGAAGCGGTCCTCGGTCAGCAACCGCAGCCGCGTGACGGTGCGCGCCCGGGTGGACGGACGCGAGCGGACCTTCGCCCGCCACTGCGGATAGGCCCAGCGCGTCTGGCTGCGCTCGTCGGAGAGCGGCTGCGCGTCCGGCGGGCTGGCCGGCGGCAGCGCCTGCTGAGCCGTGGCCGCAGGCGCGCCGACGGCGCCCGCGCACAGCGCGGCCGCGCAGCCAATGGCCGAAAGCATGCGTCTCCCGCCCCTCATTGCGCGCACAGGATACGGATACCGCGGACGTGAGCGAAGCAGTCGCGCACCGCGGCGCTCAGGCGGCCTTGCGGCGGGCCCGCGGCGCGGCGCCGCAGGACGACGACGTGCGCTTGGCGCGGACGCTCCTCCGGCTCGCCCTGCTCGAGCGCTTGCGGGCCTTGGCGGCGCGCGCGCTCGTGCGCGTCGCCTTGCAGCGCTTCACCGCGCGCTTGGCCTGGCGGCGCGCGACAGGCCGGCTTCCCGCCGCCGCGGCAACGAGCGTCTCGTCGGCCTCGTTGTGGGCGACGGCGCCGAAGTCGGTCGTGTACGTGGCGCCCCAGCTCGTGTCGCCGGGGGTGCCGGTCACGACGCCGACGCCGATCTCGGTGTACTCGCTCGTGAGGATGTTCTTGCGGTGGCCGGGGCTCGCCATCCAGGCGGCCACGATGCTCCGCGGCGTCGAGAGGTTGCCCTGGCCCCACGCGATGTTCTCGCCGACGGTCCAGTCGCCGTGCGGCGCGATGTAGCCGGCCGCGGTCAGGCGATCGACGAGCGTGCCGCCGTCGGGGCTCTCGTGCGCGAAGAAGCTCTCCGCGACCATGCGCGCCGAGTACGCGCGGCTGGGCTGGGTGAGGCCCGGCACCTCGGTCACGGGGCGCAGGCCCCGCGCGCCGCGCTCGTTGTTCAGCAGGCACAGCGTGGCCTGGCCGACCTGGGTGAGGTTGCTCGCGTCCGGGACGACGTCCGCGCCGGCGCACTCGGCCGCATGCGCGCCCGCGGGGGCGGTGAGCGCGAGGGTGGCGACGGCGGCGATGAGGGAGGCGGCGCGGCGGCGGGAGAGCATGATGCTCCCCCATCGGGTCGCTCAGGCCGCGGTCTGGAGCGAATCGCTCAGGCGTGGACGCTTGTCCGTGGTCCATCCGTCCACGCCCTTGCGATCGCGTCGAAGAGCGTGTAGGCGCGCGCCCGGGCCCCCGGCCCGGCCGCGCGCGTCTGCGCGCGCAGCGCGTCGGCGTCGAGGCCGTTGCGGACCAGGCTGTCGCGGCCGGTGCGTATCCAGTCGGCGATGATCTCCGGCGTCGCCTCGGGGTGGAACTGCAGGCCGATGCTCGAGCCCAGTCGGAAGGCCTGGGGGCAGTGCGGCGTGCGCGCGAGCTCGCGGGCGCCGGGCGGCACGGCGAACGTGTCGAAGTGCCACTGGAACCAGGGGCCGGGCGGGATCTCGCCGCCGTCGACGGACTCGAGCTCGTACCAGCCGATCTCCGCTCGCGGCGCGAGGCGGACCTCCGCGCCGAGCGCGGCGGCCAGCGCCTGGCCGCCGAAGCAGAGCCCGAGCAGCGGCACGCCGGCCTCGTGCGCGGCGCGCAGGAACGCGACCTCCGCGCCGATCCAGGGGTCCGGCGAGGCGTGGACCGAGTGCTCGGCGCCGAGCGCCGCGATCGCGCCGTAGCGGCCGGGGTCCGGCCAGGCGGTGCCGAGCTCCTGGGCCCGCAGCAGCTCGACGCGATGACCGCGCTCGCGCGCCCAGTCGGCGAGGTAGCCGCCCGGCGCGTCGTCCTGCTGCTCGACGATCGCGAGGTCCACGGCGCGTCAGCCTATGCGACGAGCGCGTCCGCCTCGTCGCTCTCGCCGGCGCGCGCGGCGAGGACCGCGTATCGCCCGCCGCGCGCGATCAGCTCCGCGTGCGTGCCGCGCTCGACGATCCGGCCGCGGTCGAGCACGACGATCTCGTCGGCGTCGCGGACGGTCGACAGGCGGTGGGCGATCGCGATCGTGGTGCGGCCCTCGGCGAGCGAGTCGAGCGCCGCCTGCACCGCGCGCTCGGTCTCGGTGTCCAGCGCGCTCGTGGCCTCGTCGAGCACGAGCACCGGCGGGTTGCGCAGGATCGTGCGGGCGATCGCGATGCGCTGCTTCTCGCCGCCGGAGAACCGGTAGCCGCGCTCGCCGACGACGGTGTCGTAGCCGTCCGGCAGCGAGGCGATGAGCTCGTGGATCTGAGCCGCGCGCGCCGCGGCCTCGAGCTCCTCGTCGGTGGCCTCCGGCCGGGCGAACCGCAGGTTCTCCCGGATCGTCGCGTGGAACAGGTAGGTCTCCTGCGAGACGAGGCCGACCGCGCCGGCGAGCGACTCGAACGCGAGGTCGCGCACGTCGACGCCGTCGATCGTCACCCGGCCGGCCGTCGTGTCGTACAGGCGCGCCACGAGATAGCCCATCGTCGTCTTCCCCGACCCGGTCTCCCCCACGATCGCGACGCGGGCGCCCGGCTCGACGGTGAGGTCGATGCCGGTCAGCGTCGGCGGTCCGTCGGGGTCGTAGCCGAACGCGACGCCCTCAAAGCGCACCTCACCGCGCACGCGCGCCGGGTCGAGCCGGACCGCGTCGCGGCGCTCGGCGATGTCGACCGGCAGATCGAGGTACTCGAAGATGCGGTGGAAGAGCGCCAGCGAGGTCTGCATGTCGATGCCCACATTGAGCAGCGACAGCACCGGGAACAGCAGGCGCGTCTGCAGCGTCGTGAACGCGACGACGGTGCCGATCGAGATCGCGTCGCCGCCCGCGGCGATGCTCTGGCCGGCGAACCAGTAGACGAGCGCGGGCATGATCGCGAACGTCATCTGGACCGACGACATGCGCCAGCGGCCGGCCATCCGCGACCGGACCTCGAGGTCGGCGAGCTCGGCCGAGTCGGCCTCGAAGCGGTCGGCGAGCTCCGGCGAGCGGCCCATCGTCTTGCCGAGCAGGATGCCGCTGACGCTGAGCGACTCCTCGACGAGCGAGGACATGTCGGCCAGGCGGCCCTGGCGCTCGCCGGTGATCCGCTTGCGCTCGCGCCCCACGCGGCGCGTGATCCACACGAACAGGGGCAGTACGCCGAGCGAGAACGCGGCCAGGCGCCAGTCGAGCGCCACCATCGCCACGATCGTCGCGGTCACCGTGGTCACGTTGGAGACGATCGACGTCGCGGTGCTCGTCACCACGTTCTGCACGCCGCCGATGTCGTTGGCGATGCGCGACTGCACCTCGCCGGTGCGCGTGCGCGTGAAGAACGCCAGCGAGAGGCGCTGGAGATGGCGGTAGACCGCGGTGCGCAGATCGTGCATGACCCGCTGCCCGACGACGTTCGACAGCCACGTCTGCGCGACGCCCAGCACGCCGGTGACGACCGACACGGCGATCATGCCCAGGACGAGCCACGTGAGCAGCGCGGTGTCGCCGCGCGGGATCGCGACGTCGAGCACCTCGCGCAAGAGGAACGGCGAGGCCATGCCCAGCGCGGCCGACACGACGATGAGCGCCAGCACGGCCGCCAGCCGCCCGCGGTAGGGGCGGAACAGGCGCCCGATGCGGCGCAGGTCGCGCGGCTGGTCGGTCTCGTCGGCCATGAATCGAGTGTAGCGACAGATAGTTGAGAGACTCAACTATTGAGACTTGCGCGCCCGCGATGGAGAGTGCAGTTGTCCGCGAAATAGGCGGCAAGGCGCACTCTCGATGCACCGACGCATGCGGCCAGCCTCCTCGGTACCGATCCGCGCACGCGCGCACCGGTCACGCGCCGAGCGGGACGCCGCCGCGATCGCTCAGCGCGGCGCCAGCGGCCGCGCGGCTGCCTCGGCGAGCACCCCGCTCAGGCGCCCGGCGATCGCCGGCCACGACCAGCGCTCCACCGCGGCCGCGCGGGCCAGCGCGCCCCGCCGCGCACGCTCGTCCGGACGCTCGATCGCGTCGCGCATCGCGGCCGCAAGGGCGGCCTCGTCGTCGGGCTCGACCAGCCAGCCGGTGCGGCCGTCCTCGACGATCTCCGCCGGGCCGAAGCGGTCGACGGCGATCGCGGGCAGCCCGCACGCCATGCCCTCGACGAGGACGAGGCCGAACTGCTCGCGCACGGACGCGAGGACGGTCGCGTCGGCGGCGTTGAGGAACTCCGCGAGCGTGTCGTGCTCGTGCCAGCCGGCGAGGAACACGTCGGGCGCGCCGCTGGCGCGGACCGCCTCCCACGGGTGCTCGCCCTCCCACTCGCCCGGATGCCCACCGAGCAGCACGAGCGCGGCGGGCACCGCGGACTCGCGCCGCGCCCGGGCGAACGCACGGACGAGCAGGCCCATGCGCTTGACCTCGGTGAAGCGCCCGACCGACAGCAGCACGGGGCCGGCCGCGAGCGCCGCGATCTCGGCCTCCGTGTAGCGCACGGAGCCCTCCCCCGCCCCCGGCCGCCAGCCGCGCGGGCTCGTCACGAGGTGCTCGCGCCAGTGGGCGGCGCGGTCGACGGCGCGCGGCGCGAACGTCACGGGGTCGAAGCCGTTCGGGCTCACGACGCAGCGCGCGGCGACCTCCGGCCCGAGCAGTCGCGCGACGCGCGGCAGCTGGCTGGCGGAGAGGAGGATCAGCCGCTCGGCGCGGCCGGCCCACGCGCGCAGGCGGGCGGCCCAGGCGCCGGCGTGCGTCCAGGTCGCGGGCGCGCCGGCTGCGATCCGCTCGAGCATGAGCAGCTCGGTGCCGTGCACGTGCGCGACCACCGGCACCTCGGGCGTCACCCGGGCGGCTGCCTCGTGCAGCGGCGTGAGGTGGTGCAGGTGCAGGACGTCGAAGCCGGCGGCGCCCGCGCGCTCGAGCGCGGCCGCCCACGCCGCCACGTGCGCCTCGTATTCGAGGTCGTCGACGGTGGCGAAGACCCGGTCGGGCGCGCCGGGGCGGTCCTCATACGAGGGATGCATCGGCGCGTCGCCGGCGCGGAAGTCGACCGTGCGGACGTCGAGGCCGGCGTAGAAGCGCTCGGCGTCGCCCACCCCTCCGCCGCCCAGCGAGCCGCTCACGAGCGTGACCTCCCAGCCGTGGGCGGGCAGCTCCTCGGCCAGCGCGCGGGCCACGTGCGCGGAGCCACCGCGGGGGAAGAACATGAGGCCGCTCAGGACGCGCACGCGCGGTGTTGTAGCGCAGCGCTCCGACGCCGCCGGCGCGGGCGGCCGCGCCCGGAGTGTCGCGCGTCAGCCGGCCGGCGGCGCCCACGCGGCCGCGGGATCGCGGCGCTCGACGACGTCGGCCACGACGACGGAGACGTTGTCGCGCCCGCCGGCGGCGAGCGCGAGGCCGACGAGCCGATCGGCGCACGCCTCGCGCGACGGCTCGCGCAGGGCGGTGGCTATCGCGTCGTCGTCGACCATGTCCGACAGGCCGTCGGAGCACAGCAGCAGCCGGTCGCCCGCACGGGCCCGCAGGCGCGCCGGCGCGGTCCGCTCGCGCGGGCGCCCGTCGAGCGTCTCCAGCACGAGCGAGCGCTGCGGATGGCGGCGCGCCTCGGCTGGGGTGACCGCGCCACGGTCGACGAGGAGCTGGACCAGGCTGTCGTCGCGGCTGAGGCGAGTGAGCGCGCCGTCGCGCAGCAGGTACGTCCGCGAGTCGCCGACGTTCGCCAGGAGGTATGCGCCGTCGTCGCTCAGCGCGACCGTCGTCAGCGTGGTGCTCATCCCGGCCATGAGCGGGCGGCACTCGGCGACGAAGCCGATCGTGTCGTTCGCCGTCGCGAGGGCGTCGGCGAGCGCGCCCTCGAGCGGCGCGTCGAGCCGCCGGCCGGCCAGGTGCGCGACGGCGTCGATCGCCAGCCGGCTGGCGACCTCCCCGGCGGCCGCACCGCCCACGCCGTCCGCGACGGCGAGCAGGCGCGGGCCGGCGAACACCGCGTCCTCGTTGTTGCCGCGCACCGGGCCGGTCTCGGTGCGCGCTGCCGCCTCCAGCATCAGAGCGCTCACCGTCGGGACGCTACCGCGCGCCGTACAACGCGCGCGCGTTGTCGTGCAGCACTGCCGCGGCGGCGCCCGCGCCGAGCGTCGCGGCGATCAGGTCCAAGTCGGCGTCCGCGAACGGGCGCCGCGCGCGCGTGGAGGGCAGGTCGGTCCCCGCCATCAGCGCGGTGGGGTCGACCGCATGGATCGCCCGCAGCGCAGCCGGCACGTCGAGGTCGACCCGGCCGAATCCTGTGGCCTTGACCCGCGCGCCCCGGCCGACCAGACGCAGCAGCGCGTCCTGGCCGTCGGCCGACGTGCCGAGGTGGTCGATCGCGACCTTCGGGAGCCGCGCGAGCCGCGGCTCGAGCTCGGGCAGGTCACGCGCGTGCACGTAGAGCTCGGCGTGCCAGCCGGCGAGGTCCCACACGCGGCGGGCCAGCGCCTCGAGGCCGTTGAGCGCCTCGCGCCCGCGGCGGTACACGTCGAACCGCACGGCGCGGACGCCGGTCTGGTGCAGCAACAGGATCTCGGCATCGGGCGCATCGGCCGGCAGCTGGGCGACGCCCACGAACCCGGGCCCGAGCTCCTCCAGTGCGGCGCGCAGCCAGCCCTGGTCGAACGCCTGGAAGGAGCCGGCGACGACCGCGCCGCGGGCGACGCCGAGGTGCGCGGTGCGGGCGCGGTAGTCGCGCACGGTGAACGGCTCGGGCACAAACCCGTCGTCGGCGACGAGCTCGAAGCGCGGGTCGATGATGTGCGGGTGCGCGTCGAAGAGCGCGGTCACCGCGGTGCCCCGCGCGCGCGGTGGCGGGCGCCCTTCGTGCGGTTTCCGCAGATGCGCATCGAGCACCACTGGCTCGAGCGGTTGCGCGAGCGGTCGTAGAACGCCCAGCCGCAGCGCTCGTGGGGGCAGGCCTTGAGCCGCGCCCAGGTGCCGTCCGCGCGCGCGGCGAAGACGATGCCGAGCACCAGGGCGAGCGCCGCGTCGGGCCCGTCGGCACTGACGTCCAGCCGCGGCGGGCCGCCCGCGAAGCGCGGGGCGAGCCCGGCGCCGGGCGCGACGTCCGCCGCGATGCGGTCGAGCACCGCGTCGGCGGCGGGGGCCGGCCCCCGGTCGTGGTTTGCGAGTGCGAGCGCCCGCAGGGCCTCGCGTGCCTCGAGCGCGCGCGCGAGGTCGCCGGCGGTCGCCGCGGCCGGCGCCGCGAGGCCGCGCTCGTGCAGCCACGCTCCGTACTCGGCGGGCCCGGCCCAGACCTCCGCGCCGTGGGTGTCGAGGTCCCAGAACGAGTTCAGGAACGCCTGGACCAGTCCCAGGCGGCCCGGCGCGGGGGCGCGCCCGGCGGGCTGCGGTCCAGGGTCGAAGCGGTCCACGGTCACAGCTTGACCCTAACCGGTGACGCTGTCTACGCTGGTTAGGTGGCTCCTCGCACGTGTCCCCACTGCGGCTTCACCGAGGAGTCCGAGCGCGAGCGCTGCGCGGCGTGCGGGCGCTCGGTGCTCGTGCGCGCACCGCGCCTGCGGGGCCGGCGCCGGCGCCAGGCGCAGTGGGCGGCGGGCCTGGCCGTGCTCGCGGTCGCCGCGGCGGCGATCGCCGTGGCCCTGACCCTCCAGGCCGACCGCCGTGAGCGCGAGCGCGCCCAGACGG
>DATAAR010000314.1:0-16969 GCA_036259975.1 Solirubrobacteraceae bacterium | reverse complement strand
GCGCGCGGCCTCACGCTCCGCGGCCTCCCGGCGTTCCTCCTCGCGCCGAGCGGCCTCTGCGAGACGCCGCTCCGCGGCGTCGGCCTTCGCGTCGGCCTTCGCCGTCCCGCGCTTCGCCTTCGCGGCCGGCTCGGCGGCCCGCTTCGAGGCGGGCTTGTGCCGCTCCGCGGGCTCGGGCGCCCGCGTTCGGCGCGGTGCGGGCGGCGCCTGGATCGCGTCGGCCCCGAACCCGAGCCCGCCCAGGCCGGCGTGCGCGCGCTCGCGCACCACCCGGCCGGCCGCCACGTCCTCGCGCGCATCCGGCTCGATCGCCGCCGCGTGCAGCGTCTCGCGCACGCGCTCGAGGGTCCCCTCCCCCAGGTCCCGGCCCTCGCTCGTGAGCAGCCCGGCGGCCGCGCCCGCGAGCTCGTCGAGCGCCTCGCGCTCGGCGTCGGCCGCCGCGCGCAGCGCGCGCGCGTCGCCGCGCCCGGCGAGCAGGTCCTCCTGCGCGCCGATGAGCGCGTCCCCCGCCTGCCACAGCGTGCGCGCCGCGCTCGGCTGCGAGCGCACCGCCTGGTTGACCGCCCACGCCGCGACGCTCGGCTTGCGCAGCGCCTTGACCTCGTTGGCCTCGTCGCGCCGGCCGTCGGCGCGCAGGCGCTTGGCCAGCGCGTCGCGCTCGGGCACGAACGCGTCGAGCGGCAGGCCGTAGAGCTCGTCGGCCTCGTCGACGGGCACGGCTACCCGGCGGCGTCGCGCAGCAGCGAGCGGCCGGTCATCTGCTCCGGCTGCTCGATCCCCAGCAGCTCGAGCACCGTGGGCGCGACGTCGGCGAGGACGCCCCCGTCGCGCAGCGTCACGCCCTCGACGGTCACGATCAACGGGACCGGATTGAGGGAGTGGGCCGTGTTCGGCGATCCGTCCGGCTCGAGCATGTTGTCCGCGTTGCCGTGGTCGGCGGTGATCACGAGCGCGCCGCCCGTCGCCTCCACCGCACGGACGACCTCGCCGAGGCAGGCGTCGACGGTCTCGACCGCCTTGACCGCGGCCTCGATCACCCCGGTGTGGCCGACCATGTCGGGGGTGGCGAAGTTGATGAGGCCGAACCGCGGCTCGTCCTCGCCCCACGCCTTCACGAACGCGTCCGCCGCCTCGCGCGCGCTCATCTCCGGCTTCTCGTCGTACGTCGCCACGTCGCGCGGCGAGGGCACGAGCTCGCGCCGCTCGCCTTCCTCGGGGTCCTCCTCGCCGCCGCCGAAGAAGTACGTCACGTGCGGGTACTTCTCGGTCTCGGCGACGTGGAGCTGGCGGCCCCCGTGCTCGGCGATCACGTGCGCCAGCGTGATCTCCGGCCGCTGGGGCGGGAAGGCGATCGCGTAGCTCCAGTCCTCGTCGTACTCGGTGAGCGTCGTGTAGCGCTCGACCGGCCGCGCGCCGCCGCGGTCGACCTCCGTGAAGCCCGGGTCGGCGAGCGCGCGGGTGATCTCGCGCATGCGGTCGGGGCGGAAGTTGAACGCGATAACGCTGTCGCCCGGGCGGATCCGCGCCTCGTCGCCGACCGTGGTCGGCGTGATGAACTCGTCGGTCTCGTCGCGCTCATAGGCGGCGCGGACCGCCTCCGCCCCGCTGTCGGCGTGGTGCTCGGCCGTGCCGTGGACGAGCAGGTCGTAGGCCTTCTGGATGCGGTCCCAGCGGCTGTCGCGGTCCATCGCGAAGTAGCGCCCGACGACACTGCCGACGCGCCCTCCGCCCGCCTCCTCGAGCCACTCCTCGACGGTCTCGAGGTAGCCGGCGCCGGCGTTGGGCAGCGTGTCGCGGCCGTCGGTGAACGCGTGCACGACCAGGTCCTCGACGCCGCGCTCGTTGGCGAGCTCGATCAGCGCGCGCAGGTGCCGCCAGCCCGAGTGCACGCCGCCGTCGCTGACGAGGCCGATCAGGTGCACGCGCTCGGCGTCGGCGAGCGCCGCGCCCAGGACCTCGTTGTCGGCGAGGGTCCCGTGCTCGACCGCCTCGTCGATGCGGGTCAGGTCCTGCTTGACCACCGCGCCGGCGCCAAGGTTCAGGTGGCCGACCTCGCTGTTGCCCATCTGGCCCGCGGGCAGGCCGACCGCCTCGCCCTGCGCGGTGAGCTGCGTGTGCGGACAGCGCTCCCACAGCTCGTCGAAGACCGGCGTGTCGGCGAGCTCGACGGCGTTGCCGGGCCCGGGCTCGGCCAGGCCCCAGCCGTCGAGGACGACGAGGCACACCGCGGGCACCGGCAGCTCGGCCACGGATCGGCGCCTCAGGACCGCACGAGCTGGGCCGCCGCGTCGACGATCCCCGCGAACGACTCGACATCGAGCGACGCGCCCCCGACCAGGGCGCCGTCGACGTCGGGCAGCGCGAGCAGCTCCTGCGCGTTCTCCGCCTTCACGCTTCCGCCGTAGAGGATCCGGGTGCGTTCGGCCTGCTCGCGGTCGCGGTCGGCGACGAGCGCGCGCACGAACGCAATTGCGTCCTGCGCCTGCTCGGGGGTGGCGGTGAGCCCCGTCCCGATCGCCCAGATCGGCTCGTAGGCGATGACGACCGCGCCGAGCTGCTCGTTGGCGAGCTTCTCGAGCCCGTCCTGCACCTGGTGGCGGAGCTTGCGCTCGGTGTCGCCGCGCTCGCGCTCCTCCTCGGTCTCGCCGACGCACAGGATCGGCCGCAGGCTGTGCCCGAACGCGGCGGCGACCTTCTCGGCAAGCGCGCGGTCGGTCTCGTTGTAGTACTCGCGCCGCTCGGAGTGGCCGAGCACGACGCCGTGGACCTCGATCTCGGCGAGCATTGGACCGCTGACCTCGCCGGTGAACGCGCCCTCGGGCGCCTGGTGCATGTTCTGCGCGTAGACCTCCACGCGCGAGCCGCGCGTCGACTCGACCGCCGCCTGCAGCGCCGTGAACGGCGTGCACACCGCGACCTCGACGCCATCCGCGCTCGAGACGCGGGGCAGCAGCGCCTGCAGGAGCTGCTCGGCCTCGGCGATCGTCTTGTGCATCTTCCAGTTCCCTGCGATGAGCGGCGTGCGCGCTGCGGTCATGTGCTGAGCACCTCCACTCCGGGCAGCGGCTTGCCCTCGATGAGCTCGAGCGAAGCGCCGCCGCCCGTCGACAGGTGATCGACGCGGTCGGCGAGGCCGAACTTCGCCAGCGCCGCGGCGCTGTCGCCGCCGCCGACCACCGTCGTCCCGGGGGCGTCCGCGACGGCCTCCGCCACCGCGCGGGTGCCGGCCGCGAACGGCTCGAGCTCGAACGCGCCCATCGGGCCGTTCCAGAACACGGTGCCAGCGCCGCGGATGACGGCGGCGTAGGCGCTCGCCGTGCCGGCGCCCACGTCGAGGCCCATCCAGCCCTCGGGCACGTCGACGCCGTCGATGTCGCGCCGTTCGGTGTCGGCCGCGAAGGCGCGCCCGGCGACCAGGTCGGTCGGAAGCGTGAGCTTGTCGCCGCCGGCGTCGAGGATCCGGCGCGCGGGGTCGATGCCCTCCGCCTCGCACAGCGAGTCGCCGACCTGGTGGCCCTGCGCGGAGAAGAACGGGAAGCACATCGCGCCGCCGATGAGGATCGCGTCCGCGCGATCGAGGAACGCCTCGAGCACGCCGATCTTGTCGGTGACCTTCGCGCCGCCGACGATCGCCACCAGCGGCCGCTCCGGTTGCGCGAGGATGCCGGTCAGCGTCTCGACCTCGCGCTGGAGCAGCAGCCCCGCGGCGCTCGGGAGCAGCCGCGCGACGCCCTCGGTCGACGCGTGCGCGCGATGCGCCGCCCCGAACGCGTCGTTGACGTACGCGTCGGCGAGCGCCGCGTAGCGCTTGGCCAGCTCGGGGTCGTTCTTCGTCTCGCCCTTCTCGTAGCGGACGTTCTCGAGCATGACGATGTCCCCGTCGGGCACGTCGTCGAGGTTCGGGGCGAGCTTGACCTCGACCCCGCCGAGCAGCTCGCTCAGCCGCTCGGCGGCCGGCCGCAGCGACAGCTCGGGCTCGCGGTCCTTCGGGCGTCCGAGGTGCGCGGCGAGCAGCAGGCGCGCGCCGCGCTCGCGCAGCGCCTCGATCGTCGGCAGCGCGGCGCGGATGCGCGCGTCGTCGGTGATCCGGCCCGCCTCGAGCGGGACGTTGAAGTCGACGCGCAGCAGAACGCGCTTGCCTTCGACGTCGAGGTCGTCGAGCGTCCTCACAGCAGCTTCTGGAGCACGTCGACGCAGCGGTTCGAGTAGCCCCACTCGTTGTCGTACCAGCTGACGACCTTGACCAGCGTGCCTTCCATGACCGCCGTGAGCAGGCCGTCGACGATCGAGGAGTGCGGGTCGCTGACGATGTCGGTCGAGACGATCGGGTCCTCGGTGTACTTGAGGATGCCCCTGAGGGCGTCGCTCTCGCTCGCGACGCGGAAGGCGTCGTTGAGCTCGTCGACGCTGGTCTCGCGCTCCGCCTCGAAGGTGAGGTCGACGACCGAGCCGGTGATGACGGGCGCGCGGACGGCGAAGCCGTGGAGCTTGCCGTTGAGCTCGGGCAGCACCAGCCCGACGGCCTTGGCGGCGCCGGTCGAGGTCGGCACGAGGTTGACCGCCGCGGCGCGCGCACGGCGCAGGTCCCTGTGCGGCGCGTCCTGGAGGCGCTGGTCGGCGGTGTACGCGTGGATCGTCGTCATCAGGCCGTGCTTGATGCCGACGGCCTCGTGGGCGACCTTGGCGAACGGCGCGAGGCAGTTCGTCGTGCATGACGCGTTCGAGACCACGTCGTGCTTCTCGCGGTCGTACTGGTCGTCGTTGACGCCGAGCACGATGGTGATGTCCTCGTTCTTCGCCGGCGCCGAGATGACGACCTTCTTCGCCCCCGCCTCCAGGTGCTTGGCGGCGGCGTCGCGATCCGTGAAGAAGCCCGTCGACTCGAGCACGACCTCGACGCCGAGGTCGCGCCACGGCAGCTTCGCCGGGTCGCGCTCCTCGAAGACCTTGATCTCCCTGTCGTCGACGATGAGGCTGTCCCCGCGCACCTCGACGGAGCCGGGGTACGGGCCGAGGATCGAGTCGTACTTGAGCAGGTGGGCCAGCGTCGCGTTGTCGGTGATGTCGTTGACCGCGACCCACTCGATGTCGGTCTCCTTGGCGAGGCCGGCGCGGAGCACGTTGCGGCCGATGCGGCCGAACCCGTTGATGCCGACGCGTACGGGCATGTGTCAGTCCCTTCTGCGGTAACGATCCAGGAGCGCGCGCAGGCTACCGCGCGGGCGCCGAGGCCTGCGGACCGGGCTGTCTACCTCGAGCCGCTGACGACCTCGAGCCGCGCGCCGTCGGGATCGACCAGATATCCGGAGTAGTAGCTCGGCGGTCCGAGCGGCCGCGGCCCGGGGGCGCCCGCGTCGCGGCCGCCGGCGCCGAGGCCCGCCGCGTGCGCGGCGTCGACGGCGCGCCGCCCCGCGGCGACGATCGCCACGTGGCCGCCCGGCGGGCGAGCGCCGTTCGCGCGCGGCATCAGCCAGACCTCGGGGCGATCGCGCCCGTAGCCGATGCCCTCGGGCGAGTCGACGATCCGCCGGCCGCCGAGCGGGTGCATGAGCGCGTCGTAGAAGCGCGCGGCGCGGGCGAGGTCGCTGACCTCGAGGGCGACGTGGTCGATCACGCCGCGAGTTCTAGACGGTCGGCCGGTCAGCGTCGGAGTAGCCGCTCGCGTGGCTGATGTCGCGGTGCACGACCTCGATGAGCACGTCGTCGCGCTCGGCGTAGCGTGCCCCGAGGTGCTCGGCGATCGCGACCGAGCGGTGGCGCCCGCCGGTGCAGCCGATCGCGATCGTGAGATGGGCCTTGCCCTCGGCGACGTACTGCGGAAGCAGGAAGTCCAGCAGCGGGATGACGCGGTCGTAGAACTCCGCCAGGCGGCCGTCGCGTTCGATGTACGACACCACGCGCGCGTCGTGGCCGGTGAGCGGGCGCAGCCCGGCGTCGTAGTGCGGATTGGGCAGGAAGCGGACGTCGAGCACCAGGTCGGCGTCGCGCGCGGGGCCGTGCTTGAAGCCGAAGCTCTCGAGCGTCACCGCGAGCCGCGTTGCCGGCGCCCGAGGCAGGAACTCCTCGGCGATCCGGCGGCGCAGCATGTGCGCCTTGAGGCCGGTGGAGTCGATGACCAGGTCGGCGCGCTCCTTGACCGCCTCGAGCACCGCCCGCTCGGCGGCGACGCCGCGCGTGACGCTCGAGCCCGGCGCGGCGGGGTGGCGCCGGCGGGTTTCCTTGTAGCGCGTGAGCAGCGTCTGCTCGTCCGCGTCGAGGAACAGCACGCGGTGGCGGAGACCCAGCGCGGCGAGGTCGTCGAGCACCGCGCGCAGCGCCTCGAAGTAGTCGCCGCCGCGGACGTCGGAGACGACGGCGGCGCGCTCGACCTTCGACCCCTCGTGCACGAAGAGCTCGACGAGCGCGCGGATCATCTCCGGCGGCAGGTTGTCGACGCAGAAGTAACCGGCGTCCTCGAACACCGCCATCGCGGTCGACTTGCCCGCCCCGGAGTAGCCGGTGATGACGACGAGGTCCTCGAGGCGCGAGTCGGCGAAGAGCTGTGGGCGGCCGCCGTCGGCGCCGCCACTGCCGGTGTGGACGCGGTGGCCCGGCTCCAGGCGCGGGTGGCGCGTCGTCCCGGTGGCCATGTCCTGCAGTCTGTCGTCGTCGCCGGACACCGTTGTGAAGGGCGCGTCAACCGCTCGTGCGGTTGAGGTGGGCGTACAGGTCGCGCGCCGTCTTACCCGGCAGGCCGGGGACCGCCTCGAGCTGCTCGCGGGTCGCCGCGAGCACCGCCTCGGGCGATCCGAAGTGGTTGAGCAGCGTGCGCTTGCGTGCCGGCCCGATGCCGGGCAGGTCGTCGAGGATCGACTCGGTCATGGCGCGATCGCGGCGGGTGCGGTGGTGGGTGATCGCGAAGCGGTGCGCCTCGTCGCGCACGCGCTGGAGGAGCTGCAGCGCCGGGGTGTCGTGGCCGAGCACGATCGGTGCGCTGCGGCCCGGCACGAAGATCTCCTCGATCCGCTTGGCCAGCGAGATGACCGCGACGCCGCGCCGGCGGAAGGCGTCGAGCGCGCGCAGGCCGGCGCTCAGCTGGCCGGGACCGCCGTCGATCACGACGACGTTGGGCAGCGTGGCGAACGACTCGTTGCGCTTGGGGTCGTGCGGGCTCAGGTCCTGCTGGGCCTCCCACTGGGCCAGGCGGCGGGACAGCACCTCCTCCATCGCGGCGAAGTCGTCGGGCACGCCGTGCTCGGTGCCGCGGATTGTGAAGCGCCGGTAGTCGGACTTCTTCGGCGCGCCGCCCTCGAAGACGACCATCGAGGCGACGGTGTGCGTGCCCATCAGGTTCGAGATGTCGAAGCACTCCACCCGCAGGGGAAGGCTGTCGAGCCCCAGCGCCTCCTGGAGCGCGTCGAGCGCCTCGACGCGCTGCTGGCGCCGGCGCTCGGCCTTGAGCTTCTCCTGGTCGAGCGCGAGCCTGGCGTTGCGCTCCGCGAGCTCGAGCAGCCGGCGCTTGTCGCCGCGCTCGGAGGCGCGAACCTCGACCCGCGCGCCGCGCCGCTCGGCGAGGACCTCCGCGAGCACGCCCAGGTCCTCGTCGACCTCCTGCTGGACGATGACCTGCGGCGGGATCGACATCTGATCGCCGTAGTACTGCAGCAGGAACTCGATGGCGGCCTCGCCGACGTCGGACTCGACGACGTTCTCGAGGTAGAACGACTGCCGGTCGGAGAGCACGCCGTCGCGGACCTGGAACACCTGCGCGTTCGCGTCGGTGCCCTCCACGGCGACCGCGACGACGTCGAGCGTCCCGACCGACTCATTGGCGACGCGCTGGCGTTCGAGCAGGCTGCGGACGGCGCGGAGGCGGTTGCGCTCGAGCGCGGCCTGCTCGTACTCGTGCGCCGCGGCCGCCGCCTTCATCCGCGCCTCGAGCTCGCGCTCGATCTCGCGGTAGCGACCGCTGAGGAAGGCCACGACGCCGTCGATCGCCTCGCGGTACTGCGCGCGGTTGACGTAGCCGACGCACGGCGCCCCGCAGCGCTTGATGTAGTAGTCGAGGCACGGCGACCCCGATCGCCGGCCCGGGTCGTGGCCCTGGCACGAGCGGAACTGGAAGACCTTCTCGAGCAGGTCGAGCGTGCCGCGGACGCGCTTGGCGTTCGAGTACGGGCCGAAGTACACGCGCTCCCGGCGGTGACGCTCGCGGGTGAAGTAGACGCGCGGGAACTCCTCGTCCATCGAGATCGCGATGAACGGATAGGACTTGTCGTCGCGCAGGCGGATGTTGAAGCGCGGGCGGTACTGCTTGATGAAGTTCTGCTCCGCGAGCAGCGCCTCGGCCTCGGAGGCGACGAGCAGGAACTCGACGGACTCGATCGCGTCGACCATCTCGAACGCGCCCCGGGTCACCGGGTTGGAGAAGTGGCTGGCGACCCGCTTCTTGAGCGACTTCGCCTTGCCGACGTAGATCACCTTCCCCCGCGCGTCGCGGAACAGGTAGACGCCCGGCCCGTCGGGCAGGCTCTTGCGCTGCTCGGCGAGGCGGGAGCGGCGGCCCTCGGATGTCGGCGTGGCGGCCATGACGGCTGTTCATCGAGGATAGGCCGCAATGGTCAACCTCTACTCGGACACCCAGACCCAGCCGACCCCTGCGATGCGCGGCGCGATCGCCTGCGCGCCGGTCGGCGACGAGCAGCGCCGCGCCGACCCGACCGTGCTGGAGCTCGAGGAGCGCGTCGCGGCGCTGCTCGGCCACGAGGCCGCGCTCTTCCTGCCCTCCGGGACGATGTGCAACGAGATCGCCATCCGGCTCCACATCCGCCCGGGGGGCGACGAGATCCTGCTCGGCCGCGACACGCATCCGCTGCGCTTCGAGGGCGGCGGTCCGGCCGCGCTCTCGGGCGCGGTGATGACGGTGGTCGAGGGCGACGCGGGGATGTTCAGCGCCGAGGCGCTCGACGCGGCGATCCGCGCGCATCCGGCGGGCGACCGCTACGCGCCGCAGCCGCGCCTCGTCTGCGTCGAGCAGCCGACGAACATGGGCGGCGGCCGGATCTGGCCGCTCGCGCAGGTCAGGGCCGTGCTGGACGTCGCCCGCGGCCACCGGCTGCGGACGCACCTGGACGGCGCGCGGCTCCTGAACGCGGCGGTCGCGAGCGGCATCGACGCAGCCACGTGGGCCGGCGGCTTCGAGAGCGCGTGGCTGGACTTCACGAAGGGCCTCGGGGCGCCGGTCGGCGCCTGCCTGGCGGGCTCGGCCGACTTCATCGCCGCGGCGTGGCGCTGGAAGCAGATGCTCGGCGGGGCGATGCGCCAGGCGGGCATCGTCGCCGCCGCCGGCCTCCACGCGCTCGACCACCATGTCGAGCGCCTGGCGGACGACCATGCCCGGGCACGGCGCCTGGCGGAGGGCCTCGCCGCGCTGCGGGGCGTCGAGATCGATCCCGCGACCGTCGAGACGAACATCGTGATCTTCGCGGTGCCGGATGCGCCGGCGTTCTGCGCCGCGCTCGCGCACGACGACGTGACGATGGGCGCGCTCGACGCACGCCGCGTGCGCGCCGTGACGCATCTCGACGTGGACGACGCGGGGATCGAGCGCGCGCTGGAGGTCGCGCGGAGTGCGCTGAGCGGATGAACCGCCTCGCCTAACGGTGACGGCTGCGCGCGCGACGTCAGCACGGAGCCACACACCGGCGCGGAGTGGTCGCCGATCGAAGGCCGCGGCGACGCGCCAGATGGGTCCGCGCGAATGGAAGAAGTGCACCGCTTTGTCGAGATTAACCGTTAGGGTGCAATTTCCCTCGAAGCTCATGGGGCCACCCTTCGGCCCCGTTACACGCGCATGCCCGCTCAAGAGCCCGCCGTCGATCAGCGGATCATGAAGGCGCTCTCGCACCCGCTGCGAGTGCGCATGCTCACGCTGCTCAACCAGAAGGTGTGCAGCCCCAGCGAGCTCGCGGAGGAGCTCGGGGAGCCGCTGGGCAATGTCAGCTACCACATGCGTTTTCTGGCTGACCTGAAGATGGTCAAGCTGGTCCGCACCGAGCCGCGCCGCGGGGCGGTCGAGCACTACTACCAAGCGCTCGAGCTCCCGCACGTCAGCGGCGAGGATTGGGCGCAGCTGCCGACGTCACTGCGGCGGATGTTGTCGGACGGCGTGCTCGGCCAGATCGCCAAGGACCTCAGAAGCGCGGCCAAGAGCGGCGGCTTCGACCGCGACAACATCCATGTCAGCCGCCACGCCATGGTGCTCGACCAGGACGGATGGGATGAGCTTTCAGCGCTGCTGACCGACGTGCAGCAGCGCGCACGAGCGATCCAGGACCGAAGCGCCAAACGGCTCAAGAAGTCGCGCGACGGCGCGGGCATCGGAACCGTCCTGGGACTGATGCAGTTCGAGGGCGGCACGCCCGGGCCTACGCGCACCGGCCGCAAGGAGTAGTCACACACTTCTGCTGCCCGTGCTCAGTTTACACAGACTTTGATTTAGTGGTTCGCCGACTTGACGGTAAATCATCCGGTTGTCGCGTTCTCGCCTGCAGGGAAGTTGGCGCCGCCGAGGACGCCGGTGTGGTAAATGGGTCGAGTGCAAACCGGAGGAGGCGACGTGTCAGTCATCGAGGAGTTCAAAGGCCTCGAGGATCGCGTGGCGCGGCGGATGGCCGAGCTGCGACCACTGGTCGACGAGTACCACGAGCTCGAGCGCATCGCCGAGCGCATTGGGCTGTCACAGATTCCCGCCAAGGGCGCGTCGGCGTCCGCGCGCGGACGCGCGCGCCGCGCGCGAGGCAACGCGAGCGCCACCCCGGCGCGCCCGTCCCGCCGCACGCGCAACGGCGGTCGCCGCGACCAGCTCCTGGCCGTCGTCAAGGAGCAGCCCGGGATCACCGTGCGCGAGGTGGGAACCAAGCTCGGCGTCGACCCCACGTCGCTGTATCGCATCGTCCACCAGCTCGAGAAGGACGGCGCGCTGCGCAAGAACGGGCGCGAGCTCATGCCGGCCTGAGGCGCTACCGCTGTCGCCCCGGTCGCACGCGGCGGGCTGAGCCGCGACGCCGTCATCGCACCAGCCGCACGTCGAGGCCCCGGGCCCCGGCGCCCAGGCTGTCGCCCGCGCCGTTGAGCAGGCCGAGGATGTCGGCGACGTACGCCTTCGTCTCCGGGATCTCGGGCACGCATCCGCATCGCGCCACTGGCGCCGGCCCGGCGTTGTACGCCGCGAGCGCGAGGGGTACCGAGCCGAACTGGCGCAGCAGGTCGCGCATCAGGTGCGCCTGCGCATCGATCGCGCGCGTTGCGTCGAAGGGATCGGCGAGGCGGTACGCCCGCGCGGTCGCCGGCATGAACTGGGCGATGCCCTGAGCGCCTGCAGGCGAGCGCGCGAACGGGTTGAACCGCGACTCCTGGTAGAGCTGCGCGGCGAGCAGCGTTCCCGCGACGCTCCAGCGCTGCGCCGCCCGGGATATCGCCGGCGCGAAGCGCGCGGGGACGAACGCCTGGAGCGTGGCGGCCGCGTCTCCGTCGTCCCGGCCCGCGCCGCCGAACCCGACCGACGCCGTGCCCGCGTTCAAGGTGAAGCCGTAGTGCCAGGGCTCCCACGAGTACCGCTGCACGAAATGGAAGCGGCGGGCGTTCCGCGCCAGCCACGCGTACGCCGCGGCCGGGCCGAGGTCGAGCTCGGTCCCGAGGCGGTGCAGCGACCGGCCCGGCGGCGCGACCCACTTCGGGTCCGGACGCGCGGCGAACAGCGCAGCCTGCTCGGCGTTGCTGCGAAAGCCGCTCACCACCATGAGCCGCACGCCGTCGGCCGCGGCCGCCGCCTCCATGCGGTCGAAGGCCTGCGCCACGTCCGGCCGCATCGGCTTGCCCTGCCGGTAGGCGAGCGGCCCCGCGTACTCGCCCGCGCCCGGAGCCCCGAAGCCGGGCGCGGTGCCCGGCGGCACGAGCTCCGCCTCTGCCTCCGCGCCGCCGTTCACCGACGCGCCCGGCCCGATGGCGATCCGGTCCCGGATCCGGACGCGCACGCGAAGCGGCGCGAGGGCATCGCCCGGGAACTCCACAAGGACGTCGTCGGCGCCGTTGCGCCGCGCCGTCTCGAGCGCGATCCGCCGCCCGATGGCGACGTACTGCGAGCGCTCGAGGTGTGACCGGTTCGGGCGCCCGCGGACCTCGGCCGGCTCGAACACGCGCGGGTACGCCGTCCGCAGCGCGCGTGCCCCCGCGAGGGCCGCGATGTCCGCCGCGCGCTGGCTGTCGCCGCGCCGCGTGATCGCCTGCGCCACGCCGCCGAGGATCACAGCGCCGAGGAGCACGGCGACGAGGGCACCCAGCATCAGGAGGAGCGCCTGGCCGCTCTCGGCGCGGAGTGTGATCGGCATGCCGCGAGCCTGCCGGGCAAGGTGTGACGGATCTACACCTGTTCGTGCCGATTCTGCGCAGTCACGGCACCAAGACACGCGCGTGGCGGCGGTTCGGACGGGAACGTGCTCTAGCGTGCCGGCCCGTGACGCCCACCCGTGCCTTCGTGCCGCCCACCTGCCCCGCCGCCCCCGGGCGACCCCGCCCGCACGCGCCAGGCCGGCGGCACGGGCGCCCGCACTTGCTCGCAACCGCCCCGAACGCGCGATCTGACGCGCCGCCGCCCGACGCCGCGACTTCGCCCGGCGGGATGCGTTCACAACGCGCGATGTCTTGCCGACTGATGATCGGCGCGGTCACGACGCTCGCCGTGCTCGTCGCCATCCCGACCGGCGCGAGCGCCCAGGCGGGCGGAGCCTCGTTCCCCACCGTCTTCCTCAGCGCCAAGACCGCCGGCGGCCAGTTCCGAGGCGCGTTCGAGATCCGCCGCTTCCGGGTCCGCGGTCCGGGGCTCGCCGTGTTCGGCCGGCTCAGCGGGAGGCTGCGCGACAACCGCTACCCGAGCTCGCAGCGGGTGCGTCGCAGGCCGTTCTCGTTCGCGGTGACCGCCGGTCCCGCGGCAGGTGCGAGGACATGCGCGCGCCTCGCGATCGTCCTCGCCGGCCGCACCGCGCCCGTCGCCGGCCTGGCCGCGACGTTTCCGCCCCGCACGGTCATCCTGCGCCCACGGCGCGGGACCGGGCCGTCGACGGGCGCGCTGCTGTGCGGCACGTCGAGCGCGCTCGCGGCCAACGCACCTCCAACGGTCACCGTCCACCTGCTGAACGCGTTGCGCCTGCAGTACGCCTGAGTCGCGATGCGCCTGCTCGCCTCACTCGTCGCCGCGAGCGCTGTCGCCGCGATCGCCGCACCGGCGGCGTTCGGGCAGGCCACCGTGCCGACGCCCGTGCCGGTCGCAAGAGACGGAGCGGGCGGCCGGTTCCTGCTCGACGGCCCGTGGCTGCTGCGCGTCGACCGTGCCGACCGGGGGCTGCGGCGCCACTGGGAGCGCCGCCGCTCCCCGGCCGGGTGGACGCCGATCACGGTGCCCAACGCGTGGAACGCGAACGACCGCAGCAACTCCGGCTTCATCGGCGGGCCGGCGTGGTACCGCAAGGACTTCCGGCTCCCGTCGCCGGGGAGGCGCGCTCGCTGGCGCCTGCGCTTCGACTCGGTCAACTATCGCGCGCGCGTCTGGCTCAACGGCCGGCCGCTCGGCCGCCACGCCGGCGCGTTCATCCCATTCGAGCTGCCGCTCTCGGGGCTGCGGCGCGGCGTGAACCGGCTTGTCGTGCGAGTGGACAACCGGCGGCTGCCCACCGACTTCCCGCCGACGACCTTCACGCGGACGAACGAGCCTCGCGCCGGATGGTGGAACTACGGGGGCATCGTGCGCGAGGTCTACCTCCGGCGGGTGGACCGGGTGACGTTCGACCGCGTCGTCGTCCGGCCCTCGGTGCCGTGTCCCACCTGCCGCGTGACCGTCCGCCTGATCACGGTGGTGCGCAACGTGTCGCGCACCCGCCAGCGGGTGCGCGTGCGCGCGAACTTCGCCGGCCGGCGCGTGCCCATCGGGACCGTCTCGCTGCGGCCCGGCGCGCGGCGGGCGTTGACGCGGCGAATCGTGGTCCACAGGCCGCGCCTGTGGACGCCGGCCACGCCGAACCTCTATCCGGTCGCGTTCTCCGCGGCGGCGGGATCGGGACGGCGGCTGACGACGGCGGCGCGCTACACGGTCCACACCGGGCTGCGCTCGGTCGGCGTCCGCGCCGGTCGGCTGCTGCTGAACGGGCTGCCGGTCAACCTTCGCGGCATCGCGATCCACGAGGACCTGCCGGGCAAGGGACCGGCGTGGAGCGAGCAGGACCGCCTGCAGGCGATCGCGCAGATCAAAGACGCGGGCGCGACGATGGTGCGCTCGCACTACCCCCTCAGCGCCGCGTTCCACGAGCTCGCGGACCGCGCCGGGCTGCTCGTCTGGTCGGAGGTCCCGGTCTACCGGATGAACACCGGGTACCTCTTCGCCTCGACCCGGCGCGCCGCCGTGAACCAGGTCCGCCGCAATGTGCTCGACAACGAGAACCACGCGTCGGTGATGGTCTGGTCAGTCGGCAATGAGCTGAAGGACAGCGTCCCGCCGCGCGTCCGGGTCTACATCCGGGCCGCGGCGCGCGTCGCGAAGGGAATCGATCCCTCGCGGCCGGTCGGCATCGCGATCGAGGGCCACCCCGTCGCCGGGTGCCGCAAGGGGTACGGGCCCCTGAACATCCTCGGCATCAACGACTACTTCGGCTGGTACGACGGTCAGGTCGCCAACCCGCTCGACCTGTCGCCCTATCTCGAGCAGATGCGCGCCTGCTACCCCACGAAGGCGCTCCTTGTCAGCGAGTTCGGCGCCGAGGCCAACCGCGACGGCGCGCCGACCGAGAAGGGGACGTTCCAGTTCCAGCGGGAGTTCCTGCGCTTCCACCTCGACGTCTACGCCACCAAGCCCTGGTTGAGCGGCGCGGTCTACTGGACCCTGCGCGAGTTCCTCGTGCGGCCTGGGTGGGACGGGGGCAATCCGGTGCCCGATCCGCCGAAGCACCAGAAGGCTGTGATCAGCTATGAGGGAACGGTCAAGCCCGCCTACTACGACCTGCAGGCGGCGTTCCGCGCGACGCAGCAGTACCCGGCGCCGGTGCCGTAGCGCCGTCCCCGGCGACCGCGGTGGCCGCCAGGCGCACCGCCACCGCCACGAGCGCGATGCCGAGGATGAGCTCCGCGGACAGCGGCTCGTCGAGCACCACGACGCCGAGCAGGCCCGCGAGCACCGGCACCGCGAACAGCCACGTGCTGACGACGCCGGCGTCGCCGCGCCGCATCAGGGCGCTCCACAACAGCCAGGCCAGAGCCGAGCCCCCGGCGCCCGCGTAGAGCACGCACCACGCGAGCTTCGCGGTCACGTCCGGAAGCGGCTCGGCGAGCGCGGCGCCGATCAGCAGCAGCGGCGCGCCGACGAGATGCTGGCCCACGACGAGCGGGACGATCGGCTCCTGCGCAGCGCTCGTCACGAGCGTGCCGATCGTCCACGACACCGACGCGCCGAGCAGGAACAGCACGCCGCCGACGGAGACCGCCGATGCCTGATGGAGGCCGACGACGGCGACGCCGGCGAAGCCCAGCAGCGACGCGACCACCTTGCGGACCGTGAGGCGCTCCCCGAGCACCCGGCCGGCGGCGAGCAGCACGAGCACGGGCTGCAGGTAGATGATCGCCGCGGCCGGGCCGGCGCCCACAGTCCGCAGCCCGGCCACCTGCAGCCCGACGAAACCGGCCTGGTTGGCGATGCCGAGGGCGAGCACGGTCAGCAGCCCGCGGCCCCCGATACCGCGCAGACGCCCCGCCAGCGGCAGCAGCACGACGGCGGCGACGGTGGCGCGCCCGGCTGCGACCCACGGCGGCGCTGCCTCCTCGAGCGCGAGGCGCTGCACGACGAACTGCGTCCCCCACAGCACGCACAGCACGGCGGCCAGCAGCCGGTTCTCGGTCGCGCGGCGCACATCGACCCCCGGCTACGGGACCGCCGGGGTCGAGAACCGCAGGCCATGCTCCTCGGCCACCGCAACGCGGGCGCGCAGGGCCCGTCCGCTCAGGGCTGGCCCGGGCGCCCGGACGTGGGCGATGAACATCGGCGACCGACGCCCGTCACCCGAGCGCTCAGCCGAACGCGGGCAGCGGGCTGGCGTGCCGCGGCTCGTACAGCCCGAGGTCGCCGAAGCCCGGCACGCGCAGGTACGTGAGCCGCCCGAAGCCCTCGTCGCTCACCGGCCCCGCGAACTCGACGCCCTTGGCTTCGAGGTCGCGGCGGGCGGCATCGATGTCGGTGCACATGAGATAGAGCTCCCCCGCGCCGCGGCCGCGCGGGTCGCCCGGTGCCGCGGCCGGGTGGCACGCGAGCTCGCCGGGCGGCAGCGCGAAGATCAGCCAGCCGCCGCCGGCGTCGACCCCAGGCAAACGGAGCACGTCGCGGAAGAACGCGCGCGCGGCGTCCGCGTCATCGGCGTAGAGGATCGTGTGCGCCCCGGCGATCATGCCGGCACCCTACGCAGTTCCTCGACGAGATCGAGCCGGGGTCGTGTCGTCAACCGACGGACGGCGCGACGACCGGCGCGGGGCGCGGCATCCCAGTCGTTGCCCGGCTCGAAGCGCAGCGGCTCGACCGGCAAGGGCGGCCTCGGCCCCGGCGCGACCAGCAGTGCATGCGGGAGCAGAGCCGCACCGTCGTGCGCGAGACCGACTGACCCGGCCGCGGCCGACGTCACCGCGCGGCCTCCGGTGCGGCGGACAGGGCGCGGCGCAGCGCGGGCGAGACGCCGAGGCCGGCGGCGGCCAGGGCGCGGCCGGCCGGTCCGAACGTCACCGTGCACGCCACGGCGCGGCGCGCCAGCGGCCCGAGCCCGGCGACCGCCAGGGTCGCGAGCGCCTCGTCGCCGCCGGCGGGCGCGAGCACCAGGATCAGGTCGCAGGCGGCGAGCAGGGGGTCGAACGCCTCGCCGCGCGCCCCGCCGAGCACGAGCACGGCGGGCGCCGGGCCGGCCGC
>DATAAR010000313.1:0-10089 GCA_036259975.1 Solirubrobacteraceae bacterium | reverse complement strand
GCCGAGCGCGAGCGCCGTCGAGGCGGCGGGCGCCGTGCCGGCCCACGCGATCGCGCCGGCCGCGCGCAGCGCCCCGCGCACGGTGGACCGGCGGCCGTCGTCGTCCTGCGCCACGTCCTGCGCCGCCGCGTCGGAACCGTCGTCAGAGCCGTCCGCGGGCCGGCGCGGCGAGCGCCCGGACGCCAGCCGCGCGGCCACGATCGAGCCGGCCGACGTCCCGACGAACGCCTCGGTCCGGCTCAGCTCGATCCCGGCGGCGTCCTCGATCCCGCCGAGCACGCCGGTCATCCACGCCTCGCCGAGCACGCCGCCGCCGGCGAGGACGATCACGTCGGGCGCGGTGAACGGCGGCATCAGCAGCCGGTGGCCGCGCGGAGCGAGCGCCGCGGTCCGTCGTGCCCCTTCACCATCGCTCCGCCGCGATGAGCGACCGCGCTGCCGCGTCAGGGGCCCTCACATCGGCCGGCGGCTCGCGTGTGCACGCCTCGACGATCCAGCGGTTGATCTCTGCGTCGCTCTGTCGGCGCCCATTCTGGTGTCGTAGCAAATCGCGGAGGCCGCCTCGCCACAGACGATCGTATGCGATAGCGTACACGCGTCATGGCGCTCGCGAACGCCACGCACATCCACATCGGCCCGCGCGTCCGGGCCCTGCGCGAGGCGATGGACCTCTCGCTGCGCGACCTCGCCGAGCGCTCCGGCGTGTCCGCGCCGATGCTCAGCCAGGTCGAGCGCGGCGAGACCAGCCCGACGCTCCAGGTCGCCGGCCGCATTGCCGCCGGGCTCGACCTGAAGCTCAGCCAGCTGCTGCGCCTCGACGAGTCCGGCGCCATCACCATCGTGCGCGCCGCCGACCGTCGCCGCGGCGGCTCGCCCGAGCGGGGGCACGCCTTCGAGATCCTCACCGCGCCGCTCCCCGGCCAGCGCGCCGAGCTGAGCCGCCACACGCTGACGGCCGGGGCACGCACCGGCGGCGCCGGCGACCCGCCCATGCACGAGCCGGGCAGCCGCGAGATCGCCCTCGTCGAGCGGGGCACCGTCGTGCTGGACATCGACGGCGAGCGCCACGAGCTCCACGCCGGCGACTGCGTCACGTTCGACGCCGACCTGCCCCACCACTTCGAGAACCCCGGCCCGGGGGAGGCCGCGCTGCTCGCGGTCGTCTCCGCCGGCCTGCGCCGTAGCTAGCCCCAAGGAGCACAGGAGACCCATGCCGAGCACGCTGTTCGACAAGATCTGGGCCGCCCACGAGGTCGCGCCCGGGCTCATCTACATCGACCTCCACCTCGTCCACGAGGTCACGAGCCCGCAGGCGTTCGACGGGCTGCGCCTCAACGGGCGCACGGTGCGCCGGCCCGACCGCACGCTCGCGACCGCCGACCACAACGTGCCCACCGACGGCACGCCCGTCGCCGCGCGCATCCGCGACGAGCTCAGCCGCGTCCAGGTCGAGACGCTCGAGCGCAACTGCGCGGAGTTCGGCATCCCGCTGTACTCGCTGGGCTCCGACCGCCAGGGGATCGTCCACGTGATCGGGCCCGAGCTGGGCGTCACCCAGCCCGGCATGACGATCGTGTGCGGCGACAGCCACACCGCGACCCACGGCGCGTTCGGTGCGCTCGCGTTCGGCATCGGCACGAGCGAGGTCGAACACGTCCTCGCCACCCAGACGCTCGTGCAGAGCCGCCCGAAGTCGATGCGCGTGCTCTACGAGGGCGAGCCGGGCTTCGGCGTCACCGCCAAGGATCTGATCCTCGGCACGATCGGCCAGGAGGGCGTCGACGGCGCCGTCGGCCACGCCGTCGAGTACGCCGGGCCCGCCGTCGAGGCGCTCTCGATGGAGGGCCGCATGACGATGTGCAACATGACGATCGAGTGGGGCGGGCGCGCCGGCATGGTGGCGCCCGACGACACGACGTTCGAATGGGTCGACGGCCGTCCCGGCGCGCCGAAGGGCGCCGACTTCGACGAGGCGGTCGCGCGCTGGCGCGAACTGCGCACTGAGGAGGGCGCGAGCTTCGACCGCGAGATCGTCGTCGACGCGTCGAGGCTCAGCCCGATGGTGAGCTGGGGCACGACGCCCGGCCAAGTCGTGCCCGTCACCGACGCCGTGCCCGAGCCGCGCAGCGAAGGCGAGCAGCGCGCGCTCAAGTACATGGCGCTCGAGCCCGGCACGCCGATGCAGGAGATCAAGCTCGATCGCGTGTTCATCGGCTCGTGCACGAACTCGCGCATCGGCGACCTGCGCGCCGCCGCGAAGGTCGTCGAGGGCCGCAAGGTGGCCAGCGACGTCTATGCGATGGTCGTCCCGGGCTCGGTGCAGGTCAAGCAGCAGGCCGAGGCCGAGGGCCTGGACCAGGTGTTCAAGGCCGCGGGGTTCGACTGGCGCGGCGCGGGCTGCTCGATGTGCCTGGGCATGAACCCCGACATCCTTAAGCCCGGCGAGCGCTGCGCGTCTACCTCGAACCGCAACTTCGAGGGCCGCCAGGGCCGCGGCGGGCGCACGCATCTCGTCTCGCCGGAGATGGCCGCCGCCGCGGCGATCGAGGGCCACTTCGTCGACATCCGCGACTGGAGCTAGCGCATGGATCCCATCACCGTCATCGATGGCGCCGTCAGCGTGCTCGACCGCGACGACGTCGACACCGACCAGATCATCCCCAAGCAGTTCCTGAAGCGCGTCGAGCGCACCGGCTTCGGCGAGTTCCTGTTCTACGACTGGAAGCAGGACCCCGACTGGAACCTGCCGGCCAACCCGATCCTCGCCGCCGGGCGCAACTTCGGCTGCGGCTCGTCGCGAGAGCACGCGCCGTGGGCCCTCGAGGACTACGGCTTCAAGGCGGTCATCGCGCCGTCGTTCGCCGACATCTTCTACGCCAACTCGACCAAGATCGGCCTGTTGCCGATCCGCCTGCCGCTCGAGGACGTCAAGGCCGTGATGGCGGCCGGCCGTGCGCGGGTCGACCTCGAGGCCCAGGAGGTGTCCTTCGGCGGGCGCTCGGTGCGCTTCGACATCGACCCCGACACGAAGCACCGCCTGCTCAACGGGCTCGACGAGATCGGCCTGACGCTCCAGCGCGAGGACGCGATCGCCGCCTACGAGGCGGAGCGCGAGCGCCCCGGCCCCGTCACGACGTCGCTCTGAGCGGCGCTTCCCAGACCGCGAAAGGACCCATGCCCCGCATCGTCACCCTGCCCGGAGACGGGATCGGCCCGGAGGTCACCGCCGCCGCCGTCGACGTCCTCAACGAGCTCCGCGACGACCTCGAGTTCGAGGAGCACCTCATCGGCGGCGCCGCGATCGACGCCCACGGGACACCGCTCACCCACGAGACGCTCGCCGCCTGCCGCGGCTCCGACGCGGTGCTCCTCGGCGCAGTCGGCGGCCCGAAGTGGGACACGACCGACCCGGACAAGCCGCGCCCCGAGCAGGGCCTGCTCGGCCTGCGTCGCGAGCTCGACCTGTTCGCGAATCTGCGCCCGGTCCGCGCGTCGCCCGCGCTGCTGGACGCGAGCCCGCTCAAGCGCGAGATCATCGAGGGCACCGACCTGATCGTGTTCCGCGAGCTCACGGGCGGCATCTACTTCGGCGAGAAGACGCGCACCGATGCGCGCGCGACCGACCTCAACGTCTACACCGTGCCGGAGATCGAGCGCATCGCGCGCAGCGCGTTCCGCGCCGCCCGCCGGCGCGTGACCAGCATCGACAAGGCCAACGTGCTCGAGGTGTCGCGGCTCTGGCGCGAGACGGTGCGCCGCGTCCACTCCCAGGAGTTCCCGAACATCCAGCTCGAGCACGTGCTCGTCGACAACGCGTCGATGAGCCTGATCGCCACGCCGCGTCACTTCGACGTGATCCTCACCGACAACATGTTCGGCGACATCCTCAGCGACGAGGCGGCGATGCTCACCGGCTCGATCGGGATGCTGCCGAGCGCCTCGCTCGGGGCGCCCGGCGTGCCGGGTCTGTTCGAGCCCGTCCACGGCTCGGCGCCCGACATCGCCGGCCAGGGGATCGCCAACCCGCTGGCGATGTTCCTGTCGGGCGCGATGATGCTGCGCCACGGCCTCGGTTTCGAAAACGAGGCCGCCGCCCTAGAATCGGCCGTGGACCGCGCCCTGGAGGACGGGCTGCGGACCCACGACCTGGGGGGGACGGCCACGACGGCGGACGCCACCCGGGCAGTGCTGGAACACCTGCGATAAGGGAGTCGAGTCGTGAACCAAGCGGACCTCATCTGGATGAACGGGGAGTTCGTCGCCTGGGAGGACGCGAAGGTCCACGTGCTCACGCACGGCCTGCACTACGGCACCGGGGTGTTCGAGGGCATCCGCTGCTACGACACCGAGATCGGCCCGGCGGTCTTCCGGCACGTCGACCACGTCGATCGCCTGTTCAAGTCGGCCGAGCTGTACTACATGCCGGTCCCGTACGACCGCGAGCAGATCCGCCGGGCGACGCTCGACCTCATCGCCCGCAACCGCATGCGCTCGTGCTACATCCGCCCCATCGTGTTCCGCGGCTACGGCACGATGGGCCTGTTCCCGCTCGACGCGCCGGTGGACGTGACGATCGCGGTGTGGGAATGGGGCGCCTACCTCGGCGACGAGGGCAAGCAGAACGGCATCCGCGCCAAGGTCTCGTCGTGGCGGCGCATCAGCCCCGACTCGCTCATCCCGCACGCGAAGGCCAGCGGCCAGTACCTGAACTCGATCCTCGCCAAGGTGGAGTCGCACAAGGCCGGCTACGAGGAGGCGATCCTCCTCGACGACAAGGGCTACGTGTGCGAGGGCTCGGGCGAGAACATCTTCGTGGTGCGCGACGGGCGCATCCTCACTCCGCCGCAGACGGCCTCGATCCTCGACGGCATCAACCGCAAGTCGATCATCCAGATCGCGCGCGACCTCGGCTTCGAGGTCGTCGAGCGCGACATCGCGCGGGGCGAGCTGTACCTGGCCGACGAGGTGTTCGTGTCCGGCACCGCCGCCGAGCTCACGCCGCTGCGCGAGATCGACGACCACGCGATCGGCCACGGGCGCCCGGGCGAGATCACGCGCGCGGTGCAGAAGGTCTTCGAGGACGCCCTGCACGGGCGCGCCGAGCGCTACCGCGAGTGGCTGGACCCGGTGCCGGTCGCGGCCGCGGACCCCGCCGAGATGGACGTCAGCCGCCAGGTCGCGTGACCTCCGTCGAGCTCTACGACGCGACCCTGCGCGACGGGATGCAGGGCCAGGGCATGACGCTGTCCGCGCGCGAGAAGCTGCGCGTCGCGCACCGCCTCGACGAGCTCGGCGTGCACGTGATCGAGGCCGGCTTCCCGTCGTCGAACCCGAAGGAGCTCGAGTTGTTCGAGCTGCTCGCCGCCGAGCGCTTCGAGCACGCCCAGGTCGCCGCGTTCGGCATGACGCGCCGGCGCGGCGTACGCGCCGAGGAGGACGACGGCCTGCGGATCCTGGCCGGCTGCTTTGCGCCCGTGTGCACGATCGTGGGCAAGACCTGGGCGCTGCACCTGGACAAGGTCGTGCGGGTGGACCGCGCCGAGAACCTGGCGATGATCGCGGAGTCGGTCGCGTTCCTCGTCGCGCAGGGCAAGCGCGTCGTCTACGACGCCGAGCACTTCTTCGACGGCTTCCGCGACGATCGGGCCTACGCGCTCGCGTGCCTGCACGCGGCCGCGGAGGCGGGCGCCGACACGCTCGCGCTGTGCGACACGAACGGCTCGTCGCTGCCGTTCCAGGTCGCCGACGCCACGCGCGCGGTCGTGGCCGAGCTCGGCGACCGGGTGCGCGTCGGCTTCCACGGCCACAACGACGCCGAATGTGGCGTGGCGAACTCGCTCACCGCGGTCGAGGCGGGCGCGCGCCATGTCCAGGGCACGATGAACGGGGTCGGCGAGCGCACCGGCAACGCGAACCTGGTGTCGATCATCGCCAACCTCCAGCTCAAGATGGGGCGCGAGGTCGTCGCGCCCGAGCGCCTCGCGAAGCTCACCGAGGTCGCGCACTTCATCGACGAGCTGCTCAACCTGGTCCCCGACCCCAACCAGCCCTACGTCGGCAAGAACGCGTTCGCGCACAAGGGCGGTCTGCACGTCGCGGGCGTGCGCGCGGACGCGTCGACGTTCGAGCACGTCGAGCCCGAGCTCGTCGGCAACGCGCGCGAGCTGCTGATCTCCGAGCTGTCCGGCCGCGGCACCGCGGCCGAGAAGGCGGCCGCCGCCGGCCTGAGCGTCGACGACGCCGCGGCGACGCGGATCGTCGAGCGCGTCAAGGACCTGGAGCACGCGGGCTACCACTTCGAGGCCGCGGACGGCTCGTTCGAGCTGCTGATGCGGCGCGAGAGCGGCGAGTACAAGCCGCTGTTCACGCTCGAGTCCTGGCGCGTGGTCGTCGAGAAGCGCGCCGACGGCAAGGTCGAGACCGAGGCGACGATCAAGATCTGGGTCGACGGCGAGCGCTACGTCCGCACCGCCGAGGGCAACGGCCCGGTGAACGCGCTCGACGCCGCGCTGCGCGAGGCGATCTCCGAGATCCACCCGCATCTCCGCGACATCGAGCTCGTCAACTACAAGGTCCGCATCCTCGACGAGAGCCACGGCACCGGCGCGGTCACACGGGTCCTCATCGACGCCTCCGACGGTCACGACGTGTGGGGTGCGATCGGCGTCGACGAGAACGTCATCGCCGCCTCGTGGCAGGCGCTGGTCGACTCGCTCGAGTACCCCGAGCAGCCCGGCCGCCGCGGGCGCCGCCCGGCGCCCGACGAGGCGGGCGCGCGCTCGAGCTGAGCGTGCGCGCCGACGCCGGCACCGAGGAGATCCCGCTCGCCCGCCCGGTCCTCGGCGCGGAGGAGGAGCTCGCGGTCCTCGAGGTCCTGCGCTCCGGCCAGCTGTCCCTCGGCCCGCGCGTGGCCGCCTTCGAGCAGGCGTTCGCGGCGCGGCTCGGCGCGGCGCACGCGAGCGCGGTGTCGAGCGGCACCGCCGGGCTGCACCTCGCGCTGCGCGCGGTCGGCGTCTCCGACGGCGACGAGGTGGTCACGTCGCCGTTCTCGTTCGTCGCCAGCGCCAACGCGGCAGTCTTCGAGCGCGCGCGGCCGGTGTTCGTGGACATCGACGCGGTCACGCTCAACATCGATCCCGACGCCGCCGCGACCGCGGTGACGTCGAGGACGAGCGCGATCATGCCGGTCCACATCTTCGGCTACCCGGCCGATATCCCGGCGTTCGAGCGGCTCGGCCTGCCGATCGTCGAGGACGCGTGCGAGGCGCTCGGGGCGGTGCACGCCGACGGCGTCGCGGTCGGCGCGCGCGGCCACCCGGCCGTGTTCGGCTTCTACGCGAACAAGCAGCTCACCACGGGCGAGGGCGGGATGGTGACGCTCGGCGACGCGGCGATGAAGGAGCGCATCGACTCCGAGCGCAACCAGGGCCGCGCGCGCGACATGGGCTGGCTCGACCACGACCGGCTCGGGTTCAACTACCGCCTGTCCGATCTCGCCTGCGCGGTCGGGCTCGCCCAGCTCGAGCGCCTCGACGGGATGCTCGCCGCGCGGGCCCGCGTGGCGGCGCGCTACGGCGAGGCGCTGGCGGGCATCGAGGGGCTGCGGCTCCCGTGCCCGGACGCCGGCGGCAACGTCCGCGGCTGGTTCGTCTACGTGGTGCAGGTGCCGCGCTCGCACGACCGCGACGACGTCATTCGCGCGCTGCGCGACCAGGGGATCCAGAGCAAGCCGTACCTGCCCGCGATCCACCTGATGTCGTACTACCGCGAGACCTTCGGTCACCGCGAGGGCGAGTTCCCGGTCTGCGAGGACGTCGCCGCGCGCTCGCTGGCGCTGCCGTTCTTCCCGCAGATGACCGACGGGCAGGTGGAGCGGGTCGCGCGGGCGCTGACCGAGGTGCTGGGGCACGCCTGACCGCGGCCGCGCGAGGACGGCGCGTTCGACGTTGTGCAGGACATGGCGGTCGAATGCCGAACGCGTGGCTCTCGGGCCCGGATGTCGCGGCAGCGCATCGCCGCCGTGCCGACGACCTAGACTCCGCGCGCGTGTCGCGCTTCTCCGAGCCGCAGGACCCGGCCTTCCAGCGCCTGAACGCCTCGATCCGCTTCGATCGCCGCCTGTGGCCCTACGACATCGAGCAGTCGCGCGCGCACGCGTCGATGCTCGCCGCGCGCGGCATCATCGCCGAGGAGGACCGCGATGCCCTGCTCGCGGGCCTCGACCGCGTTGCGGGCGAGCTCGAGGCGGGCCGCTTCCCGTTCCGCGCCGACGACGAGGACATCCACATGGCGATCGAGCGGCGGCTCACCGAGGTTGCCGGCCCGGTCGGCGGGCGGCTGCACACGGCGCGCTCGCGCAACGACCAGGTGGCCACGGACGTCGCGATGTTCACGCGCGACGCGGCGCGCACCGCCGCCACCGCGATCACGCGCCTCATGCGCGCGCTGCTCGACGCCGCCGAGCGGCACCTCGACTGGCCGATGCCGGGCTACACCCACCTCCAGCGGGCGCAGCCGGTGTACCTCTCCCATCACCTGCTCGCGTACGTCTGGATGCTCGTGCGCGACCGGGCGCGATTCCGCTTCGTCGCCGAGCAGACCGCGGCGCTGCCGCTCGGCGCCGGCGCGCTCGCGGGCGTGAACTTCGACACCGATCGCGCCATGGTCGCCCGCGAGCTCGGATTCGCCGCCGGCCCCGCCCCGAACTCGATCGACGCCGTCTCCAACCGCGACTTCGTCCTGGACTACCTCGCCTCCGCGGCGACGTGCGCGACGCACCTGTCGCGCCTCGGCTCGGAGCTCGTGATCTGGTCGACGGAGGAGTTCGGGTTCGTCGAGATGCCCGACGCCTGGTCGAGCGGCTCGTCGATCATGCCTCAGAAGAAGAACCCCGACGCCGCCGAGCTGCTGCGGGCCAAGGCGCCGCGGATCGTCGGGCACCTCACCGCGCTGCACGGCGTGATGCATGCGCTGCCGCTCACGTACAACAAGGACATGCAGGAGGACAAGGAGCACCTCTTCGACGCCGCGGACACCCTCGAGCTGTGCCTCGCCGCCGCGCGCGGGATGGTGATCGGCGCACGCTTCCGCGCCGACCGGCTGGCCGCGGCCGCCTCCGACGAGCTCATCGCGGCAACCGACCTCGCCGACCTGCTCGTCAGGAAGGGCGTCCCGTTCCGCGAGTCCCACGCCGTCGTCGCCGGCCTCGTGCGGGCGGCGGTCGACTCCGGGCGGGCGCTGTCCGAGCTATCGGCCGGCGAGCTGCGCGCCGCGTCGGAGCACCTCGACCAGGGCGAGGTGGCCGAGGTGCTGGCCGAGCGGTCGTGGCTGGAGTCGAAGGTCAGCGCGGGCGGCACGGCGCTCGAGCGGGTGCGCGAGCAGCTCGAGGCGGCGCGCCGGGAGCTCGCCCACGCGTGAGCGCCGCGCTCGACGCCGCGTTCTATGACCGGCCGGTGCTCGAGGTCGCCCGCGACCTCGTCGGCTGCGTCGTCCGTCACGGCGACACCGCCGGGGTGATCGTCGAGACGGAGGCCTACCACCACTCCGAGCCCGCGTGCCACGCCTACGTCGGCCTGACCGCGCGCACCGCCACGCTCTTCGGCGCGCCCGGGATCGCGTACGTCTACCGCTCTTACGGCATCCACGCGCTGCTGAACGCGGTGTGCGAGCCGGAGGGCGAGGGCGCCGCGGTGCTGATCCGCGCGCTCGAGCCCCTTGAGGGCGTGGAGACGATGCGCGCGCGGCGCGGCGTGCACCGTCTCGAGGACCTCTGCTCAGGACCCGGCAAGCTCACGCAGGCGCTGGGGATCGAGCTCGGCCGGAACGGGACGTCGCTCGTCGACGGGCCCGTGCGCTTCGGGCCGCCGGTGTCGGCGCGGCCAGGGATCGAGCTCGCCGTAGGGCCGCGGATCGGGATCACGAAGGCGATCGAGCTGCCGTGGCGGTTCTGCGCCGTCGGCAGCCGCCACGTGTCGCGCCCGTGGCCGCCCGGGCACCGGGCGTCGCTGGCGGCCTGACGGGTGCGGGTCAGCCGGGCGGCGTCGCGGCCGCGCCGCCCTGGGCGGCCGGCGGCGTGCCGCCGGGCGGTGG
>DATAAR010000312.1:0-3819 GCA_036259975.1 Solirubrobacteraceae bacterium | reverse complement strand
ATCTCAGCGATGAATCCGCTGGGTTGCCAGGAGCACAGCGCGATGCGCCCGCCGGGCTTGACCACGCGAGCCAGTTCCGCCGCCGCGGCAGACTGTCGCGGGGCGAACATGATCCCGAACGTCGACAGGGCGACGTCGAAGCTCGCATCCTCGAAGGGGAGATCCTCCGCGTCGGCCTCCACCCAGTCGAGCCCGACGCCCGCGGCGTCCGCGCGACGGCGACCGGGGATGAACAGCTCGGGCGTGAGGTCCGACGCAACGACCTTGGCGCCCCGCTGCGCCGCCTGGATCGCAGCGTTGCCGCTGCCCGCCGCGATGTCGAGCACCCGGTCCGAGGGGCCGCATTGCGCCGCCTCGGCCGCGACGCCCCCAACCTCCCAGATGAACTGCGCGACCGCGTCGAAGTCGCCTGCAGCCCACGTCGCCCGCGCCTGCTGTTTGATCGCTGCGATATCGGTCATGGCGCTTGGGTCGTTCGTCGGAGCCAGCCATTACGCGGGCATTCGCCCGATCCTCAGCCTCGGCGGCTTCGCCCACGCTCGAGCGGCTTTCTCGACGACGCGCCGCCGACGCGGACATCGCGGGGAGGGGCCGCAGGCAACGAGTTCGCCGCTGGTGTTTCCAAGCAGAGGAGCACGGCGAGAGCGCACCGCGGTACAACGCTCTAATCGGGCGACCGCCATGACTCAGCCGTTCGGCCCGTTCGATGCGAGAGCTTGCGACACCTCTCGCCGGGCGCCCGACCGAAGCGCATGTCGGCCGCGCACCGCCGGCCGCCGGGACGGATCCCGGCACGGCGGCTTGCGGACCGCGGGCTTACGCCGCGCGTGCCCAGGCGTCGCGCTCTCGGCGCACCGCGGCGCGGCACAGAGCAGCCGGCGCTCGACCGTGCGCGGCGTCATGTCGCCGATCTCGCGGTAGCTGTGGCCGGCGACTTGGAGCATGAGCACAGCACGCTTGCGGCTCGGCAGCGAGGCGACTACCCGGAGCGCGTCCTTGACCTCGGCGGCGCGCAGGCTGGGCCGCGCCGGCGGACGGGTCGACACGGTGCGGGCCCAGCGTGGCGCGGCGGCGGTGGTGCGGACCTGCCGGATCGCTTCGCGCCGCGCGGTGACCCGCAGCCAGCCGACGGTCGCGCCACGCGCAGGCAGCCAATGCGCGGCGACGGGCATCCGCTGCCCCGCCAGCCGTCGGCACCCGGTCCGCGTCCGCGGCACTTGCGGCGCTCACGCCGACGTGCACGCTGCGCGGCGCACGCGGGTGGGTACGACCGGTCCACCGTCGAACGCATGCAGCAGGGGGTGGCTCCGTGACCCGAGACTTTTCGCAGTCCGTCGTCGTCGTGACCGGCGCGTCGAGCGGCATCGGCCGCGCGACGGCGCTCGCCTTCGCCGACGCGGGGGCACGGGTGGTGCTCGCTGCCCGTCGCGGGCAGGCGCTGCGCGACGTCGCCGACGATTGCCGCGGGCGCGGGGCGGAGGCGGTGGCGGTGCCGACCGACGTGCGCGACGCGGCCACCGTGGGACGCCTGGCGGACGAGGCCGAGTCGCGCTTCGGCGGGATCGACGTGTGGGTCAACAACGCCGGCGTCACGCTCCTGGGCCGCTTCGAGGACGCGCCGGCGGACCTGTGGCGCGAGGTGCTCGAGACGAACTTCTTCGGGACCGTGAACGGCGCCCGGGCGGCCGTGCCCGCGCTTCGGCGGCGCGGCGGCGGCGTCATCGTCAACGTCGGGTCGGTCAACTCACGGGTGGGCGCACCGTACGCGAGCGCCTACGTCGCGTCGAAGTTCGCCGTGCGCGGGTTCGCCGAGTGCCTGCGCGACGAGCTGCGCGGGGAGGGCATCGACGTGTGCACGGTGATGCCGGGCTCGATCGACACGCCGCTGTTCCAGCACGCGGCCAACTTCGCCGGGCGCGCGATCAAGCCGCTGCGGCCGGTCCTGCGACCGGAGCGTGTCGCGGCCGCGATCGTGCGCTGCGCCAAGCGACCACGCCGCGAGGTCGTGGTCGGGATGTCCGGGCGTCAGCTGATCGCCTTCCACGACCTGGCGCTGCCGCTCATCGAGCGCGTGATGACGCGCAACGTCGAGCGCGAGCACTTCCTGCAGCAGCCGGCCGGCGCGTCGGCCGGCAACCTGCGCGAGCCGGTCGCCGAGTGGACGGGCGTCACCGGCGGCTGGAAGCAGGGCGACGCGAGGCCGACGGGCGCAGGCCCGGCCCTTTCGGCGGCCCCTGAGGCTGCCGGCTGACGGCGGTGACTCAGACGCGCGGCGCCTTCGTAGGCCGGCCGCGCCTGCTCGGTCGCGATGGCTTCGCGCTGCGGCGCGGCATCTGGTCATGGGCCTGCGCCGTGGCGACCGAGCGTGCGAGCCGGCCGACCGGGCTCGCGCTGCGGCAAGGCCCCCGACTCACGAGCCGGATGCTCATCGTCGCCGGGCGCACGGTCCACGCCCGTGCGGGCGGCCCGGCGATCGGCGGACCGAGCGCGGTCGTGCTCGTCCACGGCGTGATCGTCTCGAGCCGCTATCTCATGCCGCTGGGGGTGGAGCTCGCACACGACCGCTCGGTGCTGATCCCCGACCTGCCGGGCTACGGCCTCAGCGATCCCGCGGGCCGGCCGCCGACGCTCTCCTCGCTCGCCGACGCCGTAATCGCGTGCGCCGGGGCCGCCGGGCACCGCCGCGTGGCGCTCGTCGGCAACTCGTTCGGCGCCCAGGTCGCCGTCGAGGCGGCCGTTCGCCACCCGCTTTGCGTCGAGCGCGTGGCGCTCCTCGGGCCGACCGTCGACGCCGCCGCGCGGAGCCTGCTTCGCCAGTACATCCGCTGGCAGCGCAACGCGCCCGACGAGCACCTCTCCGTGCTGCCCATCATGGCGAGGGATCTCATCGACGTCGGGCCGCGCGCCGCCGCGCGGCTGCTGCGCGTCATGCTCGCCGACGCCATCGAGGACAAGGCACCTGCGGTGCGCTGCCCGGCGCTCGTCGTGCGCGGCGGCCGCGACCGCGTCGCGCCGCCGGGATGGACCGAGCGCCTCGCCGCCGCATTCCCCCGCGGCGAGCTCGTCGTCGTACCGGGCTACGCGCACATGGCCCACTATTCCGGACCGCTCGCCGTCGCGCCGGTCCTGCGCCGCTTCCTCGACTGCTCCTGAACGCCCCAAGAACCGCGAACCGCGCGATTGCCTGATGCGAAAGCTGGCCGCCACACTCACGCCGCGCCGAGCGCGTCCGGCTCCAGTCCGGGGGTCAGGCGCGGTCGGGCCGTGGGAGGTCCCGTCGGCGAGCTGCTCCAGGACGGCCGGCATGCCGCCCCATGCGAGGGCGCACCGCGGGAGCGCGCGAGGCGGTGCCCGCGACCGAGCGCGCCGACGATCGCGGCTATGGTGCAGCCGCCCGCGCACCACGTGCGCCCCTCGTCACCGTCTTGGGAGGCCCTCATGTCGAGCGACAGCACCGAAGAGCGTCAGGACGCGATCGCGGAGCTGTTCCGCGAGCTGTCTGCCGAGACCGCAGCGCTCGTGCGGGAGGAGGTGCGGCTGCTGCGCGACGACCTCGCGCGCGAGGCCCGACGCGCCGGGGCGAGCGCCGGGATGCTCGGCGCCGCGGGACTGCTCGGCCTCGGCGCGTTCGGCGCGCTGACCGCCATGCTCGTCCAAGCCCTCGGCCGCGGGCGTCCGGGCCGCGGCGCGTTCCTCGTCGCCTCGCTGTACGGTGCCGGCGCCGCGGCGCTCGGGCTCCGCGCCCGCGACCAGCTGCGCGAGGTTGGCCCCGAGGCGCTCGAGGACGTGCAGGCCGACGTCAAGGCCGCCGCCGAGGGC
>DATAAR010000311.1:0-19278 GCA_036259975.1 Solirubrobacteraceae bacterium | reverse complement strand
GCCCTGGCGCACGGCTTCGAGCCGCGCATCCGGTTCGGCGCCGAGCAGTGGCTGTCGAAGCAGGGTCTCGTGGCCGCCGGCGTCGGCGTGACGCTGATCCCCGGCCTCGCGATCGCGACGGTGCGCGACGACATCGTCCTGCGCTCGCTCGGGCCCGACGCGCCGCGCCGCCGCGTCGTCGCCGCGCTGCCCGCCGGATACCGCGCCCCGGCGGTGGAGCCGTTCGTCGAGCTGCTGCGCGTCGAGGCGGCCGAGCACTGCGGCCACTGCATCGACCGCACTCGCCAGGCCGCGCCCGAGCGGCCGGCGGCGGCCGGGAGCGCGTAGCCATGGCGCCGCTGCGAATCGATCCGATCGCCGAGGCGCGCCGGCACTGGACCGAGCGCTGGGGCGAGGAGCCGGCCCGGCCGATGGCCGCGGTCACGTCGATCATGCGCGCCCAGCAGGTCCTCATGGCGCGCCTGAACGACCTGCTGCGCCCGCTCGGGCTCACCTTCCCGCGCTACGAGGCGCTGATGCTGCTGTCGTTCACGCGCGCGGGCGCGCTGCCGCTGGGCAAGATCGGCGAGCGCCTCCAGGTCCACCGCACGAGCGTCACGAACATCGTCGACAAGCTCGAGGCCGACGGTCTCGTTCGCCGCGTCCCCCACGAGGCCGACCGCCGCGCCACGCTCGCGGAGATCACCGACGCCGGACGCGACACCGCCGCCCGGGCCACCGCCGCGCTCAACGAGGCCGCGTTCTGCATCGACGCGCTTCGCAGCGACGAGCAGGAGGCGCTCACCGCGCTGCTGCGGGCATTGCGGATCGACGCGGGCGACTTCGCCGACGGCGCTTGAAGCGGCCGGTACGATTCGCGCCCGAGCCCAGGTACGAGGAAGTCCGACTTTCCCACATGGCCACCACCCCCACCGTCCCCACCACCGAGGCAGAGTGGCGCGAGGCCTACGCGCTCACGCCGGAGCGCCAGGCGCCATTCAGCACGCTGTCCGGCGTCCCGGTCAAGCCGCTCTACACGGAGGCCGACCTGCCCCCGCGCGACGCCATCGGCCTGCCCGGCGGCTATCCGTTCACGCGCGGCGTGTACCCGAGCATGTACCGCGGGCGCCTGTGGACGATGCGCCAGTTCGCCGGCTACGGCACGGCGGAGGAGACCAACGCCCGCTTCCGCTACCTGCTCGACCACGGGCAGACCGGGCTGAGCACCGCGTTCGACATGCCCTCGCTCATGGGGCACGACTCCGACGATCCGATGTCGCTGGGCGAAGTCGGCCGCGAGGGCGTCGCGATCGACACGCTCGACGACATGGAGGACCTGTTCGCCGGCATCGACCTCGGCGAGGTCAGCGTGTCGATGACGATCAACGCGCCCGCCGCGATCATGCTCGCCTACTACGTCGTCGCGGCCGAGAGGAAGCCCACCCACCCCATCGGCGCCGAGCACCTGTCCGGGACGATCCAGGCCGACATCCTCAAGGAGTACATCGCCCAGAAGGAGTGGTGCTTCCCGGTCGACCCGGCGATGCGGCTGCTCGGCGACATGATCCAGTGGTGCTCGGAGCACATGCCGCGCTGGCACCCGGTCTCGATCAGCGGCTACCACATCCGCGAGGCCGGCTCGACCGCCGCCCAGGAGCTCGCGTTCACGCTCAAGGACGGCTTCACCTACGTCGAGCAGGCCATCGACCGCGGCCTCGACGTCGACGACTTCGCCCCCCGGCTGAGCTTCTTCTTCAACGCCCACGTCGACTTCTTCGAGGAGATCGCGAAGCTGCGCGCCGCGCGGCGGATCTGGGCGCGCGAGATGCGCGACACATACGGCGCGCGCAACCCGCGCTCGTGGCTGATGCGCACGCACGTGCAGACCGCGGGCGTGTCGCTCACCGCCCAGCAGCCGCTCAACAACATCGTGCGCACCGCGATCGAGGCGCTCGCGGGCGTGCTCGGCGGCACCCAGTCGCTGCACACGAACTCCTACGACGAGGCGCTCGCGCTGCCGACCGAGGAGGCGGTGCGGATCGCGCTGCGCACGCAGCAGATCATCGCCCACGAGACCGGCGTGGCGAACACGATCGACCCGCTCGGCGGCTCGTACTTCGTCGAGGCGCTCACCGACGAGCTCGAGCGCCGGGCGTACGAGTACTTCGCGCGGATCGACGAGCTCGGCGGCATGGTGGAGGCCGTCAAGCAGAACTTCCCCCAGCGCGAGATCGCCGATGCGAGCTTCGAGCTGCAGACCGAGATCGACTCCGGCCGGCGCTGGGTCGTGGGGGTCAACGCCTACCGCCACGAGGACGACGGGCAGATCCCGACGCTCCGCATCGATCCCGCGCTCGAGCGCAAGCAGATCGACCGCGTCAAGGCGGTGCGCGGCCGGCGCGACACCGCGCGCGTCGAGCGCGAGCTGCAGCGCACCCGCGAGGCCGCGGCCAAGGGCGGCGAGAACCTCATGCCGTACCTGCTCGACGCGGCGCGGGCTCACTGCACCGAGGGCGAGATCGTCCGCGCGCTGCAGGACGTGTGGGGCGACTACCGCGAGACACCGGTCTTCTGACGAGCAGGGCGCGTATCTGATCCGGCCTTTACGGCGAGGGTGGCGCGGCGACACGGTCCGCTTCCGCTGGACCGGCCGCCCGTCGCACAACGTCCGCATCTCGGCGGGCCACAGCGCGGCACGATCGCCAGGGTCCGCCGCTCCGGCACGGTGTCGCGTCGCTTCACGCGCGCGGGGCGCTACACGATCGTCTGCGACCTGCACCCGGGGATGCGCCTGTCGCTTCGGCTTCGCTGAGCGGCCCGTCAAAGCGAAACGACGCTCGCGGGCCCTTCGGGGGCCGCTTCGCTCCGGCGCCGCCGCGCATAGAATCCCGGCGCCCTCAGCACATGCCCGCGCCGAGCACCACCCAGAAGATCCGCGTCGTCGTGGCCAAGCCCGGCCTCGACGGGCACGACCGCGGCGCCAAGATCATCGCCCGCGCCCTGCGCGACGCCGGCATGGAGGTCATCTACACGGGCCTGCACCAGACGCCCGAGCAGATCGTCGAGACGGTCATCCAGGAGGACGCCGACGCGGTCGGCCTGTCGATCCTGTCGGGCGCGCACATGACGCTTGTCCCGCGGATCGTCGAGCTGCTGAGCGCCCAGGGCGTCGACGACGTCCTGCTGACGGTCGGCGGCACGATCCCCGCCGACGACATCCCGGAGCTCAAGCGGCTCGGCGTGGCGGAGGTCTTCACGCCCGGCGCGTCCACCCAGGACATCATCGACTTCATCCAGGACGCGGTACGCCGGCGGGGCGCGCGCTGACGCCGCCTTTGGAGGCGCACTCTCGGACCGGCGGTGACTGCCGATTGACTCGTCAGTCAGCGTAGTAGGATGCGCACGCTCTCGGCACAGGAGGATCCCAAGTGAAGATCTGCGTCCTCGTCAAAGAGGTCCCGGACGCGGCGGTCCAGAAGCGCATCGACCCCAGCTCGGGTCGCATGGACCGCAGCGGAGAGAAGAACCTCAACCCGTACGACACCCACGCCGTCGAGGCCGCCATGCAGGTCCGCGAGGGCGGCGCGGCCGAGGTCGACGAGATCGTGGCGGTCACGATGGGGCCGGCCAGCGCGGTGCGCGTGCTGCACAAGGCCGTGTCGCTCGGGGCCGACCGCTCGATCCACCTGTCGGACGACGCGCTCGCCGGCTCCGACGTCGCGGCCACCGGCTACGCGCTGGCGAGGACGCTCGAGCGCGAGCAGCCCGACCTCGTCCTGCTCGGGCAGCAGTCCGACGACGGCGAGTGCTACACGATCGGCGCCGTCGTCGCCGACCACCTGAGGATGCCGTCGCTGACGCAGGTCATCAAGATGGACGTCGCGGACGGCAAGCTCACGTGCGAGCGCCAGGCCGAGTACGGCTACGACACCGTCGAGGTCGACCTGCCGGCCGTGATCTCCGTCGGCGACGCGATCAACGAGCCGCGGTACCCGTCGCTCAAGGCGATCATGGGCGCGAAGAAGAAGCCGCTCGACACGCTCTCGATCGCGGACGCCGGCATCGAGGCCGACCGCGTCGGCGAGCAGGGCTCCCGCGTGGTGTGCGGCGAGTTCAAGGACCCGCCGCAGAAGGCGGCCGGCACGATCATCGAGGACGAGGACACGAACGAGACGGTCGAGAAGATCCTCGCCTGGCTCGACGAGAGGAAGCTGCTGTAGCGATGGCCCAGAACGACGTCCTCGTCTACGCCCTGCACTACGAGGGCGAGTTCAACAAGAACTCGCTCGGCGCCGTGTCGGAGGGAGCGCGGCTCGCCGGCGAGCTCGGCGGCGAGTGCGACGCGCTCGTGCTCGGCGGCGACGACCTGACCGACGACCTCGCCGGCTCGCTCGGCGCCCACGGCGCCGCGAAGGTCTTCCGCGTCGACGGGCCCGAGGGCCTCGCCCAGCCCGTGGTGGACGCCATGGCGCAGGTCATGCGCGACGGCGGCCACCGCTACGCGCTCTTCGGCGGCGGCCTGCTCGGCTTCGAGATCGGCGCCGGCCTCGCGGCACGCCTGAACGCGGGCGTGACCATGGAGGTCACGGCCGTCAACGTCGACGGCGGCGAGCTGGTGGCCGAGCGCCCGATCCTCGGCGACTCGTCGATCTCGGTGTCGCGCTACCTCGAGCGCGGGATCGTCATCGGGCGCCTGAACGCCTTCGAGCCCCGCACGACGGACGGCGCGAGCGCGCCGGTCGAGGACGTCGAGGTCGAGCTGTCGCCCTGGTCGACGCGCGCGCGGATGGTCACTCGCGGCGAGCAGCGCGGCGCCGACGTGAACATCGAGGACGCCGACATCCTCGTCGCCGGCGGCCGCGGGCTCGGGACGGCCGAGGGCTTCCAGGCGCTCGAGCAGCTCGCCGGCGCGCTGGGCGGCGCGGTTGCGGCGACGCGCGCGGTGGTCGACGCGGGCTGGTACCCGTACGCGGCGCAGATCGGCCAGACCGGCAAGACCGTCGCCCCCAAGCTCTACCTCGCCGCGGGCATCTCGGGCGCGATCCAGCACAAGGTCGGCATGCAGTCCTCCGAGAACATCGTCGCGATCAACAAGGACAGCAACGCCCCGATCTTCGAGTTCTCCGATCTGGGCATCGTCGGCGACCTGAACAAGATCGTGCCGAAGCTGACCGAGGCCGTGAAGGCGCGGAAGGGCGGCTGAACGCATGGCGGGCCGCGACAACGATCGGATCGTCCCGGCCGCCTACCGCGCGCCGGTGGACTCGCGCCGCGAGTTCATCAAGCGCGAGCTCGACGATGAGGACGAGCGCATCGACGTCGGCGTCGCGATCGTCGGCGGGGGTCCCGCGGGATTGGCGTGCGCCAACCGGCTGCTGCAGCTTCTGCCCGACGAGCCGCAGCTCGCGGACCGCCTCGGCGAGGTCCCCGTCGCGGTGATCGAGAAGGGCAAGGCCTGCGGCGCGCACAACCTGTCGGGGGCGATGATGCGCGGGTCGGGCCTGCAGGAGCTGTTCCCGGACATGTCGCCGGGCGAGTGGCCGACGTACGGGCAGGTCGAGAAGGACGCGGTCTACTGGATGCTCAGCGACCGCCGCGCGCTGCCCCTCAAGCCCACGCCGCCGCCGTTTCGCAACCACGGCAACCACGTCGTGAGCGTGGCCGAGCTCTCCCGCTGGATGGCCGAGAAGGCCGAGGAGGCCGGTGCCTACATCCTGACCGAGACCTCCGCGCACCAGCTCCTCGTCGAGGACGGCGTCGTGCGCGGCATCCGCTCGGGCGACAAGGGCCGCGGCAAGGACGGCGAGCCACAGTCGAACTTCGAGCCGGGCGCCGACGTCGCCGCGAGGGCGACGGTGCTGGCCGAGGGCGCGTGGGGCCACCTCACCGGCGCCGCGATCCGCGAGTTCGGGCTCGCCGAGGGTCGCGAGCCCCAGGTGTGGGCGCTCGGCGTCAAGGAGGTCTGGGAGGTCCCGCGCCCCCTCGACCGCGTGGTGCACACGCTCGGCTGGCCGCTGCGCTACGGCGCGCGGCACCACGAGTTCGGCGGCTCGTGGATCTACCCGATGGGCGACGACCGGGTCTCGATCGGCTTCGTCGTCGGCCTCGACTACACCGACGCGACCGTGTCCGGCCACGACCTGCTCCAGCAGTTCAAGACGAGCAAGCTCGTGCGCGGGATCCTCGAGGGCGGCACGCGGATCGCGTGGGGCGCGAAGGCGATCCCGGAGGGCGGCTACTGGGCGATGCCGAAGCTCAGCGCGCCGGGGCTGGTGCTCTGCGGCGACTCCGGCGGCATGGTCAACGTCCCGATCCTCAAGGGCATCCACTACGCCATCCACTCCGGCATCCTCGCCGCCGAGCGGATCGTCGCGGCGCTGAAGGCCGACTCGACGGACCTGTCCGCGTACGAGCAGGACGTGGACGACTCGCTCATCGGCAAGGAGCTGTACCAGTCGCGCAACATGAAGCAGCCGTTCGGCAAGGGCTTCTTCGTGGGCGGCGCGATCACCAACGCGATGGTGATCTCGAAGGGCCGCGTGCCGGGCGGGCGCTGGCCCAACCACCCCGACGCTGAGGCGCCGATGGCGGTGGGCACGAAGAAGGACGGCTATCCCAGGCCCGACGGGAAGTACATCTTCGACAAGCTCTCGAGCGTCTACATCACCGGCAACGCGACCCGCGACGACGCGCCGAACCACATCCGCGTGCAGCGGCGCGTGCCGCGGACGCTGGCCGAGACCTGGCGGTGGATGTGCCCGGCGGGGGTGTACGAGATCCCCGACGACGCGCCCGAGGAGGGCCACGTCGACGTCATCGTCAACTACACGAACTGCGTGCAGTGCGGGGCGATCACCGCCAAGGGCGGGCGGCTGACCACGCCCGAGGGCGGCGACGGCCCGCTGTACCAGATCACGTAGGCGGTCACGCGGGTCGCGCTCGGTGCGAACGCGATCGCCGGGGCGATTCTCCGGCCCCGGAGCGCCCCGACTCCGTCGGTACACTGGAAGCAGCGATGAAGACCGACATTCACCCCGAGTACGTCGAGGCCCACGTGCGCTGCACGTGCGGCAACGAGTTCACGACCCGCTCGACGCAGCCCGAGATCCACGTGGAGATCTGCTCCAACTGCCACCCGTTCTACACGGGGCGCCAGAAGCTGGTCGACACCGGCGGCCGGGTCGAGCGCTTCAAGCGCCGCGCCGCCAAGCGCGCGGGCCAGCGCTCCTAGCCGGCATGGCCGGGGCGTCGCCGGGCGACGGCGAACCCGTCGTCGGCCGCGACGCTCCCGGCGCCGAGCCGGGCACCCTGTGCGCGCAGCGCGACGCCCCCGTGGGCGGCCAGGCCGTCCTCGAGGGCGTGATGATGCGCGGCGTCTCCACGTGGGCCGTCGCGGTCCGCAAGCCGCTCCCCGAGCAGCTCGAGGGCGACGGCCTCGACGCCGAGGAGGCCGCGCGCGGCGACATCGAGGTGACCTCGTTCCCGCTCAGCTCGGTGCTGAAGCGCCACCGCGCGCTGCGCGTGCCGATCGTCCGCGGCGTCGTCGCGCTCGTCGAGTCGCTGGCCATCGGCTTCAAGGCGCTCGGCATCTCCGCCAACGCCCAGCTGCCCGAGGAGGAGGAAGACATCTCGGGCGGCATGTGGGTGGCCACCGTGGTGGTTGCCCTGCTGCTTGCGATCGGCCTGTTCTTCGTCGTCCCGGTCGGGCTCACCAGCCTGATCAAGGACGAGCTCGGGTCGTCGCTGCTGTTCTGGATCGTGGAGGGCATCCTCCGCACGGCGATCTTCCTGGGCTACATGGCCCTGCTGTCGCGCCTGCGCGACCTGCGCCGGGTGTTCGAGTACCACGGCGCGGAGCACAAGACCATCTCCTGCTACGAGGCGGGCCTCGAACTCACGCCGGAGAACGCGCAGCGCTTCTCGCGCCTGCATCCGCGCTGCGGCACGAGCTTCCTGCTCATCGTCATGATCGTGGCGATCTTCGTGTTCGCGCCGATCGGCCTGCCGGCCTGGTACTGGCTGGTGCTGTCGCGCATCCTCGGCGTTCCGCTCATCGCCGGGATCTCGTTCGAGATCATCAGGTTCGCCGGCCGTAACCGGCGCAAGCGCTGGGTGCGCGCCGTGATGTGGCCCGGGCTGATGCTCCAGAAGCTCACCACGCGCGAGCCCGACCGCGACCAGCTCGCGGTCGCGATCGCCGCGATGGAGGCCGTGCTCGCGGTCGAGGAGCCGGGCTCTCGCTCCGCCGAGGACATGGTCGGCGTCGAAGTCGTGGCCTGAGCGCACCGCGGCCGCCGCCCGCGCGGATGGATTCGCGGGCATGCGCTCGCTCCTCACGCTCTGGCTCGTCGCGGTCGCCCTGCTGCGCTGCGTCGACCTGCTCGAGGAGATCGACGACGGCGACGTGCTGCTCGACGGCGAGGTCGTCACCGACCCGTCCGTCGACCCGGTCGCCGTGCGCCGCCGCCTCGGGATGGTCTTCCAGGCCTTCAGCCTGTTCCCGCACCTGAGCGTGCTCGAGAACGTCGTGCTGGCGCCGGTGCGGGCGCACGGCGCGCCGCGGGCGGAGGCGACGGCGCGTGCGCGCGAGCTGCTGGCGCGCTTCGGGCTCGCCGGCCGCGAGCATCACGCGCCTGACCGGCTGTCGGGTGGCGAGCAGCAGCGCGTGGCGATCGTCCGCGCGCTCGCCGGCCGGCCCCGCGCGCTGCTCCTCGACGAGATCACGAGCGCGCTCGACCCCGAGCTCTTCGGCGAGGTCCTCGACCTCGTGCGCGAGCTCAAGGCAGAAGGCATGACGATGCTCATCGCCACGCACGAGATGGGCTTCGCGCGCGAGGTCGCCGACGAGATCTGCTTCCTGCACGACGGGGCGATCGCCGGGCGCGGCGCGCCCGCCGAGGTGCTCGGCGCGCCGCGCCGGCCGGAGACGCAGCGCTTCCTGCGCCGGCTGACGGAGGCGGGGCGCCTCTGAGCCTCGGCCGCGCCGCCCCGGCGGTACCCTCGGAGGGGAGTGATCGAGTCCCTCGTCAGCCAGATCGAGTCGCGCTTCGCCGAGCTGTCGCGGGCGATGACAGACCCGGAGGTCATCGCCGACCGCAACCGCTTTGCGGAGGTCGGCCGCGAGTACCGGCGGCTCGAGCCGGCGGCGAGGCTCGCCGCGGAGTGGCGGCGCGCGAGCGACGACGCGGCGGGCGCCCAGGAGCTGCTCGCCGAGGACGGCGAGGACCCGGAGCTGCGCGAGCTCCTCCAGCGCTCGCGCGAGCGCCTCGGCGAGCTCGAGGAGGAGATCCGGATCGCGATGGTCGAGCGCGATCCCAACGACGACAAGGACGTCATCGTCGAGATCCAGGGCGGCGCCGGCGGCGACGAGGCGGGGCTGTGGGCCGGCGACCTCTTCCGCATGCTCAGCCGCTACGCGGAGCGCCGCGGCTTCCGCGTCGAGCCGCTCGACGTGGGCGACGGCAAGTACACCTTCGAGGTCAAGGGCGACGGCGCCTACTCGGTGTTCAAGTACGAGGGCGGCACCCACCGCGTCCAGCGCGTGCCGGCGACCGAGTCGCAGGGGCGCATCCACACGTCCACCGCGACTGTCGCCGTGCTGCCCGAGGCCGAGGACCTCGACGTCCAGGTCGATCCCAACGACCTGCAGATCGACGTCTACCGGTCCTCCGGGCCGGGCGGCCAGTCGGTGAACACGACGGACTCGGCCGTGCGCATCACCCACAAGCCCAGCGGGATCGTGGTGGCGATGCAGGACGAGAAGTCGCAGCTGCAGAACCGCGAGAAGGCGATGCGGGTGCTGCGTGCGCGCCTGTACGAGCGCGCCGTCGCCGAGCAGCAGGCGGCCGCGGCGGCGGACCGCCGCGCGCAGGTCGGCACCGGCGATCGGGCCGAGAAGATCCGCACGTACAACTACGGCGAGCGCCGGGTCACCGACCACCGCATCAAGCTCACCGCCCACAACCTCGACGAGGTCCTCGCGGGCGACCTCGACACGTTCACGGCCGCGCTCACCGACGAGGAGAAGCGCCGCCGGCTCGAGGTGCAGGAAGCGGGGTGAGCCTCGGCGGCGTGCCCGTGCGCGACGCGCTGGACTCGGCCGTCGTCGCGCTTGCGGCCGCGGGCGTCGACACGCCGCGGCTGGACGCCGAGGTCCTGCTCGCGCACGTGCTCGGCGTCGACAGGGTGCGGCTCGTCGTCGATCGCGACCTGGCCGTCGAGGGCGGCTCGGTGCGCGCGTTCCAGGACGCGGTGCGCCGGCGCGCCGTGGGCCGCGAGCCCGTCGCGTACATCACCGGCGTGCGCGGCTTCCGGCGGCTGGACCTCTGCGTCGACGGCCGCGTGCTCATCCCGCGCCCCGAGACCGAGACGCTGGTCGAGGCGGCGCTCGACCTGCCGTGCGGCGCGCGGGTCGTCGACGTCGGCACGGGCAGCGGCGCCGTCGCGCTCGCGCTGAAGGACGAGCGCCCGGACCTCGACGTGGTCGCGACCGACGCGGGCGCCGGCGCGCTCGCGGTCGCGCGCGCGAACGCGGCGCGCCTCGGACTCGACGTCGCGTTCGTCGAGGCCGACCTGCTGGACGGCGTTCGCGGTGCGGTCGACGCCGTGGTGTCAAACCCGCCGTACGTCGAGGACGGCGCGCCGCTGCAGCCGGAGATCGCGCGCCACGAGCCGCCGGCCGCGCTGTACGCGGGCCCCGACGGCCTCGCGGTCATCCGGCGCCTCGCCGCGCAGGCGGGCGCCTCGGCGGCGTCGTTCGTCGCGCTCGAGGTCGGCATGGGCCAGGCGGCGGAGGTCGAGCAGGTCCTGCGCGGGGCCGGCTTCGCCGAGACGGAGCGCCGGCCCGACCTCGGCGGCATCGATCGCGTCGTGGTGGGCCGGCGGTGATCACCCCCGCCGACGCCGAGACGTTCAGCCGCTGCATCTCGGTCGGCGGCGTGGCCGTGTTCCCGGCCGACACGGTCTACGGCCTGGCCTGCGAGCCCGACAACCGCGAGGCCGTGACGCAGCTGTACTTCCTGAAGCGCCGCCGCCCCGAGAAGCCCGCCGCGGTGATGTTCTTCGACGTCGAGCTGGCGCTCGCCGCGCTGCCGGAGCTCGGCCCCCGCACCCTGGGCGCGCTCGAGGCGCTGCTGCCCGGGGCGGTCACGCTGCTGCTGCCGAACGCGCACCACCGGTTCCCGCTCGCGTGCGGCCCCGACCCGGACACGCTCGGTCTGCGCGTGCCGGCGTGGCCGGAGGCGCTCGCGCCGCTCGGGGCGGTGCGCTGGCCGGTCCTGCAGTCGAGCGCGAACGACGCCGGCGGCGCCGACGCGCGCACGCTCGATGAGGTGCCCCAGCGCATCCGCGCGGCGGCCGACCTCGTGCTCGACGGCGGCGAGCTGCCCGGCACGCCGTCGACGGTCGTCGACCTGCGCGCGTGGGAGCGCGAGGGCCGCTTCGCGATCGCGCGCGAGGGCGCGGTGCCCGAGGCGGAGGTCGCCCGCGCGCTCGGCGGCTGAGGCCCGGGCGAAGCCGACGCTTGGTCTAGAGCAGACCGTCGTGCGCGGTCGCCGAACGGATGGGGTTGGTTTGCTCGTCGCGCATGACGGGCGCGGAGCGGATCGCGTACAGTCGCGGGCGCCAATGCCCACCGTGTTCGTCACCGGCGGGTCGGGCTCCATCGGCGGCGCGCTCGTGCGCAGGCTCACCGCCGATGGCGGCGTGCGCGCGCTCGCGCGCAGCGACGCCGCGATGTGGCTGTCCGGTCTGGAGGCGACCATCGACATCAGCCGCGCCGGCACCGAGCTCGAGCACGCGCCGGTGCGGGCCGTCGACGAAGGGCGCGCGGAGTTGGCAGACGAGGCAGCAAGGGGGGAGGACCGATGAGGATCGCCGTGGGATCCGATCACGCCGGGTTCCATCTCAAGGAGCACGTCAAGGCGGCGCTGGCCGCGCTCGGCCACGAGGTCGTCGACGTCGGCCCGTCCACGCCCGGGTCGGTCGACTACCCGCGCTTCGCCGCCGAGGCGGCTCGGCTCGTGGGCGGCGGCGACGCCGATCGCGGCGTGCTCGCATGCGGGTCGGGCGTCGGCGTCGCGATCGTCGCGAACAAGGTCTCGGGCGTCCGGGCGGTCAACGCGCACGACACCGCCGAGGCCGAGATGGCGCGGCGTCACAACGACGCGAACGTGGTGACGCTGAGCGGCGCGCGCCTCGCCCCGCAGCAAGCAGACGCGATCGTGGGCACCTTCCTCCGCACCGAGTTCGAGGGCGGGCGCCATGCGCGCCGCGTCGGCCAGATCGCCGCGCTCGAGGACGGGCGTCAGGAAGATGCCACCGCGCTTCACTCATAGACGGAGCGCTGGTACGGTCCGCCACCCATAAACGATCTCTTCACGAAATGACCGATCTCTTCAACAGCTCGCTTACCGATGTCGACCCCGAGGTGGCCGAGGCGATCGGTCACGAGCTCGAGCGCCAGCAGCGCACGCTCGAGATGATCGCCAGTGAGAACTTCGTCCCGCTCTCGGTGCTCGAGTGCCAGGGCAGCGTGCTCACGAACAAGTACGCCGAGGGCTATCCCGGCCGCCGCTACTACGGGGGCTGCGAGCACGTCGACGTCATCGAGCAGCTCGCGATCGATCGCGCGAAGTCGCTGTTCGGCGCCGAGCACGCCAACGTGCAGCCGCACTCGGGCGCGCAGGCGAACGCCGCCGTCTACCACGCGCTGCTCGACCCGGGCGACACGATCATGGGCCTCGCGCTGCCGCACGGCGGCCACCTCACGCACGGGATGAAGATCAACGTCTCGGGCAAGCTCTACGACATCGCACCGTACGAGGTGTCGCCCGACACGTACCTGATCGACATGGACGACGTCGAGCGCATCGCGAAGGAGCGCAAGCCGAAGCTGATCGTCGCCGGCTGGTCCGCCTACCCGCGCCAGCTCGACTTCGCGCGCTTCCGCCAGATCGCGGACGAGGTCGGCGCGCTGCTGATGGTCGACATGGCGCACTTCGCCGGCCTGGTCGCCGCCGGCCTGCACCCGAGCCCGGTGCCCCACGCCGACGTGGTCACGACCACGATCCACAAGACGATCGGCGGCGGGCGCGGCGGCATGATCCTGTGCCGCGAGGAGTACATGAAGAAGATCAACTCGGCCGTGTTCCCGGGTCAGCAGGGCGGCCCGCTCGAGCACGTGATCGCCGGCAAGGCGGTCGCGCTCAAGATCGCCGCGACCGACCAGTTCCGCGAGCGCCAGCAGCGCACGCTCGACGGCGCCCGCGCGGTCGGCGAGGAGCTCGGCAGCGCCGGCAACGGCGTCCAGGTGCTCACGGGCGGCACCGACGTGCACCTCGTGCTCGTCGACCTCCGCGAGTCCGAGCTCGACGGCCAGCAGGCGGAGGACCGCCTGCACGCGATCGGGATCACCGTCAACCGCAACGCGGTCCCGTTCGACCCGCGACCGCCCATGGTCACGAGCGGCCTGCGTGTCGGCACGCCCGCCCTGGCCACGCGCGGCCTGCAGGTCGACGACTTCCACGAGATCGGCAAGATCCTCGCGACCGCGCTGACGCCCGCGTTCGACGGCGCGCGCGACGACCTGGCCGAGCGCGTCACCGCGATCGCGGACCGTTACCCCCTGTACTCGCAGCTGCGCGCCGGCACGCCGGTCGCGGCGGCGTAGGGCCTCTGGCTCCCGGCCGGGGCGGCGTTCCGCTCCGGCCGGGCGGTCGCGCCCGTGGGCGCCGCTAGCGCGTAGCGCCCTCGCCCGCGGCCGTCTGCCGCCACAGCTGGAAGCACAGCAGCCCCCACAGCGGCCGGGAATGGTCCTCGCGGCCCGCGACATGCTCGTCGAGCAGCCGCGTCACCGCCTCGGGCCGGAAGAACCCGTCGCGGCGCACCGCCGCCGGCGACAGCAGGTCGCGGGCGAACGGCTCGAGCTCGCCGCGCAGCCACGCCGCCGCCGGGATGGAGAAGCCGCGCTTGGGCCCGTGCACGATCGCGCGCGGAACGAGGCCCGCCGCGGCACGGCGCAGCACGCGCTTCTTCGCGAGCGCCAGCACCTTCTGCGACGTGGGGAGCGCGAGCGCGAGCTCGGCGACGACCGGGTCGAGGAACGGCACGCGCACCTCGAGCGAGTGGGCCATGCTCGCGCGGTCGGTCTTCACGAGCAGGTCGTCTACCAGGTACGTGCCCAGGTCGACGTCCTGGAGGCGGGCGAGCGGCTCGGCCCCGGCCGTCTCGGCGTACCGCACGCGCCATGCCGCCAGCGGGTCCGCGCCCGCCAGCCGCCCCGGCTCGAGCAGCGCCGCCCGGGCGTCGGCCGAGAAGATCTCCTTCCACCCGTGGTGGCGCTCCAGCGCGGGCAGCGCCGCCGCGCGCACGAACCGCTTGGCCTTGTACTCGAGCGAGACCCGTCGCGACGAGCTCGGCAGGCGCTCGACGAGCGGCCGCGCCAGGCCCGCCGCCGCGCGCACGCGCGAGCGCGCCGCGAGCACGTCGGCCACGTACGTGAAGTAGCCGCCGAACAACTCGTCGCCGCCCTCGCCGGACAGCGCGACCTTCACGTGTCCCGCCGCCAGCCGCGACACCGCGTACGTCGGCAGCGCCGACGAGTCGGCGAACGGCTCGTCGAACGCCGCGGCGATCTCCGGCAGCAGCGCCGAGGCGTCGGGCCGCAGCACGAGCTCGTGGTGATCGGTGCCGTATCGCTCGGCCACCGTCCGCGCCCGCGCCAGCTCGTCGAACGACCGCTCCTCGAAGCCGATCGAGAAGGTCCGCACCGGCTCGCCGGTCTCCTGGGCCGCGATCGCGGCCAGCAGCGAGGAGTCGATGCCGCCCGAGAGGAACACGCCCACCGGCACGTCGCTCTCGAGATGCGCGCGGACCGAGTCGCGCAGGCGCTCGCGCAGCTCGGCCGCCAGCTCGGCGCCGCGCTCGCGGCGTACGTCCGCGGCCGCCACCGGGGCCGGTCGCGCGAAGCGCCGCAGCCGGAGTTCGCCGCCGCGCACGTCGAGCACGTGGCCCGCCGGCAGCTTGCGCACGCCGCGGTAGATCGACATGGGCGAGGGGACGCTGTTGAACGCGAGATACGCCTCGAGCGCCTCGAGGTCGACCTCGCCGGCGAAGCCGGGCTGGCGCACGAGCGCCTTGAGCTCCGACGCGAACGACAGCACACCGCCGTCGACGCGGTAGTACAGCGGCTTGATCCCGAACGGGTCGCGGGCCAGCAGCAGGCGCCGCTCCCGCGCGTCCCACACCGCGATCGCGAACATCCCGCGCAGGCCGTCGGCGAACGCCTCCCCGCGCTCCTCGTACAGGTGCGGCAGCACCTCCGTGTCGCAGTGCGAGCCGAACCGGTGCCCGCGTGCCTCGAGCTGCGCCTGCAGCCGCCGGTGCTCGTAGAGCTCGCCGTTCTGGACGACGGTCACGCGGCCGTCCTCGCTGGTCATCGGCTGGTCGCCGTGCGCCAGGTCGATGATCGCCAGGCGCCGCGCGGCCAGCGCGGCCGGGCCCTCGACGAACATGCCCTCGCTGTCCGGCCCGCGATGCACGAGCGCGTCGGCCATCGTGCGGACCGCGCGGTCGTCCACCGCCGCGCCGTCGAGCGCGACCATGCCGCAGATCCCGCACATGCGCTACGTCCGCCGCAATGCGGCCACGTCGCCCGCGCCGCGCTGGAGAATCCGCAGGCCCGTGGCGGCGATCAGCTGCACGTACAGCCCGACCGAGCGGTCCGCGAGCCACTCGAGGTCGTGCGCGAGCTTCTCCGCCCACGTCATGTCCCGCGCCATGCGCAGCTGGGCGAAGCCGGTCATCCCGGGGCGCACGACCAGCCGTTGCCAGTACTGCGGGATCTCCGCGCAGAGCTGCTCGAAGACCACCGGCCGGATCGGCCGTGGCCCGACCAGCGACATGTCGCCGCGGACGACGTTCCACAGCTGCGGGAGCTCGTCGAGGTGCAGCGCCCGCAGGTGCCGGCCGACGCGCGTCAGCTCCTCCTCCGTCCGCTGGTCGAGCGCCGTCGCCTGATACGGCCCCAGGCGCAGCTCGGCGTCGCGCCTGAGCGTCCGCAGCTTGTACATCGTGAACGTGCGCCCCGCCCGCCCGACCCGCAGCCCGCGGTAGAGCACCGGCCGTCCGGAGGTCACCAGGATGAGCAGCATCAGCGCGCCGATCAGCGGCGCCGTCGCCGCGAGCAGCGTGCCCGCGATGACGAGATCGAGCGCGCGCAGCGTCGCGTCGAGTGCGCGGTGCTCGTAGGGATGGTGCGCCTGCGCGGCGTAGCGCTCCGCGAGCGCCTGCGTGCGCGCGAGCTCCTCGGCGCGGCGTCGCTCGGACGGATGCGCCGGCTCGGGCGCGAGCGTCGGCGCCCGCAGCCGCATCAGCGCGCCGCCCCGAGGATGAGGTCGACCAGCAGCTGGGGGTCGCGGCGCTCGACGGCGGCCCGGCCGTTGCGCTTGACCAGCTCGATCGCCCGCGGGTCGGTGAGCGGCCGCAGGCGGCCGGCGCGGATGAGCATCTCGTCGACGCCGCCGAGGCGCCCGCCGTAGGTGGTGTACACCGGCGTTCCGAGCGCGACCGCCTCGCGGTTCATCGTGCCTCCGGCCGAGACGACGAGGTCGACCAGCGCGACGAGGCTCTGGCCGTCGACGGCCTGCGCCGGCACCACGAGCGAGGGCAGGTTGAGCCACCGCAGGAAGCGCCGCTGCTGCTCGGTGCGCGGCACCACGACCGCCTGGACCGACGGGTCGCGGCCGATGTGGTCGAGCACCTGGGGGAACAGGCGGTTGGCCTTGCGGTGGTACAGCGAGACGTCAGGCGGCGGGCGCACGGCGACCAGCACGCGGCCCGGGTCGAGGCCGAGCTCATCGAGCACGCCGCGGTCGGGCTCGAAGTCGGAGAGGTAGTAGTCCTCCTTCAGCCCGGGGAACTGCGCGAGCTTCTCCGGGCCCACGCCGTAGCGGCGCAGCCGCTCGGGCGGGATCGCGTCCGGCGTCACGACGCGCCTCGCCGGCCGGCAGCCGACGGTGTGCTGCAGCGTCGCCCACTCGTAGTCGAACATGTCGACCGCCGGGATCTGGAGGGTCTTGGCGACCACCGCCAGGTCGTTCGATCCGTGGGCCACCGCGAGGTCGTAGCGGCGCCGGCGCGCGAAGCGCCACAGCTCCGCGCTGCGCGACACGAGGGAGGCGAGCTTGCGGCTGCGCTTCGCCCCGCCGTGGCTGCCGAAGGGGCGGTGCTCGAGCCCGAGCCGGCGGGCGAGGTCCAGCGTCTGCGCGTAGTCGCGCGCGGTGACGTCGACCTCGTGGCCGGCGGCACGCAGGCGCTCGACGATCGGCCGGAAGACCACGGGGTGCGCCGGCGCGGTGAGGTCGATCCAGATCCGCACGCTCGCGCGCAGTCTAGGTCGGGCCGCGGTCGGGGTCCCTCGATCGTGGTTCGGTGACGGCCACACCGCCTGCGATGCTTGTCGTCGATGCCACCCGACGAGCTCGACGCGCTGGTGGCCGCGGCCGCCGCCGCGGCGACCACCGCCGCGCTCACGCCGCTCGTCGGGCGCGTCGCGCGCCGCCTCGGCGCGGTCGACGAGCCGCGCGAGCGGGGGCTGTCGAACCGGCTGACGCCGCTGCTCGGCGGCGTCGCGATCTTCGCCGGCGTCGTCGTGGCCGCGCTCCTGTTCGTGCCGATCGACGACACGTACCGCGCGATCCTCGCCGGCGCGGCGGTGATCACGGTGGTTGGCGCGCTCGACGACGTGCTCGACCTGAACCCCGCGCTGAAGCTCGCCGGGCAGGTCGCCGCGGTCGCGCTGCCGGTGTCGGCCGGCGTGGTGGTCAGGAACTTCACGCTTCCGTTCGTGCACCGCGTCGAGCTCGGCGAGCTCGCCACGCCGCTCACGCTGGTCGGCATCGTGCTCGTCATCAACGTCGTCAACTTCTCCGACGGCGTCGACGGCCTGGCCGCCGGCGTGTGCGCGATCGCGGCGAGCTCGTTCGCGATCATCGCGTTCGACCTCGGCAAGGCCAGCGCGGCCGTGCTCGCGGCGGTCATCGCGGGCGCCGCGCTCGGGTTCCTCGTCCACAACTTCCACCCCGCGTCCGTCTTCATGGGGGACTGCGGCTCGAACCTCCTCGGCTTTCTGCTCGGGTGCGTGATCGTCGAGGGGTCGCTCAAGACGAACGCGTTGATCGCGCTCATCGGCCCCCTGGTCGTGCTCGCCGTGCCGTTCCTCGACACGGGGTTCGTGGTCGCCAAGCGGCTCAAGTACCGCCAGCCCGTCTACCGCGCCGACCGCTGGCACTTCCACCACCGCATGGCGAACATCGGCTTCTCGCAGCGGCGCACCGTGCTCTACCTCTACGCCTGGATGCTCGCGATGGCGGGTCTCGCCGTCGCGCTGCGCTTCGTGCCGTACTCGGACGCCGGGGGGCGCCTGCGCCCCGGCTGGGCGGCGCTCATGGCCGTCCTGTTCGCATTCGTCGTCGCGGCCAGCGTCTACCTGGTGTACGTGCTCGAGATCCTGAAGTTCCGCCGACTCGACGCGATCCGGCTGCGGCGCGTGCGGCCCGACACGACCGAGGCGGAGATCGACGCCGACGTCGAGGAACGCCTCAAGACGGGCGAGTTCGAGGCCGTGCAACGCACCGAGGACTTCCCGGCGGTGTAGCCACGGCGGGTCGTCAGCGGCCGTAGATGACGCGAACCCAGATCCCTGTCAGCGCGTCGAGCAGCTGCTCCTGCGGCACGGGGTCGCCGAGGAACGACTGCTGGTGGAACGTGCGCTCCGTCATCCAGCACAGCGCGAACGCCGTCGCCCGGGGCTCGCCGGGGCCGTCGAGGCCCGCCCGCCGCGCATCCTCGATCCGCTCCTGCGCGCGATCCACGAAGCGGTCGATGATGCCGTGCCAGAACCGGGCCAGCTCCTCGTCGCTGGTGGCCGCGTCGGCAAGGGCCCGCAGCAGCTCGCCGTGCTCGCGGTAGAGCGCGGCCGAGTTGCGGATGGCGTGGCCGAGCTCCTCGGCCGGGTCGCGGCCGCCGGAGAACCAGACGTCGCCTTCGGCGTACAGCCGCTGGGTGACGTCCTCGGCGAGGCGCATCAGCAGCTCGCGCTTGTCGCGGAAGTAGAAGTAGAACGCCGTCCGCGAGAGGCCGGCGCGCTTGGCGATCCGCTCGATGTTGAGCTCCGGATACCGGGTGCCCTCGGCCAGCAGCGCCTCGGTCGCCTCGAGCACCGCCGCCTGGACGGCGGCGCGCTTCGCAGTCGGTGCACCCCGTGCGTCCCCACCACCCACCATTCCAGAGTAGTTGAGT
>DATAAR010000310.1:0-2651 GCA_036259975.1 Solirubrobacteraceae bacterium | reverse complement strand
CCTTCTCGTCGACGGTTCCGGCCGCGACGGTCACGATGCCGGACGTGTCGACCTTCAGGATCCGATGGTTGTGCCGCTCGGCGATGTAGAGATTGCCCGCGTCGTCGAAAGCGAGGTCGATCGGGATCTGCAGCTCGGTTTTGTTCGCGGGCCTCCCGAGGCCGCCAAACGCGCCCCGTCCCGTGCCGACGACGGTCTTGATCGTTCCGGGAGCGACGTTCGGCGGCCAGCTCCCCTCGGCCTTCGACGCGCCCCGTTGCTCGCCGTCGTCGCCGCCGCACCCGCCGGCGACGGTCCCGGCGATGGCCGCGACCGCAATCCAGGCCTTCACCGGCACGGAACGACTCACCTCCTGGCGCGGCGCACGATCACCGGGCTGCTGCGCCTATGCGCGGCGCGGTCCAGTCTCTGAGGAGGTCGCGCCTTCGTCAAGGCGCCCGCCGGACCCTGCGGTGTGGGCGGGCAGTCGGAAGCGCCGCAGCAGCCGCTCGAGCAGCCGCCGGTCGCCCTCGAGCTCGAGCGCGCCGGAGCTGATGGCTTCGCGCGTGTCGGGGATGCCCGTCGGCAGCGCGGCGAACGTCGGGAGGTCGCAGCGGACCGTCACGTCCGCGCGGACCGGCGCCGGGCCGTCGCGCACGTCGGCGCGGTCGCCGTCAGCGCGCAGCCAGAACCGCTCGCCGTCCACGTCGAAGTCGACGATCCCGGTGACGCCGGCGCCGCCTGATGCCTCCAACTCCGCGCGCATCGTCAGCGCCCCCCACGCCGCGCGCACGCTCGTCGCCTGCGGCTGCTCGGGCAGCAGCGCGTAGCCCCAGCGCGCGAGGACGTCGATGGCCGGCCGCAGTTCCTCGCCGCGCGGCGTGAGCGCATAGGCCGCCCCGTCCGCGCGGCGGACGACGCCCGCCGCCTCGAGCGTCTTCAACCGCGCCGCGAGGAGGTTCGTACCGATGCCGGGCAGGCGCTCGAGCAGCTCGGAGTAGCGCTTCGGGCCGAGCATGAGCTCGCGGAAGACGAGCAGCGTCCAGCGCTCGCCGAGAACGTCGAGCGCCGCCGCCAGGCCGCAGTGCTGGTCGTAGGTGCGCGCGCTCACGCACCGGCCTCCGCCAGGGCGAGCTCGCCCTCGTCGACCGCCGGCGCCGCCTCCGGCTGCGAGGGGATGACCAGGGCCGCGAACAGCGCTCCCACGGCGCAGACACCGGCCGCGACGAGGCATCCGACCTGCAGCCCGTCGAAGAACCCACTGGTCGCGAGCTCACTGAGAACGCGGCCCGCGTCGGGCGGGAGCCGGTCGGCGGCGATGAGCGCGGCGCCGATCGACTCGCGCGCCGCGTCGACGGCGGGCGCGGGCGCGCGGGAGGCGCCGTCGAAGACGCCGGTGTAGAGCGAGGCGTAGACGCTGCCGATCACCGCGACACCAAGTGTGCCGCCCAACTCGCGCGTCGCGTCGTTGACCGCCGACCCGATGCCGGCGCGGTGCCGGCTGACGGCGCCCATGATCGATTCCGTGGCCGGTGCGCTCGTGAAGCCCATGCCGAGCCCGAGGCACACCATCTGCGCGGCGATCTCGACGTAGGGCGTGGTGGCCGAGGCGGTCGAGATCCACAGGAACGCGCCGCTGAGCAGCGTCAGGCCGGTCGCCACGACCGCCTTGTTGCCGACACGCATGGTCAACCGTGTGCCGACGATCGACGCGAAGGCGACGCTCGTGGCCACCGGCAGCAGGCGCACGCCGGTCTCCAGCGGGCCGTAGCCCAGGATGAACTGGAAGTACTGCGTGATCAGGAAGATGAACCCGAACAACGAGAAGAAGGAGACGGTCACGGCCGCGCTTGCGCCCGAGAAGCGCAGGTTGCGAAACAGCCCGACGTCGAGCATCGGCGCGGCGCTGCGATGCTCGACCGCGACGAACGTCGCCAGCAGCGCGACCGCGAGCGCGAGCAGGCCCACGGTCTGCGCGCTGGCCCAGCCGGCCTCGGGCGCCTCGATGATCGCGAAGACGACGATGCCGATCGCCATGGTCGACAGGAGCAGGCCGGGGAGGTCGAGCGGCGGCGTGTGCGGGTCGCGCGACGTCGGCACGATCGCGAGCGCCAGGCCGATCGCCGCGAGCGCGACGGGCACCTTGGCGAAGAACGTCCACTCCCACGAGAGGCCCTCGAGCAGCGCGCCGCCGGCGATCGGGCCCAGCGCGACGGCGAGCCCGACGGTCGCGCCCCACAGGCCGATGGCCTTCGCGCGCGGGCCGCGCTCGCGGAAGACGTTCGTGATGATCGACAGCGTCGTCGGGAAGATCATCGCGGCACCGACCCCCATGACCGTCCGCGCGATCACGAGCTGGGTGGGCGAGTCCATGAACCCCGCGGCCGCGTTCCCCGCGCCATAGACGACGAGGCCGGCGACGAGCATCTCGCGGCGGCCGATCCGGTCGCCGAGGCTGCCGGCGGCGAGGACGAGCGCGGCGAAGGCGAGCGTGTACGCGTCGACGATCCACTGCAGCTCGCGCGTCGAGGCGTCGAGCTCGCGCACGAGCGTGGGCAGCGCGACGTTGACGAGCGTCGTGTCGACGTTCACCGCGAACGCGCACAGACACAGGACGGCGAGGACGGCTCCGGGGGCGGACGATGTGCGGGCCATGCATCGGCACCCTACTC
>DATAAR010000309.1:0-16946 GCA_036259975.1 Solirubrobacteraceae bacterium | reverse complement strand
TGCTGGGGCGCGTTCAACAACCCCGACCACGTCGACTACAGCTACAAGAACATGGACGACTGGGGCAACGAGATGTTCGTGACCCCGGGCGTCGTCGTCGACGGCGAGCTCGTCACCACGAACCTCGTCGACATCAACCTGGGCATCCGGATCATGCTCGGCAGCTCGTACTACGAGGACTGGGTCAACGAGGAGACGTTCGTCCCGGAGGACCCGCTCGGCAACCCGGTGGACCGCCGCCACCCGTGGAACCAGACCACGATCCCCAAGCCCCAGAAGCGCGACCTCGAGGGCGGCAACTACAGCTGGGTGATGAGCCCGCGGTGGTACGACAAGCGCACCGGCGACAACCTCGCGCTCGACACCGGCGGCGGCGCGATCGCGCGCCTGTGGGCGACCGCGCTGGCGAACAAGGTCGACACGCCGTACGTGAAGGCCACCGGCCACAGCGTGCAGATCAACCTGCCGAAGACGCCGGACACGCCCGAGCAGACGGTCGAGTGGAAGATCCCGCAATGGTCGAACGCCATCGAGCGCGACCGCGCGCGGATCTACTTCGTCGCCTACGCGGCGGGCATGGCGCTGCACTTCCTCGACCGCGCCTTCGACGAGATCCGGGCCGGGCGGACGAAGACCTTCGAGGACTTCGACGTGCCGGAGGAGTCGATCGGTTGCGGCTTCCACGAGGCGGTGCGCGGGGTGCTCTCGCACCACGTGGTCATCCGCGACGGCAAGATCGCCAACTACCACCCGTACCCGCCGACGCCGTGGAACGGCAGCCCGACCGACTCCTACGGAACGCCGGGGCCGTACGAGGACGCCGTCATGGGCCAGCCGATCTTCGAGGAGGCCGGGCCGGACACGTTCCGCGGGATCGACATCATGCGCGCGGTCCGCAGCTTCGACCCGTGCCTGCCCTGCGGCGTGCACATGTACCTGGGCCAGGGCAAGACGATTCGCACGGTCCACTCGCCGATGTTCGGTGAGCATGGCTGAGGCCGTGCCCGCACTCGACGACCGCGCGGCCCGCGAGCGGGTCGCGCGCGTCGACGTTCTGCTCGAGGAGCTCGAGCGGGCCGGCCCGGCGGTCCCGACCGACCTGGCCGTCGAGCTGGTGCAGGCGCTGCTCGACCTCTACGGCGAGGGGCTCGCGCGCGTGGTGGCCGCGGTGGCGGCGCGCGACCCCGGCGGCGAGCTCGCCCGCGCGCTCGGGAGCGACGAGCTCGTCGCGCACCTGATGCTCCTGCACGGGCTGCACCCGGTGCCGCTCGAGGCCCGCGTCCGCGGGGCGCTCGACGAGGTGCGCCCGTACCTCGAGTCCCACGGCGGGGACGTGGAGCTGCTCCGCATCGAGGACCACGTCGTCCACCTGGCGCTGCGGGGCAGCTGCCACGGCTGCGCGTCGTCGACGGCGACGCTGAAGCTCGCGATCGAGGATGCGATTCACCGCGCCGCGCCCGACGTCGACGGCATCGAGGCGGAGGGCGCCGCGGCGCCGGCGCCGCCGCCGCTGCTGCAGCTCGAGGTGTCCGACGCGCTGCGCGCCTCGCCGCCGGCCTGGACGGCGGCGGGCCGGCTGGCCGAGCTCGGCGACGGCGCGCCGGTCGTGCGGGCGGTGGCGGGCGCGGAGGTGCTGTTCGTCACCGCGGCGGAGATGCCCTACGCGTACCGGCCGGGGTGCCCGTCGTGCGGCGATCCGCTGCGCGCGGCCACGCTCATGGGCACCGAGCTGCGGTGCCCGGGCTGCGGCCTGCGCTACGACCTGCGCCACGCGGGGCGCTGCACCTCGGACCCCGCGCTGCACCTCGAGCCGGTGCCGCTGCTCGTCGACGGGGACGGGGCTATCAAGGTCGCGCTCGGGGCGCCCGCCTGAGCGCGATGGGCGCCGGGGGCGACACGCCGCTGCAGCGCATGGCGCGCCGGGCCGCCCGCGAGCGCGAGCAGGCGCTCGAGCGCTGCGACCTCTGCGGAGCGGCGATCGCCGCCGAGCACCGCCACCTGCTCGACCTGCGCGCACGCGAGCTGATGTGTGCGTGCCGTCCGTGCGCGGTGCTGTTCGACCGCGGCGCGGCCGGCGGCGGGCACTACCGCCTGGTGCCCGACCGGCGCCTGCGTGTCGAGGACTTCCGGCTGGACGACGCGGCGTGGGCCGACCTGCGCCTGCCGGTCGACCTGGCGTTCTTCGTCCACGACTCCGACGAGGACCGCGTGCGGGCCTACTACCCCGGCCCGATGGGCGCGACCGAGTCGCTGCTCGGGCTCGACGCGTGGAAGGAGCTCGAGGCCGCCAACCCGGTCCTGGCCACGCTCGCGCCCGACGTGGAGGCGCTGCTCGTCGACCGCGCGCAGGGCGCCCGGCACCACTTCATCGTCCCGATCGACGACTGCTTCGCGCTCGTCGGCCTCATCCGCACGCACTGGAAGGGCCTGACCGGTGGGCGCGACGTGTGGGCCGAGATCGTGGGCTTCTTCGACAGGCTCGACCGGCGCGCGCGGCCGGCGGGCGGGCACCACCGAATGGAGGGCACATGGGCGAGCTGAGAGTCGGCAAGGCGCACGTCGATCCCGACGCCCCGGCCCACCGGGCCGGGGTCCGGCAGGGCAACGCGACCGGCAGCTACGAGTCGATGCGCGGCCACCACCCCGACGGGCGCTCCAGCGCCGAGCGGTCGACCGGCATCAACCCGAAGGGCGCCGAGCCGATCGACCCGCGGATGCCGAACCTGTCGCCGGGCTAGGGGCGCGTCGCGGATGTCAGCCGCCGGCCCGCGGGCCGCCGAGGCCGGCCAGGTCCCGGAGGTCGCCTTCGCGGTGGAGGACGCGGCGCGCCTGGAGCACGCCGCGGTCCCGACGCTGCGCTTCGTGCTGCGCGCCGACAGCGGCGGCGTGCCGGTCCGCTCGATCCTCCTCGACACGCAGATCCGGATCGCCGCGCGCCGCCGGCGCTACGACGCCGCGGCCACCGACCGGCTGTTCGAGCTGTTCGGCCCGCGCGAGGACTGGGCCGCGAACCTCAACTCGCTGCTGTGGACGCGCGTCACGACGGTCGTGCCGCCCTTCACCGCCCGCACGACGATCGACCTCGACGTGCCGTGCTCCTACGACCTCGAGGTGGCCGCCTCCCGGTACCTCGACGCGCTTGCGGACGGCGAGGTGCCGCTCGAGTTCCTGTTCAGCGGCGCGGTGTTCTACCCCGGGGCCGATGGCCGGCTGCAGACGGCGCGGATCTCGTGGGAGGCCGAGGCCGAATACCGCCTGCCGGTGGCGGTGTGGAAGGAGACGATGGACCGCCACTTCCCGGGCAGCGCGTGGCTGCGCGTCGACAAGGCGACCTTCGACCGGCTCTGCACGTACCGGTCCACGCGCGCCCTGCCGACCTGGGCGCACGTGTTCGACGAGCTGCTGCCGCCCGTGCCCGACGGCGAGGAGGATCGCCCGTGAGCGACGACCTCGTCCGCCGGATCGCCGACGCGGTGCTCTACGAGGGCTACATCCTGTGGCCCTACCGGCGCTCGGCGCTCAAGAACCAGCGGCGGTGGACGTTCGGCGGCGTGTACCCGGCGGGCCATAGCGCGGCGCACCCCGACGACGCGGCGGTCATGCGGACGCAGTGCCTGGTCGACGGGCCGAGCGAGGCGACGGTCGACGTGCGCGTGCGCTTCCTGCACGTGGTGGCGCGCGGCGTCGCGCGTGTCGGCGCCGACGGGCGCCTCGAGCCGGTCGACGAGCTCGAGGTCGGCGGCGAGCGGCACGTCGCGTGGGATGAGGCCGCCGAGCGCGAGGTGGCGACCGGCCCGCGGGCGCTCGACGGCGGCGGGTGCCGGGTGCCCGTCGAGATCGCGGGGGGCACGGCGGTCGAGCAGGTGGCCGCCGGCGCCGGGGCGCTGGTCCGCTCCTGGGAGGGTCTGCGCGGTGCGGTCGAGGTCTCCGTCGAACCGCTCGGCGCGGAGCTGTGGCGCCTGGGAGTCGCGATCTCGAACACCACGCCGTTCGAGCGCGGCGGCCCGCGCGCGGCCGCGCTCGCCCGCACCTTCTGCTCGACGCACACCGTCCTGCGCGCGGCCGGCGGCGCGGCGTTCGTCTCGCTCACCGACCCGCCCGCGGCCCTGCGCGCGCACGCCGACGCGTGCCGCAACGAGGGCACGTGGCCGGTGCTGGTGGGCGAGCCCGGCCAGCGGCACACGATGCTGTCCTCGCCGATCATCCTCGAGGATCACCCGCGCGTCGCCCCCGAGAGCCCCGGCGAGCTGTTTGACGGGGCCGAGATCGACCAGCTCCTGCGGCTGAGCATCCTCAGCCTCACCGACGAGGAGAAGGCCGAGATGCGCGCGACCGATCCGCGTGCGCGGGAGATCCTCGAGCGCACGGAGGCACTGACGCCGGAGGAGCTCATGCGCCTGCACGGCGCCGTCCGCGACCTGCAGGTGCGCCCATGAGCGACGTCCCCAGCTACTGGGAGGAGCTCGAGCGCCCCGGCCCGGACGCGGTGACCGTCGACGGCGTGCAACTGCGGGCGCGCAGCCGGGTGCGCCTGCGCCCGCGCGCCGGCGGCGACGTGCTCGACCTCGCGCTCGCCGGACGCACCGCCGTGGTCGAGGGGATCGAGCAGGACCTCGAGGGCAACCTCAAGCTCGCGGTCGCGATCGACGACGACCCGGGGCGCGACCTCGGCCTGCGCCGCCAGCCCGGCCACCGCTTCTTCTTCTCGCCGGAGGAGGTCGAGCCGCTCGACGGCGGAGCGCCGGTCGCGGCGCCGGCGGGGCGGGTGCTCGTCGCGGGGATCGGCAACGTGTTCCTGGGCGACGACGGCTTCGGCGTCGCGCTCGCCGACCGGCTCGCGCGGCGCGCGCTGCCGGCAGGCGTCGAGGTGGTCGACTACGGCATTCGCGGCATGGACCTCGCCTACGCGCTGCACGACGGCTGGGACGCGGTGCTGCTGCTCGACGCCACGCCGCGGGGCGGGCCGCCCGGGACGCTGTACGTCGTCGAGCCCGACCCGGCCGAGGGCGCGGCCGGCGTCGACGCGCACGGCATGGACCCGCTCAGGGTCCTGGCCCTGGCTCGGGCGCTGGGCGGGCCGCTGCCGCGGATCCTCGTCGTCGGCTGCGAGCCGCAGACCGTCATGCGCGGCGATGAGGAGGACGTCGTGGCGGCGATCAGCGAGCCCGTGCGCGCCGCGCTCGACGAGGCGGTCGCGCTGGTCGAGCGCCTGCTCGCGGAGCTCACGTCGCCAGACCAACAGGAGGGAGTGAACCCATGAAGGAGATCTCGATCACCCCGACCGCGCAGGCCGTGGCCGGGATCATCGTCGTCGGCGGCATCGGCGCCCTGGTTGCCGCCCAGCTGCCGGAGATCCGCCGTTACCTCGCGATCCGGAGCATGTAGGCATGCACCGCACGAAGGTGCGGGTCGTCGAGGGCGTCCTCGACGCCAACGACACCATCGCGCGCGCGAACCGGGCGGACTTCGACCGCGCCGGGGTCACCGTCGTCAACCTCATGAGCGCGCCGGGCGCGGGCAAGACCGCGCTGCTCGAGCGCGCGCTCGGCGACCTCGGCGACATCCGCGCCGGGGTGCTCGAGGGTGACGTGCAGGGCAGCCTCGACGCCGACCGGCTCGCGTCGCTGCACGTCCCGGTCACCCAGCTCAACACCGATCCGGGGTTCGGCGGCGAGTGCCACCTCGACGCCAACATGGTGCGCTCGGCACTGAGTGAGATCGCGCTCGACGACCTCGACCTGCTCGTCGTCGAGAACGTCGGCAACCTCGTCTGCCCGGCCGAGTTCCGGATCGGCGAGGACGCGCGCGTCATGGTGTCGTCCGTCACCGAGGGCGAGGACAAGCCGCTGAAGTACCCGCTGATGTTCCGCACCTGCGACCTGGTGCTCGTGAACAAGGTCGACCTGCTCGAGCACCTCGACTACGACCTCGACCTGTTCCTGCACCACCTCGACGCGGTCCATCCCGGCGTCCCGCGCGTGCTGGTGAGCGCGCGCACCGGCGACGGCGTGGCGCAGTGGCGGGACTGGCTCGTCGAGCGCGTCGAGGTCGCGCGCGCCGGGACGGCCGCGTGAGCGCACCGCCCGGCATCGACCTCGCCGGCGCCCGGCTCGAGGAGCGCGTCCGGGCGGGCGAGCGGCTGTTCGCGGCGGAAGCGGACCGCATCGCCCGGCTCTGCCACCGCATGGCGGAGCGGTTCGCGCGCGGCGGCCGGCTCGTCGCGCTCGGCGCGGGCGGCGCCGACCGCTCGGATGTCCGCCACGTCACGGTGGAGTTCGTGCACCCGGTGATCGTGGGCAAGCGCGCTCTGCCGGCGATCGGGCTGTCCGACGAGGGCGGTGCCCTGGACGCCCAGGTGGAGCTCGTGGCCGAGCCCGACGATGTCGCGATCGCCTTCGGCGGCGGCCCCGCGGTGGCGCGCGCGCTGGCGCTCGCGCGGCGGCGCGGCTGCCTGACGGTGGCCTTCGCCGACGTCGGCGCGGAGTGGCGCTTCGACCCCGGCGTGGAGGACCCGTTCGTCGCGCAGGAGCTGATCGAGACGCTCTACCACGTGCTCTGGGAGCTCGTGCACGTCTTCTTCGACCACCGCGGGCTGCTCGAGGGACGCACCGGCGGGGCGGTGCACGACGCGGGCGCGTCGAGCTTCCTGTACCCGTTCCTCGACGAGCGCGAGGACGACCTCGACGCGGTGGTCGGCGACGTGCGCGCGTCGGTGCTCATGAAGGCGGGCGAGGTCGCCGCCCTGCGGGCGCAGACGCTCGGCGACGGGCGCGAGGCGCTGCTCGCCGCCGCCGCGGCGCTCCGCGGCGCGTTCGCCCGCGGCGGCCGGCTGCTCGCGCTCGGCAACGGCGGCTCGGCCACCGACGCGATGGACGTGGTGGCCGACTTCCGCGCCGCGCCGGGCGGCCCCGGGTGGCCGGCGCGGCCCGCGCTGGACCTCACCGAGGACACCGCGATCCTGACGGCGGTCGCCAACGACATCGGCGTCGAGGCGATGTTCTCGCGCCAGGTGATCGCCCACGGGCGACCCGGCGACGCGCTGCTCGCCCTGTCCACCAGCGGCGGCTCGGCCAACGTGATCCACGCGCTCGCGGAGGCGCGGCGCCGCGACCTCGTGACGATCGCGCTGGTCGGCTACGACGGCGGGCGGATCCTCGCCGAGGGGCTGGCGGACCATGTCATCGTCAGCCGCTCCGAGCACATCCCGCGCATCCAGGAGGCGCAGGCGTCCGCATACCACGTGCTGCGCGAGCTCGTGGAGGCGGCGTGAGCGCGGACGGCGGCGGCGCGCACGTCTCGGAGGTGGCGCACGCGTCGCTCCGCGGCGCGATCGCGGCGATGGCGATGACCGGCATGCGGGCGTTCACGGTGGATCTCGGCATCGTCGAGCAGACGCCGCCGCAGGCGATCTTCAAGCAGCGCGCCCGCGGCCTCGTCCGTCGCGTCCCGCCGCCGCGGCGCCGAGCGGCCGTGGAGCTCGCGCATTGGGCCTACGGCGCGGGCGGCGGGGCGGTCTTCGCCGCGCTCCCGGCCGGCGTCCGCCGGCGGCCCTGGGCCGGGCCGACGTACGGGCTGGCGCTCTGGCTGGGGTTCGAGGTCTGCCTCGCGCCGGTGCTTGGCCTCAAGCAGGCGCGCCGCCTGCGCGCCGCCGAGCGCGCGGCGCTCGCCGCCGACCACCTCCTGTACGGACTCGTCCTGTCGGAGATCCGCGCGCGCCCGCAGGAGCCCCCGGCGTGAGCGCGCCCGCCGTCGCGCGGGTGCGCGTGCGCGCGCGTGTGGAGGGAACCGTGCAGGGCGTCGGGTTCCGGCCCTACGTCTTCCGCCTGGCCGGCGACCTGGGGCTCGATGGCTTCGTCTCCAACGACGAGCGCGGCGTGGTCCTCGAGGTCGAGGGCGCGCCCGAGGCGGTGCGGCGGTTCCTCGACCGCCTGCCGCGCGAGGCGCCCGCGCTGGCGGCCGTGGATCGGGTGCGCTCCGAGCCCGTGGCGCCCCGCGGGAGCGCCGGCTTCGCGATCGTGCAGAGCGCGCGCGGCGGCGAGCCCGCGGCGGCCGTGACGCCCGACACCGCGACGTGCGACGCGTGCCTGGCCGAACTGTTCGATCCCGCCGACCGCCGGTACCGCTACCCGTTCGTCAACTGCACCGACTGCGGCCCGCGGTTCACGATCGTGCGCGCCGTGCCGTACGACCGGCCGCTGACGACGATGGCCGGCTTCGCCATGTGCCCGGCGTGCCGGGCCGAGTACGACGACCCGCGGGACCGGCGCTTCCACGCGCAGCCGAACGCGTGCCCGTCCTGCGGGCCGGCCGTGCAGCTGGTGGGCGTCGACGGGGCGCAGCTCGGCGTGCGCGACGCCGCGCTGCGCGCCACGGCCGCCGCGCTCGACGCGGGCCGGATCGTCGCGATCAAGGGCCTCGGCGGCTTCCACCTCGCCTGCCGCGCCGACGACGAGGTGGCGGTAGCGCGGCTCCGCGCGCGCAAGCACCGCGAGGACAGGCCCTTCGCGCTGATGGCCGCCAACGTCGCGGCCGCGCGCGAGCTGGTCGACCTGCGCCCGGCCGAGGAGGCGCTGCTGCGCGGGCGCCAGCGGCCGATCGTCATCGCGGCGCGGCGGGCGGGCGCGGCGGCCGCGCCGTCCGTTGCCCCGCGCTGCGCGGAGCTCGGGGTGATGCTGCCGTACACGCCGCTGCACCACCTGCTGCTCGCCGACGCCGGCGGCCCGCTGGTCATGACCAGCGGCAACGTGTCCGACGAGCCGATCGCGTATCGCGACGCCGACGCGCGCGAGCGCCTGGCGCCGATCGCCGACTTGCTGCTGCTGCACGACCGCCCGATCCACGTGCGCGCCGACGACTCGGTCATCCGCGCGGTGCCCGCGCGCGCGCCGGTGCTCCTGCGTCGCTCGCGCGGATACGTGCCGGGGAGCGTCGCCCTGCCGCATCCCGCGGCTCGTCCGCTGCTGGCGTGCGGGGCGGAGCTCAAGAGCACATTCTGCGTGGCCAAGGGCGGGCGCGCCTGGGTGGGCCACCACATCGGCGACCTGCGCCACGAGGAGACCCTGCGCGCGTTCACCGAGGGCATCGCGCACTTCGAGGCGCTGTTCGCGGTCGCGCCGGAGGTGGTGGCGCACGACCTGCATCCCAACTACCTGTCCACGGCGTACGCGGTCGAGCGCGACGGGGTCGAGCTCGCCGGCGTGCAGCACCACCACGCCCACCTCGCGGCGTGCCTGGCCGAGCATGGCGAGGAAGGTCCGGCCGTCGGGGCGATCTACGACGGCAGCGGCCTGGGGACCGACGGCACGGTCTGGGGCGGCGAGCTGCTCGTCGGCGGCCTCGACGGCTTCCAGCGCGCCGGCCACCTGCGCGCAGTGCGGCTGCCCGGCGGCGACCAGGCCGTGCGCCAGCCGTGGCGGATGGCGTGCACGTGGCTGGCCGAGGCGCTCGACGCGGACGTCCCGCCGGTGCCGGCGCCGCTCGCGCCGGCGGTCGATGCCGCGCGCTGGCGCGCGGTCGCGCGGCTCGCCCGCCGCGGCGGGGTCGCGGCGCCCGAGACGACCAGCGCGGGCCGGCTGTTCGACGCGGTCGGGGGGCTGTGCGGACTGCGCGCGACCGTGACCTACGAGGGTCAGGCCGCGGCGGAGCTCGAGGCGCGGTGCGACCCGCACGAGCGCGGCGCCTACCCGCTCGACGTCACGCCCGCGTGCGTGCTCGACCCGCGGGAGACGGTCCTCGCGGTCGCGCGCGACGTCGCGGCGGGCGTGCCCGCGGGCGTCGTGTCGGCGCGCTTTCACCGCGCGCTGGCCGGCGCCACGGCGCGCGCGTGCGCGTCGCTCGCCGCCGCGCGCGGGCTCGAGCTCGTCGTGCTTTCGGGCGGCGTGTTCCAGAACGCGCGCCTGCTCGTCGCCACGGCGGCGCGGCTGGAGGCGGCCGGGTTGCGGGTCCTCGTGCCCGAGCGCCTGCCGCCGAACGACGGCGGGATCTCCTACGGCCAGGCGGCCGTCGCCGCCGCCCGAGGCTGAGCGGTGCTCGGGCTCGACGAGCGGCTGGCGGAGCTGAGCGGCGGGGGCGGCGTCGCGCTCGCGCTGGTCGTCGCGCTGCTGGTCGGCCTGCGCCACGCCACCGACCCCGACCACCTCACCGCGGTGTCGACGCTGGTGCTGTCCGACGAGCGACGCGGCGCGCGACGGGCGGCGGCGCTCGGATTCGCGTGGGGCCTCGGGCACGCGGCGACGCTGATCGCGCTCGGCATCCCGCTCGTGCTGTCGCGCCACCTGCTGCCGGCGCCGCTCCAGCGCGCGGCCGAGGTGGCGATCGGCCTGATCATCGTCGCCCTCGCCGCGCGGCTGCTGGTGCGCTGGCGCCGCGGCTACTACCACGTCCATCCGCACTCCCACGGCGCCGTGCGCCACGCGCACCCGCACGTGCACGAGCACGCGCCATCCGCCCCGCACCCGGCGCCGCACGCGCACGCCCACGGGCACGCCGAGCGCCTCGGGCGCACGCCGTTCGCGGCGTTCGCGATCGGCCTGGTCCACGGCGCGGGCGGCTCGGCGGCCGCCGGCCTGCTCCTGGTCGGCGCGACGCCCGGGCGGGTGGCTGCGCTCGCGGCGCTGGTCGTGTTCGCGCTGGGCAGCGCGGCGTCGATGGCCGTGGTCTCGGCGGCGTTCGGCCACGCGCTCGCCCGCGGGCCGCTGCTCGCGCGGGTGACCGCGGCGATCCCCGTGCTCGGCGCGCTCAGCCTGCTGTTCGGCGCCTGGTACGCATTGGGCGCCCTGGACAGCGTGCCGTACGTGCTCTAGAAGTCGCTGTGGTGGCGAGCTGGAGCGAGGTCGAGCGGCAGGCGCCGGAGCTCTCCGCGCTCGCGCGTGAGCTCCTCGACGCGTTCAGGCACAAGACGCTGGCGACGATCCGGCGGGACGGCTCGCCGCGCATCAGCGGGACGGAGCTCGAGATCTCCGACGGCGAGCTGTGGCTGGGGAGCATGTGGCGCTCGGTGAAGGCGCTCGACCTGCTGCGCGACCCGCGGTTCGCCCTCCACAGCGGCTCCCCGGATCCGGACGCCGGCTGGCGCGGCGACGCGAAGCTGGCCGGCCGCGCCGAGGACGTGACCGCCGAGGGGGCGACGTCGCACCGGTTCCGGCTCGACGTCACAGAGCTCGTCGTCGTGCGCCTCGGCGACCCGCCGGACCACATCGTGGTCGAGTCGTGGCACGAGGGCCGCGGCATGAGCCGGCGCGAGCGGCGGTAGGTGCCGCGGGTCGGCTCGTCCTCAACCGCGGAGGCGGCGATGCGAGCTGGCGGGCGCGCAGCCGGCGGGGATCGTGGCGCACGTTTGCCGTGCGATAGCTGGCAAATGTCCGGCGCGTTGAACGGCCGCGGCGGCGGCGCCCTGGCCTGAGGCAAAAGCCGGTGTTCGTCGCGGTCTCCTCTCGCCCCTCGGTGCGCGTGCGCCTAGGCGGCACGCATCGCGCCGAGCATCGCCTCGTGGCGCGCGACGGCCTGCCGGACGAGCCCGAGCAGGTCGCGCTCGGCGCTCACGAAGCGCTCGAACGCGGTGACCGCCTCGGACGAGGTGAGCACCTCGAAGCGGTGGCGGCCCATCGGCAGGTCGATGTGGCCGGCCATCTCGTCCGCGATCGCCCGCAGCTGGGCGGCCGCGGCGCGCTGCCGCTCGGCGAGGTCGCGGTACGCGGCGTCCTCCGGCCGCGTGCGCTCGTCGGCGAGGTCGAGCGCGGTCCGGTGGACCTCGAGCGTCTCGGCCATCGCCTCCATCACCTCGCTGAGCTTGCCGGGCAGCACGGAGTGCTCGGCGAGCCCCTGCCCGCAGGTCGGTTCGCTCATGGCGCGACGATAGCCAGGACCGCGGCGGTCATGGATCTGAGGTCGCCAGGGCCCGCCGACGGGAGTCCCGCGGCGCGCCGTTGCGGGAGCCGCCGCGCTTCAGGCGGCGATCTCGCGCAGCTCGCGGATCTCGCGGAGCGTCCGCAGCCACGAGAACGTGTCCGGCTGGGGTGCCTTGGTGCACACCACCCGAGTCGTCTCGTCGCGTGGGACGTTGTGGCGGTTGCGGTTCATGTCCTTCACGGTCGCGCTTCAACCGAGCTCGGTGTGTGTCCTGCGCAACGCACGCTTGCGGTTCCCTGGCCCTGGTCGTCCGCGGTCATGCCGCATGCTGCCGCGCCATCCGTGGCGCCGCATCCGTGCTACCACCCAACCTGGCCGCGCACCTCCACCCGAACCACCGCCGGAAAGAACCAACCTTCGTGGACGTCGTGCGTTGAAGCTGATGGAGGTTCTTCCGGGGGGACTGTTCGGGAAGACTTCGGGGGCCGCTGTACGGACGCAGCGGCCCTCATGCTTTCTCAGCCGCGCCGTGGAGCGGGTCGCTCAGATGCGCTCATTCTGTGGCGCACATGCCGGCGCATGCTGCCCCGTGACCGGGTAAGCGATTTGCAGCCTTTTCGCAGGAAACGCGCCGCCCGGGATGACAGCACGTGTTGTCCTGTTCGTCTGCGTTCGTTAGCGCCGCGTTGGCACACGGCCGGCTCGACCAGCGCCAAGAACCGCTCGCACCGCGCGATCCGCGCGGTAGTGGTTTCGTGCCTAGTCGCCACCGCCCGACGCAGCGACGCATGGCCGTTGCCACGGCCGGGAAACGCCGGGCTCCCTGGCCAGGGAGAAAGGGGCGGCCCGCTTCTCGGGACACTGGGGCGGGCCGCCTGTCTTTCGGGGTCGAGCGCTCAAGGCGCGCCGCCGCAGTCCATCACTTCGGGCATGTGAGCACGATGACCACGTCGCCGGGGCGGATGTTCCGCAGCCCGTCGAGGACCCGTTCGTCGGAAACCAGCCACGCGTCGGGCGCTCCGTCGCGTCCCTGCTTGCGCGCAGCGTCCGAATCAGTGAGCCACGACTCGACCACGCCGATGGCGGCGAGCGCGATGCGCGACGGATCCATGGCGGAATGCAGTCACGGCGGTTGCCCCGTCGGGGGCAGGATGTCACCGCGCGGCGGCGTGCTTCATCAGCGCGCGACTCGGCGGTCGTCGGCGCACTCCTCCCACGGCGCGGACAACGTAGTAGTCCCGCCGTGCGGCGCGGCTCGGCGTAGTCGCGCTCCGGGCCACCGGAGCGCCGGCCGGCGGCAGCGCGATGAGCGCCGCCGCGGCGTCGCGAGAGCGACGACGCGGGCGGGGCAATAGGACTGCAGCGGCCGGTGGGGGGCACGGCTAGGCGCAGTCCTGTGCGCTGTCAACGCTCCGAGTCAGCGCCAGGCGAAGCTGCGTGCCGGCGTCTGACAAAGACACCCGGAACGACGCCTAGGTGTAGTTCCTGAGCACGTTGTTCATCCGGGCCTCCTTGGAGGCTGGTTGGTGTCGAAGCCACCGGTCCCAAGGAGGACCCCGGATGAAGCTGCACGGTAACGCTCGTCTCAGCGTCAAGGGCCGCGAGCTGCTGGTCGAGCGGGTCGACGTGGCGGGGTGGTCGCTGAGCGCGGCCGCCGAGGCGGCCGGGATCAGTGACCGCACCGCGCGCAAGTGGGTGGCCCGCTACCGCGCCGACGGCCCGGCCGGGTTGCTGGACCGCTCCTCGGCGCCGACCGTGGTGGCCAACCGCACCGACGAGCGCCGCATCGAGGCGATCGCCGCGCTGCGCCGGCTGCGCTTCACCGGCGCGGAGATCGCCGCGTTGCTCGGGATGGCGCTGTCGACGGTGTCGGGGATCCTGACGCGGATCGGGATGGGCAAGCTCGGACGGCTCGGCGTGGAGCCCGCGCAGCGCTACGAGCGCGCGCGGCCCGGAGAGCTGCTGCACATCGACGTCAAGAAGCTCGGGCGCATCCAGGGCGGCGCGGGCAAGCGCGTCCGTGATCGACTGCGCCGGCGCTACAACCCGACATTCACCGATCGCGACGGCCATCGACGGACCACCGTCGGCTGGGAGTTCGTGCACATCGCCATCGACGATGCCACCCGGCTGGCCTACGTCGAGGTCCTCGCCGACGAGAAGGCCAGCAGCGCAGTCGCGTTCCTGCGTCGCGCCATCGCGCACTTCAACCGCTACGGCATCACCGTCGAGCGCGTTTTGACCGACAACGGCTCGCCCTACCGCTCCACCGTCCACGCGATCGCCTGCCGCGCGCTGGGCATCCGCCACCTGCGCACCAAGCCCTACCGCGCGCAGACCAATGGCAAGAATCGAACGCTTCATCCGTACCCTGCTGGGCGGCTGGGCCTACGGGGCGATCTACCGCGACAGCGCCGAACGCACCGCCGCGCTGGCCGGCTGGATCGACTTCTACAGCCACACGGCGGCCCTCAGCCACAAGCCGCCCATCGCTCGCCTCAACGAGCTGAACAACCCGCTCGGGACTTACACCTAGGCCACCATATCCTCGCCCGGCTCCTCAACGGGCTCGGGGCGGCGCCCCGCCGGCCGGACGCCGGGAGCGACGGCGATGAGGCTAACGGCGTAGTGGTCTACGGATTCGACCGCGGCGCCACTGGCGTCGGTGCGCTCGCGGCGACGCTGCTCTCCTCCCGCCTCGCTGGCCGACATCGCATCCTCGCTTTCCCAGATCGTCATGGAGACCGCTTTACCGGTGTCCGGGTCGACGAGGAAGTAGGCGTGCGAAAAGCCCTCCGCCTGTTGAAGGGGTCCGATCGTGTCTTGAAAGGCCTCGAGCAGTCGATCGGCTGGCTCATCGGCTCGGTACCTGGTGACGCGTGCGACCATCGCGATTGCCTCCGTGTTCTCAAGCGGCGAGCGAGTATTGCGCGCCGCACCAGCGGCGCGCAAGGTCGAGACGGATTCGTTCTAGCGTCCGGCTCGGTTCGCCGCTGGGTGGCCGCCCCCGCCCGTGGGGCTGTGCGCGTCGCCGCCGCGAACCCACGTCCCGGTGTGACCGGAGCGTCATCGGTCACGCCCCACCGCTGGCGCCGACGGTCGAAGCGGGGAACCGTCGTCGGCGCGCTGTCACGCGCCGAACGACCAACACGCCAGGCCGCGCAGATCCTCGAGCGGGATTTCGCGGGGCCGGCGTACCCGACCGCGATCTCGTGTTCGCGGGCCAGCTCGGCGCGCCCCCCTACCCGCAGCGGCTAACGGAGTGTTCCGCGAGCACCGCGTGGCGGCGGGCATCCCGGCCGGGTCGCTGCACACCTTGCGCCACACGTGCGCGACGTTGGCGTTGACGTCAGGCGTTCCGGTGCACATCGTTGGCCGCAAGGCTCGGCGACCACCCGAAGACGATTCTCACGACGTGCGCGCACCTGCTGCCGCAGAGCGACGAGGCCGCCGCCGCGGCCGTTGCGACAGCGCTCGTCAGCGTCTCGTGAGCAAACCGGCCGGAATCGCCGCTGTGGAGCGGGGTTGGTCAGATGCGCTCGATCTCGACCTCGGTGCCCGCCGCGATCTCGCCCTCGCCGCGCGGGACGATCGCCAGCGCGTCGGCGCCGAGCATCGAGGAGAGCTGGTGGGAGCCCTGCGGCCCGGTCGGCAGCGCGCGGCCGTCCTCGAGGCGCACGCGCACCGCCTCCTCGCGCGTGCGCTGGCGCGGCACCGCCGCGCCGAGCACCGCGCGCCCGCGCTCCGGCGGCCCGGGCGCGCCCTGCAGAGCCGCCAGCGCCGGACGCGCGAAGAGCAGGAAGCACACGATCGCCGACACCGGGTTGCCGGGCAGCCCGAACACGAGCTGGGCGCCGCGCCGCCCGAACCACAGCGGCTTGCCCGGCCGCAGCGCCACGCGCCAGAACACCTCCTCGACGCCGAGCGCGCCGAGCGCGGGCTTGACGTGGTCGTGCGGGCCGACCGACACGCCGCCGGTGAGCAGCAGCACGTCGGCGCCCTCGAGCGCGGACGCGATCGCGTCGCGCGTGGCCCGCGCGTCGTCGGCCACCTCGCCGCTGGACACGAGCTCGGCGCCGGCGCGCCGGGCCAGCGCGCCGAGCGTCACCGCGTTCGAGTTGTGGAGCTGGCCGTGCGCGAGCGGGTCGCCGGGCGCGACGAGCTCGTCGCCGGTCGCGAGCACGGCGACGCGCGGCGCGCGCCGGCAGCGCACGGCGGCGCGCCCGGCCTCGACCGCCAGGCCGAGCTCCGCGGGGCCCAGCACGGTGCCCGCGCGCAGCACGGTCGCGCCGGCGCGCAGGTCCTCCCCGGGCCGGCGCACGTGGTGGCCGGCGGCGATGTCGACCGTCGGGACCACGGTGTCGCCGCGGTCGTCGGCGTCCTCGGCGGGCAGGATCGCGTCGGCGCCGTCCGGCAGCGCCGCGCCAGTCGAGATTCGGACCGCCTGCCCGTCGCCGACCGGGACGGGCGACGGCGCGCCCGCGCGCGACTCGCCGACGATCCGCAGCGTCCGCCCCGCCGGGCCGCCGCGGATCGCGAAGCCGTCCATCGCGCTGTTGGCGAACCCGGGGACGTCGTGGGCGGCGACGACATCCTCAGCGAGCACCCGGCCGAGCGCGTCGGCGATCCCGACCTCGTCGGCGTCGAGCGCGGTCACGGCGCCGAGCACCTTCGCGCGCGCCTCGTGGATCGTGAGCAGGTCGGCCATCGGGCGCATCATCATGCCGTGTCGGGCGGCCCCGGTCCGTCTGCGGCGCCTGATAAGCACCCGCTCTCGATGCTCGACGGCGCGTCAGCCCCGCGGTGGCCCCGGCCGGTGGCCGGCGTGCCCCCCGCCGCGCTGGCCGACGGCGAGGTCGTGGCCAAGGCGTGGCTGCTCGAGCTGGTGGGCGCCGCGCCGCTGCACGATGCGCCGGCGGTCCGGATCGTGGAGGTCGCGGCGCGCGGCCCCGCGCTGGCCGCCGCCGTCCTCGCTGCGGTCGGCGCCGAGGAGGAGCTCGACCGGCTAGGCGCCGGCGGCGACCGCCACGGCTTGGCGGCGGGCGCGGCCGGTCTCGCGGGCGCGGCCGACCCGGCGACCGCGGCGGCGGCCGTCGCCG
>DATAAR010000308.1:0-8998 GCA_036259975.1 Solirubrobacteraceae bacterium | reverse complement strand
CCCCGGCGACCGCTGGACGCCGGCCGACGCCTGGCGCGACGCGCGGCGGCGCGGGCTCGAGATCGCGGCCGGCGTCGCGGTCCTCGTCGCGGCGTTCGCGCTGCCGCTCGCGCTGCTCGGCGCGCCCCCCGCGCTCGCGCTCGCCGCGCTGCGGCGGCGCCGGCGCGAGGCCGCACTCGACGCGACCTGAGACCGCCCCCGGAACGCCCCCCGGCGGGGTCTCAGGCCGCGCGGCGCGGGCGGAGCTCGACGACGTCGGCCTCGATCGCCGAGAGGCCGTGGTCGCGCGCGACCGACAGCCGGTGGTGGCCGTCGCGCACGACGTGGCTCCCGTCGACGCGATACACCGAGATCGGCGGCAGCGACGCGCCGTGGGCCTGCGCCAGCCACAGCCGCTTCCAGTGCTCGCCGACGGAGGGGTCGGGGCGGAACGCACGGTCGAACGTGCGCGCCTTGAGCGGCTCGAGCGTGCCCGTCACCGAGTCGATCGCGATCATCTGCACCCCGAGCGCGCGGCGCCCGGCCGTCGACGCCCACCCCGCGCCGTCGTCGAGCACGTCGAGCCGCTCGGGCGCGAGCCGCCGGACGCGCCGCGCGCGCTCGGCGCGGCGCCGCCGCCGCACGGCCGCGCGGAACCGCGCGTCGGCCTCGGGCCGAGTCACGCCGGGGAGCGGCACGACGGCGTCCACCAGCACCATGAGCGCGAGCAGCCCGAGAAGGACCGCGCCGGTGCCGCCGGCCACGGCGCCGGCCGCGGCCAGGGCCACCGCGAGCGGGCCGCGAGGGCCGGAGCGCAGGCCGGTGGGCAGGTGGGGCATGACCCCGACACGGTGCCAGCCCGCGGGCCCGAGGCGGGTCGGGACGCCATGCGTCCGCGGGTGCGGCCGGCGCGAAGTGGCCCGTCGGGCTCGCCGTACCGGTGCGCCCGCCGGGGGCGAGGGCGCGGCGTCGGTGTGCGTGCGGTGCAAGTCGTTCATCCGGGTCGTCAACCCTTCTTCGGGGCGAACGCCCGGATGTGACCCGCCGGGAACGCGGCGGGCGGTGGCTCAGTCGAAGTCGAGCAGGTCCTCGAGCAGCGAGCGCTTGCGGCGCTTGCGATGGCCGTACTCGCGCTCGTCGCGGTACGGGTCGCGCGGCGGGAGCGACTGCGGACGCGGGGCGCGGCGGCCCTCGGCCTCGCGGAAGAAGTCCTCGTCGGGGTCGCCGCCCGTCATCTGGCGCTCCTTGACGAGGATCTTGTCCAGCTCGCCCCGGTCCAGCCACACGCCGCGACACGACGGGCAGGCGTCGATGAGGACTCCGGTCCGCTCCACCTCGACCAGGCGCGTGCCGCAGGTCGGGCAGCGCATCGGCTCTCCGGTGCGGGGGCTGATGGCGTCATGGCTCATGCGCGAGCAACGTAGCAATTGGACGAATCAGACGAGACAGACCGGTACCATTGCGCCTGATGGGAGCACCGGAGGCGGCGGCAAGCGCGCGCCCGTCCGCGCGCGAGCGGATCCTCGAGACGGCGTACGAGCTGTTCAGCCGTCACGGCACCCGCGCGGTGGGCGTGGACCGCATCATCGCCGAGTGCGGGATCGCCAAGATGACGCTCTACCGGAACTTCCCGTCCAAGGACGACCTGATCCTCGCCTTCCTGGAGGAGCGCGACGCGCGCTGGACGCGGGCGTGGCTGCAGGTCGAGGCCGAGGCGCATGGCGAGACCCCGGGCCGGCAGCTGCTCGGCATCTTCGACACGTTCGAGACGTGGTTCGCGCGCGACGACTTCGAGGGGTGCTCGTTCATCAACGTGATGCTCGAGGTGGTCGAGGCGGAGCACCCGGTGCGCGTCGCGACCGTCGGGTACCTCGAGGCGATCCGCGACTTCGTGCGCGGGCTGGCCGAGGAGGCCGGGATCGCCGACGCCGACGGGTTCGCCCGCCAGTGGCACATCCTCATGAAGGGCTCGATCGTGGCCGCGGGCGAGGGCGACGTGCACGCCGCCGCCCGCGCGCGCGACCTCGGCCGGCTGCTGCTCGCCCATCACGGCGTCGAGGCGTAGGCGCCGCCACGCCCCGCGGGCGAACGCCCTCAGTCGCCCCAGACCTCGGCCGCGGTCTCGACCACCAGCCTCAGCTTGGCCCACTGCTGCTCGTAGGTGATCGCGTTGCCCTCGACCGTCGAGGAGAAGCCGCATTGCGGCGACAGCGCGAGCTGGTCGAGGTCGACGTACTGCGACGCCTCCTCGATGCGCCGCTTGAGCTCGTCCTTGGACTCGAGCTGGCCGCGCTTCGTGGTCACCAGGCCGAGCACGACGACCTTGCCCTTCGGCACGAAGCGCAGCGGCTCGAAGCCGCCGGAGCGCTCGTCGTCCCACTCCATGAAGAAACCGTCGACCTGCAGCTCTCCGAACAGCGCCTCGGCGACGAAGTCGTAGCCGCCCTCGGCGACCCACGAGGAGCGGAAGTTGCCGCGGCACATGTGCGTCGTGACCGCCATGTCGTCGGGGCGGTCCTCGAGCGCCTCGTTGATGTGGCGGATGTAGAGCTCGTGCTGGTGCTCGGCGTCGCCGCCCATGCTGGCGATCATCTCGCGCTGCTTGGGGTCGTTGAGGTAGGCAAGGCTGGTGTCGTCGAACTGCAGGTACGTGCAGCCGAGGTCGGCGAGCGCGCGGACCTCGGCCGAGTAGGCGCTGGTCAGGTCGTTCCAGAACTGGTCCATGTCGGGGTACACGTCCTCGTCGATCGACGCGCGCCCGCCGCGGTAGTGGACCATGCTCGGCGACGGGATCGTGAGCTTCGGCGTCGCCGTCGAGACGCACGACTGCAGGAACTCGAAGTCCTCGGCGAAGATGGGCTCCTGGAGCGCGATCGGCGCGTCGACGTGCAGCGCCGCGGGCGTGAACTCGATGTCGCCCTGCTCGTTGTGGAAGCGGACCGTCATGTTGTCCTGGGCGCGGCTGATGCCGCCGAGCTGGTAGATGAAGTCCATGTGCCAGGAGGCCCGGCGGAACTCGCCGTCGGTCGCCGATCGCAGGCCCACCTCCTCCTGCTGGCGCACGACCTCGCGGATCGCCTCGTCCTCGGTCGCGCGGAGCTCGTCGCGGTCCATCCGCTCCGCCTTGAAGTCCTCGCGCGCCTGCAGAAGCTGCGGCGGGCGCAGCAGGCTGCCGACGTGATCGGCGCGAAACGGCGGTCGGGTTCGTGCGGCCATCGGGTCGGTCCTCCTCCGCTGTCAGGGTGCGCGGCGCATTGTGCCCCGCGTGCGGCGGCGCGTGTCGCCAGACTCCCCGGCCGCCGGGCGGCGGCCGCGCGGAGGACGGGCGGGGGTGATCTCGAGCAGGTAGGCCACCATCACGTCCTCGTCGCGGAAGCGCAGGTGGTACGCGTCGGAGAGCTGCTCGACGCGCTCGATGTGCTCCTTGCGCTCGTGGAACAGCGCGTGGAAGTCGAAGAAGGCGAAGTCGACGACCTTGGCCTCGAAGCCCGCGCGGGCGAGCAGCTCCGCCGTGCGCGCCTGACCGAGGATCGAGAGCTGCATGACGTAGGCGACCCCGCCGGTCGTGAGGAGCCGAGGCAGCAGCGTGATCAGGTGGTCGAACAGGTTGCGCCCCCAGAAGTCCAGCGGCCGGTGGCTGTTGGGCTGGTCGTAGGGGTCGACCGGCATCTGGTACAGGCTGGCGACGACGACGTCGTAGCTGTCCTTCGGCACCCAGGGGTACAGGTCGACCGCCTCGCCGCTCATGCGATCCGCGACGCCGTTGCGGAAGGCGTTCGAGAGCGTGTTCGCCACCGCGCGGCGGTCGATGTCGATCGCGTGCACGTGCTCGGCGCCGTTGAGCGCGAGCTGGATGGCGAGCAGGCCCGTGCCGCAGCCGACGTCGAGGCAGCGCACGTCGCGGCCGATCCGGTTCTGGAACAGGTACTTCCAGACCAGGTAGCTGCCCTGGGTCGGCACGAAGACGCCCGGCTCGCAGACGATCTCGGGCATCTCGAGCGGGAACAGGCGGCGGCCGCTGTCGTCCAGCCACGGCGCGGGCGCGCCCGCCGGCGCGACGTCCGGCGGCGGGCCGCCGCCGGCCGCGGGCTCGGGCAGCAAAGGCGCGGCGCGGGTGAAGCGCCGGCCCGGCGGCTGGTCGCGCACGCGCTGGCGCGCGGCGGCGATGTGCTCCGGGCGCGTGCCGCAGCAGCCGCCGATGATCTGCGCGCCCTCCTCGCGCCAGGTCGCCGCGAGGTCGGCGTACTCGCCGCCTTGCACCGCCTTGTCGAAGCTCCACCCGTCGGCCGTGTAGTAGCCGAGATTCGGGTAGACGCCGAGCGGCAGGTCGGTGAAGTCGCGCAGCCACGGCAGCATCCCGGGGACGTGGTCCGGCGGCAGGCAGTTGATCAGCAGCGCCCTGACGCCGATGTCCTCGAAGCGCCGCGCCGCGCGCCCGAACTCGTCGCCCTCCGGGCCGCCCCAGTGCTGGCCGAAGACGCCGCATACCCCGTGGCGGCAGCGCCGGAAGCTGACCCACACCGGAAGGCCGCTCGCGACGAGCGCCTCCACCGCACCGAACGTCAGCCCGTCGCGGATGAGCGTCATGGTCTCGAGCAGGACGAGGTCGGGCGGGTCCTCCTCGAACACACGCGGCAGCAGCTCGAGCATCTCCCGCCGCGCGTCGCCGTCGACGTCGCCGTTGATGCTGAACGCGAGCGTCGCGTCGCCCGCGCGGCCGGCTTGCTCGATCGCCTCGCGCCCGAGCCGCACGCCGCGCCGCGCGATGTCCATCCAGTGGATCGGGGCCGAGAACGCCGTCTGCGCGCGCCGGTCGACCTCGCCGGTCAGGCCCCAGGTGTTCGTCGAGATCACGTCGCAGCCGACGTCGAGGTAAGAGCGGTGCACCTCGCGGACCGCGCCGGGGTCGTGCACGAGCGCCCAGGTGCCCCACAGCGCCTCGTCCTCGCGCGGCGTCGCGTCCGGGCGCATGCGGCCGAGCTCGGTGGCGATCGCGCCATCCAGGATCACGCAGCGCTGCGTGTCGAGCAGCTCCTCAACGCGCGCGTACGCACCCCCGGGCAGGTGCCTGACCTCTTCGACTGACGCCATGGACGGACCTCGCTCTCTCCTTCGTGCAATGACCGGGGACGGCCGCCCGGACCGGCGGAGCGCTCACATCATGGGATGGCGTACCCGCGGCCAGACCCCCCAACGGGAGGGTCTTGCCCTCTCGGGTGGGAGGCTCAGGGCTGGGTCGCTCAGGGCAGGTTGCGCTCGCCCTGGCGCAGCGAGAGGCGCAGGTAGCGCGAGGTCGCCTCGGCGCGATTGGAGGCGTGCAGCTTGCGCAGGATGTTCTTGACGTGGAACTTGACCGTGCCCTCGGACACGACGAGCGCGCGGGCGATGTCGGCGTTCGTCTCGCCGCGCACCATGTGCTCGAGGACGTCGAGCTCGCGCCGGGTCAGCAGGTCGCGCAGCGCCGGGTCGCCGTCCTGCGCGCGGACGGCCTCCTCGCCGCCCGCGACGTCGCGGTCGGCGGCCAGGTCGATCTCGGCGTCGGACAGCTCGCTCGTGCGCGCGTCCGCCCAGGCGGCGACCTGCCGCAGCTCCTGGCGCTGCACGCGCAGCCGCCGCCGCAGCACCGCACGCTCGAAGACCTGGCCGAACGCAAGCGCGAACCGCCACAGCGCGTCACGGTCGGCGTCGCGCAGGGGCGCGCGGCCGGCGAGCCGGTCGCCGTGGAAGAACCCGATCACGCGCGCCTCGAGCACGATCGGCGCGGCGATGTGCTCCCCCCACCGCATCACGTCGGCGAACGCGTGCCGCGCGGCCTCCTCGGGCGCCGGGGCGGCGACGACCACCGCGCGCCGGCGGCGCAGCATCTCGGCCTCGAACAGCGGATAGCCGAGGCGCACCGGGTTGTCGCGGAGCACGCCGAGCACCGCCGCGGCGTCGCCGTCGCGCAGATGCACGGCCTCGGCGGCGAGCAGGCCGTCGTCGACGCGGCTGAGCACGACGCGATCGAGGTCGAGCGCCCGCGCGGCCTCGCCGGGTCCGCGGTCGACGATCTCGCTCGCCGGGCCGGCCTCCGCGAGCCGGTCCGCGGCGTCGTGCACCGCCTCCAGCCGGGCCAGGCGCTCGAGCCGCTCCTCGACCTCGGCCGCGGTGAGCGCTGCCGGCGTCGTGCTCATCGCGCGCGCGGCGGCGCCACGCCGGGCAGCGCGGCGCGGCCGTTGCCTGCGTTCGCCTTGGCGGTGATCTCGAGCAGATACGCCACGAGCACGTCGCGGTCGCCGACCTGCAGGTGGTGGGCGTCGCTGATGTCCTCGACACGCGCGATGTGCTCGCGCGCGGCCGCTTGCTCGGGCCCGAAGCCGTACATGACCCAGTCGACCACCTCGGCGCGGAAGCCGGCGGCGTCGAGCAGCTCGGCGGTGCGCTGCTGCGACAGGATCGAGAGCTGCATCAGGTAGGCGACGCCCTCGGGCGCGAGCGCCTCGGCCAGCTTCGCGATGAGCTGGTCGACGAGCCGCCGGCCCCAGTAGTCGACGGCGCGGTGGGTGGAGACCGCGCCGCCCGGGTCCGACGGCTGCTGGGTGACGCTCGAGACGAGCACCTCGTAGCGCTCCTCGGGCGTCCACGGGAAGAGGTCGACCTCGGTCGCGGTGAGCCGTCCGTCGACGCCGTTGCGGAAGGCGTTCGTGAGCGTGTTCGCGACGGCGCGGCGGTCGACGTCGATCGCGCGCACGTGCGCCGCGCCGTTCAGCGCGAGCTGGACGGCGAGGATGCCGGTGCCGCAGCCGATATCGAGGCAGCGCTGGTGCGCGCCGATGCCCTCCCGGAACAGGTGCCGCCAGACCATGAAGCTCGCCTCGTCGGGCGGCTGCACCCCGGGGTCGACGGCAAGGTCGGGGAACGGGAGCGGGTACAGGCGCCGGTCGCGGCTGTCGGTCCAGGCCGGGGGCGCCTGCGCCCGCGGCGCGGCCGCTCCGTTCGGGCCGACGTCGTCGAGTCCGCCGCGCCGGCGGCGCCCGGGCCTCGTGCCGGCCAGGCGCTCGCGCGCGGCGGCGATGTGGTCGGGGCGCGTGCCGCAGCAGCCGCCGACGATCTGGGCGCCCTCTTCGCGCCACTCGAGCGCCATGCGGGCGTACTCCTCGCCGCCGACGCCCGGGTCGAACCGCCAGCCGCTGTCGGTGAAGTAGCCGAGGTTGGGGTAGACGCCGAGCGCCAGGTCGCAGAAGTCGCGCAGGTAGGAGACCATCCCGGCGACGTGGTCGGGCGGGATGCAGTTGACGAGCAGGGCGCCGACGCCCATCTGCTCGAAGCGCCGCGCGGCGCGGCCGAACTCGTCGCCCTCCGGCCCGCCCCAGTGCTCGCCGTAGACGCCGCAGACGCCGTGGCGGCAGCGGCGGAAGCTCAGCCAGACCGGCAGGCCGATGCCGAGCAGCTCCTCGACGGTCTGGAACAGCGACGGCCGCAGGACGGAGAGCGTCTCGACGAGGACGACGTCGGGCGGAGCGGGCTCGTCGGCGAAGAGGCGCGCGAGGAGGCGGATCGTCTCGCGGCCGTCGGGCGAGTCGACGTCGGCGTTGAGGCTGAACGCGACGGCGCAGTCGTCCGCGCGGCCCGCCTCGGCGACAGCGGTGGTGGCGAGGCGCAGGCCGCGGCGCGCGATGTCCATCCAGTGCACCGGGGCGCCGGTCTCGTCCCAGAGCCGGGGGCCGTCGGCGGCGAGCGCGGACGCGAGCCCCCACGTGTTCGTGGAGATCACGTCGGCGCCGGTGGCGACGTAGCGGCGATGGACGTCGAGGACGAGGTCCGGCGTGTCGATGAGCGCCCGCGTGCCCCACAGGCGCTCGTCGCTGTCCTGCGGGCTGCGGCCGGCGCCGACGCGGGGCAGCTCGGTGCCGACCGCGCCGTCGAGCACCACGCAGCGGCCTGCGTCGATCAGCGCGGCCGTGCGCTCGTAGGCCGGCGACGCGCCGGCGGCGGGCGCACCCACGGTGTTCTGCCGCGCCTCTCCCAATCCGGGTCGAAGCGTACTCGGCGGTCGATTCGGGCCGCGCCGTTGCGCCGGGCCGCGCACGCCAGGGGTGGGTCAGATTCACGACGCCACGCATGCTCGATCTGACCCGCCCGGCGGCGGGCGCTCGCCCCGAGGCCGGCCCGTTCCCCTCGATGCAGCCGTCCGCCAGCGCGGGGCCGAGACGCGGCGGGGGAACGCGACGCCGCGACCTACCGCCCAGACGCCGAGCGCTACAGCACCGCCGCCGGGCGCGCCGCCGCGGCCAGCCGGCCGACCGCGTCGCAGCCGACGAGCGAGAGTCCCACCGAGCGCCCCGCCTCGAGCAGCGCGTGGCAGGCCTCGGCGGCGAAGGCGCCGTCGAGCAGCAGCAGCCAGTGGTCGGTGCCCGCGCGCAGGAGCACGGTGCTCGCGCCCTCGACCGCGCCGTGGTGCAGCGCGCGCGGCGGCAGGTCGCCGCGCAGGCCGGCCATCTCGAGCAGGCGCGGCGCCTTGGGGCCGATGAGCGACACCAGGGCCCACTGGTCGGTGAGCTCGGTCGCCGTGATCGGGCTGCCGCCGATCACGGCCTCGCGCGCGACGCGGCGCCAGCGCTCGACCGCGCCCGAGGCGCCAATCACGAGGGCGCGGTCGGCGTCGACCCGCGCGCACCAGGTCCCGGCGGCGACCGCCGCCGACCCGACCTCGGGCGCCCCGCCTCCGAGCGCCCGGTCCAGGAGCCGCTCGAGCCAGGGCCCGCCGCCGGCGACCTCGAGGATGCGCAGCTCGGTGCGCACGGCGAGGCCGACGGACTTGCGGCACACGGCGACCTCGGCGGCGACAGAGCCGTAGTGCGCCGTCACCGTGCGGCCGTCGCGTGCGATCACCATCGCGCCAGGGGGCGCGAGCCGAGCGAGTGGCGCGGCGGCGGAGGCAGGGGCCAAGGGAGCGGTTCGCATCACGCGGGACGCTAGACCTGGCCTCGCGCGCGGGCGCCTCCCGTTGGGAGGGACTTGCCTCCCCCACCGGGCAGGT
>DATAAR010000307.1:0-20693 GCA_036259975.1 Solirubrobacteraceae bacterium | reverse complement strand
ACGGCGCGCCGGTCGCACCGCCGGATCGATGAGGAGGGACCGTGGCGGCGGTGGCGCCGGCGCGTGGCGGGGAGGAAGCGGGCTACGGGCGGGCGGCCGCGAGCCGGAGCCGGCGCGCGCCGCGGGGCCGGCCGGCGGCGTCGGCGCGCAGCAGCTGGGTGCGGGCCCGGAGCAGCTCGACCAGCCCGGCGGTCGGGACGAACGGGTCGGCGATCGCGCGCTCCTCCTCGACGGAGTAGGCGGCACGGATCTCGCCGTCGCTCTGCGCGACGAGGACCGTGCCGAGCAGGGCGCGCGCGCTGTCCAGGGCGGCGAGCCGGCGCAGGTCGTCGACGTCGGCGGGGGTGGCCAGGCGGATCACGACGGTGCTCTCGCCGGCGGGAATGGAGGTGACGTTCGACATGGGTCCATGGTCCCAATGGCGATCCATGAGCGCAAATGACATTCACCTGCTGGACTGATAAGGTGCGCTTATGCTCGACGTCCGCCGGATGCGCGTCCTCAGAGAAGTCGCGGCGCGGGGCTCGTTCTCCGCCGCGGCCGACGCGCTCGCCTACACGCAGTCCGCCGTCTCCCAGCAGATCGCCGCCCTCGAGCGCGAGGCCGGCACGCGCCTGGTGGAGCGCAACGCCCGCGGCGTCCGCCTCACCGACGCCGGCCGCGTGCTCGTCGAGCACGCCGACGCGATCCTCGCCCGCCTGGCCGACGCCGAGGCCGAGCTCGAGGCGATCGCCGGCCTGCGCGGCGGGCGCCTGCGGCTCGCGGCGTTCCCGAGCGCCGGCGCGACGATCATGCCGGAGGCGATCGCGCGGTTCCGCGAGCGCCACCCCGGAGTCGAGCTGACGCTCGAACCGGCCGAGCCCGAGCCGTCGCTCGCCCGCCTGCGCGCGGGCGAGTTCGACCTCGTGCTCGACATCACCGCGAGCTACCGCCCGTCCGGCGGCGACCACGTCGAGCGCGTGCACCTGCTCGACGACCCGATGTACGTCGCGCTGCCCAAGGGCCACCCGCTCGCGCGCAAGCGCAACCTGAAGCTCGCCGAGCTCGCGGACGAGTCGTGGATCCTCGGCACGACCGGCAGCTGCCCCGACGTGTCGATCTTCCTGCGCTCCTGCCAGCTCGCCGGCTTCGAGCCGCAGGTCACCTTCAACAGCGACGACTACTTCGCCATCCAAGGCTTCGTCGCGGCGGGAATGGGCGCGTCGCTGATCCCGGACCTGGCGCTGATCACGGTCCGCGACGACATCGTCGTGCGGTCGCTCGGCCCGCGCCCGCCGGTGCGCGTCATCTGGGCGGCGACGCTGCGCGACAGCTACCGGTCGCCGGCCAAGCAGGCGATGCTGGACGTGCTCGCCGAGGTGAGCGCCGAGTTCGCGGAGAACCGCCGCGCGCTCGCGCTGGCGAGCTGACCGCGGATAGGTTTCGCGCGTGCCGGAGCGGCGCGCGTTCACGATCGGGCACTCCTCGCACGCGATCGACGCGTTCGTCGGGCTGCTGCGGGATGGCGGAGTGCGAGCCGTCGCGGACGTGCGCCGGTTCCCCGGATCGCGGCGGCATCCGCAGTTCGCCCGCGAGGCGCTCGCGGCCGAGCTCCGCGCAGCCGGGATCGCCTACACGCATCTCGAGGCGCTGGGTGGGCGCCGGGCGGTGCGGCCCGGCTCGCCGAACGACGGCTGGCAGGTCTCGGGCTTCCAGGGCTACGCCGACCACATGGCGAGCGCAGCGTTCGCGGCCGGGCTCGGGGCGCTCGAGGCGCTGGCGACGGAGCTCCCGACGGCGGTGATGTGCGCGGAGGCGCTGTGGTGGCAGTGCCACCGCCGGCTCGTTGCGGACGCCCTCGTCGCGCGGGGGTGGACCGTCGAGCACATCGGGCCGGACGGCGGCCGGACCGTGCACGAGCTGACGCCCTTCGCTGTCCCCGGCGAGGCGGGGACGCTCAGCTACCCGGCGGCGCAGCTGCGCCTGCGGTGAGCGCCGCGCGGCGCCCCTGGGCGTGCCGCGTTCGTCGCCGAGCGGCTCGACGGTGTCCCCGGACCGAGTTAGGCGCGCGGCCGAACTGGGGAGAGCGCAAGCATGGGTTCCGTCTTCTTCGGCGTCCTGTTCGTGATCGTCCTGGGCCTGGTGCTGCTCGGCATCGCAAGCCCCGTCTGGCTGGTGCCGCTCGCGGTGATCGGCCTGGGCCTGCTTCTCCTCACGCCGCTGCTCGCGAAGCTCCGCGGCAGCGCGATCGTGCAGCCCGACGGCGGTCCCCCCGGCGTGCCGCCGACCCGCGACGCCGCCTACGAGCCGGTCCAAAGCCCCTCGGAGCGCGACACTCCCTGACGATCCCGCGATCCCGGGCCGGCCGGGCGCGAGCGCCCGGCGGCGAGCCCATGGGCGAGAACTCCGACATCGTCCGCAAGGCGTTCGACGCGTTCTCGCGCCGCGATGCGGCGGCGCTCATCGCGCTCGCGGACCCCGACATCGTCTTCCGGCCCCCGACGGGGCGGCTCGCCGGCCGGGACGAGCCCTATCGCGGCCACGAGGGCCTGCGGGCCTATCTGGCCGACGTGGGGCGCGTGTGGCAGGAGCTGCGCTCCGAGCCGGACGAGTACGTCGAGCTCGGCGACCGCGTGCTCTGCACCGGCCGCGTGTACGCGTGGGGCGTCGGTCGCGTCATCGACGCGCCCGCCGGCTGGCTCTGGCGGCTGCGCGACGGGCGGCTGGTCGAGGGCACCGTGTACGAGACGCGCCGGGCCGCCTACGAGGCGGCGGGCCTTTCCTGGCCGCCCGCCCGGCGCTGATGGGGCGCGCCGCGGCCCGCGGACTGGCAGAGTGCGCGCATGCCGATCGATCCCAACCAGCACGACCGCTACGTCCTCCGCCAGCGCATCCGGCCGGTCATCAACCAGTACGAGATCACGCTGCCGGGCCCGAACGGTCAGCCGGGCGACCCGGTGGCGTTCGTCGAGCAGGCGCGGTTCAAGTTCAAGGAGGACATCCGCTTCTACGCCGACGACTCCAAGCAGGTCGAGCTCATGCGCCTCAAGGCGCGCCAGCGCTTCGACCCGCGCGCGCGCTACGACGTCACCGACGACCGCGGCGGGAAGATCGGCGAGATCCAGAAGGTGTTCGGCGAGAGCCTGCTGCGCTCGACGTACCGGCTGTACGACGCATCCGGCGCGGAGCTCGCGACCGCGCGCGAGCGCAGCATGTTCGTGGCCCTGATCCGCCGGCTCGTCGGGTTCGTCCCGTACCTCGGCGACTACGCCGACTGGCTGCCGATCCCGTACCACTTCGACTTCGTGCGCGGCGAGCAGGTCCTCGGATCGCACGAGCGCCGCACCGGGCTGTTCAAGTTCCGCGACGTCTACGACATCGACATGAGCGCCGACACCGAACGCACCCTGGACCGGCGCCTGGTGCTCGCGATCGCGGTGGGGATGGACGCGCTGCAGGCGCGCTGATCCGACGCGCGCGGCAGCGGGGAAACAGTGCGCGGGGCTTCTGCGACACAGCGCCGCGCCCGCGCGTTGACTCAGTGCAGCCTGCACGACCTGGGCACCCGACATGCGCTCGCCCGTCCCGCCGGCCGGGGCGGCAGCCGCGCCGACGCTGAGCGCCGACCGCATGCTCCACCCCGGCCAGCGCGTCGCGCTCAACGGCGCCGGCTACACCCCCGGCGGGGCACGTGATCCTCCTCGCGGCGCTCTCCGGCGACCGCGGCGGCAGCAGCAGCTTCCCGCTCGGCTCTCCGCTCGTGGCCGACGCGGCCGGCGCGTTCGGCATACGCGTCCCGGCGCCCGACCTCGCCTCGGACCGCGACCTCCGCGAGCGGCTCAGGATCACGGCCAACGACCAGGTGCGCGCGAGGGCGCAGCCGCCGCGGTCGCCGGCCGAGCAGAGCGGCACGGTGCAGGTGACGCTCAGCGCGTGGGGCATCGCCGCGCGTGGATCGACGGCCGCGGCGACCCGCGGGCGAGCAGCGATCTGATCGCGCTGGGGTGGAAGCCGTTCCGCCGCATCTACGCGCACTGCTTCCTGCACGGCACGCGCGTGCGATCCGTGCGCGGGGCGCAGTCGGGCGCCGCGAGTCGCTCCGGACCGCCGCTCGTTGCGTTCCGGTTTGCTAAGCGGATCTTTCGTGAAAGCCGGTGTCTGGACGCCCGGGCGGGACACCCGGGCCAAACGCTCCCGGGCGGGACACCCCGGGCGGCGAGGCTCGGCACCTCGGGTGGACGCACCCGAGGTGCCCGGGCCGCAGGGCACGAGCGGCTGGCGCTCGTCGTTCCCGGTCAGCCGCCCGGCGCCGGCGCCGGCGAGCGCGCCTCGTGCCGCGCCTCGTCTTCCGCCTCGCCGACCGGCTCGGCGCTCGGCAGCGGACCGGGGTCCGGGCGGTCGAACAGCATCACCGCCGTGACCACCTGGACCGGGTCGCTCTCGCCGCGCTGGACGCGCTCCTTGGCGCGCTTCTCGACCTCGGAGATGCGCTCGAGCGCCTCGCTGAGGACCGCCGACGCCTCGCGGAAGCCCTCGTCGTCGAGCGTGTACGGCATCCGCTGCAGCTGCGACTCGGGGCGCGAGAACTTCCCCTGGGCGACGCCGCGGTTGACGAGCTCGCTGAGCTGGCTGATGTTGGCCGCGTTCATCGCCTGCTTGAGCGACTCCGGCATCTGCTCCCACGCCTTCGCGGTCACGCGCGGCCGCGCGACCGCGCGGTAGTGGTGCTCCACCGCGCCGCGGACCTGGCGCTTGCGCTCGAGCTTGATGAACCCGAACTTCTTCAGCGTCCGCACGTGGTAGCTCGTGTTCTCGAGCGGCAGGCCGAGCTCGGCCGCGAGCTCCTTCGGCGTGGCGGTCCGGTGCTCGAGGATCCCCAGGATTCGCACCCGGATCGGATGGGCGAGCGCCTTGACGAGGCGCGGATCGTCGATGTCCTGGACTGCCTTGCTCACTGAAGCTCTCCGCGGAGTCGGGTTCGGAGCCGATGTAGCCGTATCTTGACGGTCCCCTCGGGCGTTCCGAGCCGTTCGGCGATCTGCGCCGTGGTCATGTCGCGCTCGTAGCGCAGACGGAGCAGTCGCTGGTCGGGCGCGCTGAGCCGTGCGACCGCGGTGCGCAGCCACACGCGATCGGTCGCCGTCTCCGCCGGATCCGCGATCCCGGCCTCGACGACGGCGGCGAGCACGTGCGGGTCGAGCACGTCGCCGTCGTGGCCGGCCCGCGCCTTCCACCGCAGCGCCTCGTTGCGGGTGATCGCCAGCAGCCATGGGATCGGAGCCTCCGGCGTCGCGCACGAGGCCCGCCCGCGCCAGGCCCGCAGCAGCGCCTCCTGCACGACGTCCTCGGCCGCGACCGGATCCCGGAGGTACCGGGCCGCCTCGCGCCGGCAGCGCATCCGCGCGGCCTGCCAGTCCCACCCTGGTGTGCGCACCGGCTATCGCCCAATCGCGAAGATCGCGCTTAGCGAGCGAAACTAAATCTAGCGCTGGGCGGGTCTCGGACGTATATGACCGTCGTTCGCCCCGATGCGGCCCGCGACGCCTACCGACCGCTCGCCCCGGTGTACGACCTGTTCACCGCACACCACCGCCACGACGTGTGGCTCGACCGGCTCGAGGCGCTGGCCCGGCGGCACGGCCTCGCCGGCCGCCGGGTCCTCGACGTGGGCTGCGGCACGGGCAAGAGCTTCCTGCCGCTCGTGCGGCGCGGCTACCGCGTCACGGGATGCGACATCTCGCCCGCGATGCTGGCCGAGGCGCGGCGCGCCGCACCCGCCGGGGTGCGCCTGGTCGAGGCCGACATGCGTGCGCTGCCCGACCTGGGCGAGTTCGACCTCGTCACGTGCCTCGACGACGCCGTCAACTACCTGCTCGGCGACGACGACCTGACCGACGCGCTGACCTCGATGCGCGGCGCGCTGGCCGCGGGCGGGGTCCTGGTCTTCGACACGAACACGCTCGCGACGTACGGCGCCGACTACACGCGCGCGCAGGTCGTGGAGGGCGACGACGTGTTCGTCTGCTGGCGGGGCGACGGCGTGCAGCGGTGGCCGGATGGCGGCCACCGCGCCCAGGCGACGATCGAGATCTTCCGCCGTGCGCCGGCCGGGCTCTGGGCGCGCGAGCAGAGCGTCCACCGCCAGCGCCACCGCAGCCGGGCGGAGGTCGAGCGGGCGCTCGACGCGGCCGGGCTGCGGTGCGTCGCCGTCCTCGGCCAGCGCACCGGAGCCGTGCTCGAGGACCGCCTCGACGAGAGCGCGCACACCAAGGCGCTCTTCGTCGCGCGTCCCGCCTGAGCTTGTCGATCGCAACGAGGAGGAGGTGGCGACGTGATCTCGACGCCGTAGCTTCGCCCGGCGCGGGCGCGGGACGGTCCCCGCGCCCGCGCCGCGGGCGCGCCGGATGGCGACTGATGCGGCCCGGATTCGGCGTCTCGCACCGCACTCGCGGGCGCCCTTGCGCGCGGTGGTCTCGGTGGCGCGTCACAGCGTTGGCGACCGCCTCGCGGCGTGGTAGCTTGGCGGCCCGGCGCGGGCCGGACGGGGCGCGTCGCCGCAGAGACGACGGGAGGAGAGAGGGATGTCCGCGAGGTCCCGCAGAGCGCTGGTGTCGGCATCCGCCCTTGCCCTGTTCGTGCTTGCCGTGCCGGCGGCCACCGCCAACGCCGCGGGCCCGGCGCCGGGAACGGTCGAGACCGGGCCCGACTACAACAAGGGCAAGCCGCTTCCGTGGCGCGCGGCGCCGCGCGTCACGCCCGCCCGGCTGGGCGCGCGGTTCGCCGCTCGGGCGAGTCGCGCCCGCCGCGCTCGCGCGCGGATCACCGCGGTCGGCGAGCGCCCTGTGGTCGGCACGGTCAAGAGCTGGCCGGCGCTCGACGACGCGGAGGGGCTCATCTACCTCAAGGACTACACGTTGCGCGCGGTCGGCGAGCACATCGAGGTGTGGGTCGCCAACGACATCCAGTTCCCGGCGAACGACTGTCGCAACGGGGCGCGAACGGTCGTGACCGACGCCCAGGCGCAGTACCTGGCCCGTGAGTTCGACACGAACATCTACCCGAAGGAGTCGGAGGCGTTCAGCGTCCCGCCGCGGCGCGACGGCTCGGGCGCGGAGCCGATCGAGGGCATCCCGGCCGGCTACTTCGGCGGCGAGGGCGACGACATCGTCACGCTCGTCGACAACGTCCGCGACGCCAACTTCTACGACCCGAACAACTCCCGCAACCTGCCATACATCGCGGGCTTCTTCTTCTCGGTCTTCAACGAAGTCGTCGATCGCAACGTCATGACGATCGACGCCTTCGACTGGTTGCACCGCACGACCGCGAACCCGCCGAACGAACCGGTGCCCGGCGACAACTGCCGCAACGCCAACGCGCGCCCGTTCCTGTACGAGGGCACGTTCGCGCACGAGTACCAGCACCTGCTCGAGAACGTCGAGGACCCCGACGAGGTGAACTGGGTGAACGAGGGCCTGTCCGACTGGGCGCAGACGCTGACGGGCTACGCCAACCCCCGCGTGCCGATCACGGACATCGGCTTCGACAGCCACGTGCAGTGCTTCCTGGGCTTCCTGGGCGTGCAGACCCCCGCGAACCCCCTGCCGCGTCCGGGCGGTCCGGAGAACTCGCTGAACCTCTGGGGCGATCAGGGCGAGGAGCAGATCCTCTGCGACTACGGCGCCGCGTACACCATGATGGAGCTGTTGCACGGCCGCTACGGCGAGGCGTTCATGACCGCGCTGCACCGCGGTGACGCCAACGGCTTCGAGGGGCTCAGAGCGGCGCTCGCCCGCGTCGGCTCGGCCGACACGCCGGCGTCGATCCTCCGCGACTGGGCGGCGACCGCGGCGCTCGACGGCGTGCTCGACCGCGGCGCCGAGCTCGTCGGGCGGGCGCGGGCGCGCCTCCGGACGCCCACGCTCGACGCGTCGATCAACTGGGCCACGCCGGAGGCGTTCGACACCCCCGGCGCGCCGCCCAACGGCTCCGACTACGTCCGCCTGCGCAACGGCGCCGGTGGCTTCATCGACGCGGGCGGCCTGCGGTCCCTGACCTTCGACGGCGCGGAGGCGCTCGAGCCCAAGCCCGTGGAGTGGACGGTCGACGCCAACCCGCCCGCCCACGCCGGCAACGCCGCGCTGTTCTCGGGCTCCGGGCCGAACTTCGACCGCGCGATCGTCCGCTCGGTGGCCGTGCCGGCCGCAAGCCCGACGCTGACCTTCCAGACGCAGTTCGAGACCGAGCCGGGCTTCGACTTCGGCTTCGTGCAGGTATCGACGGACGGCGGCAGGACGTACACCAGCCTCGCCAACGCGAACACGACGACGTCCGCCGACCCCGGGGCGATCCCGACCGTGGTCGACAACCTGCCCGGCCTCACCGGCAGCTCGAGCGGCTGGCGGACCGAGAGCTTCGATCTCTCCGCCTATGCCGGGCAGACCGTGCTGCTCGCGTTCCGCTACGTCACCGACAGCGGCGTCGACGGACCCGGCTGGTGGATCGACGACGTGACGGTCGGCGGCGCGGCCCTGGGCGACGGCACCACGCTCGACGGCTGGCAGACGCCGACGCAGGTCAGCCCGGTGCCGGTGGCCGGCTACACGGTGCAGCTGGTCGGCTACACCTCCGCCACGCTCACCCGGCCCGCCGCCGGCGACGGGGCTCCCGCGGGCCAGGCGAGGCGCGGCGAGGCGTTCGCGATCCGGCTTCGGCTCGACGCGGCGAACCGCATCGCCCTGAACGCCAGGCAGATCGATCGCCTGCTCGGCGACGCCGACAGGCCCGACGTGGTCGCGGTGCTCGTGATGCAGAACGACCCGACCGAGCTCGTCGACGCCTACGCTCGCTACACGCTGATCGCCAACGGCGTCGTCCAGCCCGGCGGCGGAACCGCCGTCGCGGCGCGCTGAAATGACGGGCCCGGCCAGCCTGGCCGGGCCCGTTCAGGTCGTGCCGGCGGCCGTGGTGCCGAACATCAGGGTGCGCCGGCCGATGTCGTAGTAGACCGACTCGGCCGCCGACAGGAGGTCCTGGAGGACATCGGCGTCATCGGGCGTGACCGACACGATCTCCTCCCAGGCGCCCTGGTCGAGGACGAGCTGGAGGGTCCACGTGCCGGCCTGTCCGGGCTCGCCCGCCACCCAGGTGAACTGGTAGTGGTTGACCTGGCGAACGCGAACGCTGTCGTCGGTGACGGGCTGCGGGACCTTGGGCATCGGTCGCTCCTCGGGCTGTGGGTGGACACGCCTACGGGTGTGTCCGGGGGGTCGCGGGGGCAAACCACGCGCGAACCTCGGGCGTGACTGCGCAACGTCCCGCCCGGACCGCGGGGGGGGCGCCAAATCGCAGGCGACGTCGCCCGCCGCCGGCCGTGCGGCGCGGCACACCGGTCCTTCCGGTGTCGAGACGGAGCTAGGAGTGCCCCGTGCTCGGCCCGGTGTGGCCGGGCTCGGGCTCGTCCTCGGGCTCGACCGCGGCCGTGCCGCGGGCCGGGGCCTTGGGCCGCGCGGGCTGCGGCCTTTGCCTCGCCCGCTCCCGCGCGGCCTTCCGGTACGCGTGGCGCTGTGCTGCCTCGGCCAGCGCGGCCTGGACGGCGTTCCAGTCGTCGCGCGTCGCGTCCGACAGGGTCAGCGCCCGGCTTGCGCCCGACCCGCGGACCTCGATCTCGATGTCGCCGTGCCAGTCGGGCGGCGGGCTCCACGCCTCTTGCTGCTCGCTCATGCGCGGCTCCTACCCTGCCGGGACCGGCGCAACGCCGCCGCCTGCTGCTCCGGCGCATACCAGGCAACGGTCGTCGCGCGAGACCGGGCCGAGCCGGGTACGGTCTTAGGTCGGAGGCGCGCCGGCCCGACCGCAACAGGCGGCGGTGCCGGGTCGGAGCGCGAGAACAATGCGCCGACTGAGCTGGAGGAAACCGTGAGCACCCCCCACAAGCTTCTGATCCTGGGCGCGTCCTACGGATCCCTGCTCGCATCGAAGCTGCTCCTCGCGGGTCACACGGTCACGCTCGTGTGCCTGCCGGAGGAGGCGGATCTCATCAACAGCGAGGGCACGCGGGTCCGCATGCCGGTCAAGGGCGAGGACGCGCTCGTCGAGCTCGACTCGCGGGAGCTGCCGGGACGGCTCTCCGCCGAGGTCCCGGCGGCCGTCGACCCCACGCAGTACGACCTCGTCGGGCTGGCGATGCAGGAGCCGCAGTACCGCTCGCCCGGTGTGCGCGAGCTGGTGGAGGCGATCGGCGAGGCGCGCCTTCCATGCATGTCGATCATGAACATGCCGCCGCTGCCCTTCCTGGCCCGGGTGCCCGGCGTCGCGGCGGACGAGTGCCGGCATTGCTACACCGAGCCGGAGGTGTGGGACGGCATCGATCCCGCCCTGGTGACGCTCTGCAGCCCGGACCCGCAGGCGTTCCGGCCCCCGGACGAGCCGACGAACGTCCTGCAGGTGCGCCTGCCGACGAATTTCAAGGCGGCGCGGTTCGAGTCCGACGCCCACACGGCCATCGTGCGCGACCTCGAGTCGAGCATCGACGCGAGCCGCTTCAAGGTCGGCGATCGCGAGCTCGAGCTGCCCGTCAAGCTCCGCGTTCGCGATTCGGTCCTCGTGCCGCTCGCGAAGTGGAGCATGTTGATCGCCGGCAACTACCGGTGCATCGGCCGCACGGAGATGCGCTCGATCCACGACGTGGTCTACGAGGACCTGGATGCGAGCCGAGCTGTCTACGAGTGGGTCCTGGACGTGTGCAAGGCGCTCGGCGCGTCCGATGACGACATGGTGCCGTTCGAGAAGTACGCCAATGCCGCGAAGAGCCTCCAGAGCCCATCGTCCGTGGCCCGCGCCGTCTTCGGCGGCGCGCCCTACGTGGAGCGCGTCGACTGCCTGGTGCAGACGATCGCGGCCCAGCAGGGCATGCGGTCGGAGGTCGTCGACGAGATCGTCGCCCTGGTCGACGAGAAGCTCGCGGCGAACCGCCGGCAGGTCGCCGTCGGATAGCGATACGGGTGGCCGCCGCCGCAGGGCCGGCGCTCGGGCCACGGCCGAGCGCCGCCTGGCGGTGCGCCCCTGACAGCAGCTTTGACCTCGTCGGAGGCGACTGATATATGAGCGGCGGAGGGCTCCGGTCCAGCGCGCGCGCCGCCACGCGGCACCGACGAGGGGAGAGGTATGAGCCGTCTGCTACGGGGAGTCGACCCTGTCGTCTTCTGGGGCTCCGCCGGAGTCACGTTCGCCTTCGTGCTCTGGGGCGTCCTCGGCCCGCAGAGCCTCGGCAACGTCATGGGGGACGTTCTCGGCTGGATCATCGGCAACTTCGGCTGGGTCTTCGTCCTCATCGCGTTCAGCGCGCTGGCGTTCTGCCTGTTCCTGGTGATCCATCCCTGGGGGCGCATCCGCCTCGGCCCCGACGACTCGGAGCCCGAATTCAGCACCCTGTCGTGGATCGCGATGATGTTCGCGGCCGGCCTGGGCGCCGGCCTGCTGTTCTACGGGACCGCCGAGCCGATCTCGCATTTCGCCGCCCCGCCGCACGGGCTCGCCGAGCCGCGCACGGAGCAGGCCGCCCACGTGGCGCTCCAGTTCACGTACTTCCACTGGGGCTTCAACGGATGGGCGCTCTACGCGGTCATGGGCGGTGCCCTCGCCTACTTCACCTACCGCCGCGGCATGCCCACGCTCGTCAGCTCCCTGTTCGCACCGCTGCTGGGCGAGCGCGTGAACGAGACGGCGCTGGGGCGGACGGTCGACGCGCTGGCCATCGTCGCCACGCTGTTCGGCACCGCGACCTCGCTGGGCCTGAACGGGCTGCAGCTCAACAGCGGCCTCAACTACCTCACGGGCCTCGAGAAGTCGAACGAGGTGGCCGTCCTCATCGTCGTCGTGGTCACCACGCTGTTCGTGATCTCCGCGACCTCCGGCGTGGAGCGCGGGATCCAGTTCCTCGCGAACCTCGGTGCCGGGGCCACGGTCGTCCTGATGGTGTTCTTCCTGTTCCTCGGCGGCGCGACTGTGCTCGTCGTCAGCCAGGGCATCGAGACCATCGGCAACTACGTGCTTCAGGTCTTCCCCATGAGCCTCCGCACCGGCGCCGGCGGTCAGGAGCAGTGGATGGCCGCGTGGACCATCTTCTACTGGGCCTGGTGGATCTCGTGGGCCCCGTTCGTCGGCATGTTCGTGGCGCGGATCTCGCGGGGCCGCACCATCCGGGAGTTCGTGCTGGGCGTGGTCGCTGCCCCGACCGGCATGGGCTTCGTCTGGTTCGCGCTGGTCGGCGGCACCGGCATCCATCTGCAGACGAGCGGCCAGGCCGACCTCGTCCGCGCCGTCGACACGCCCGAGCTCTCGCTCTTCACGGCCCTCGACGCGCTCCCCCTGCCGGCGGTGACGTCGGCGATCTGCATCTTCCTCATTGCGCTCTTCTTCATCAGCGGCGCCGACGCGGCGGCGATCGTGATGGGCACGATGGCCTCGCGCGGCGCGCTGGAGCCATCCAGGCTGGTCGTCGTCGTCCTCGGCGTGCTCATGGGCGGCATCGCCTGCGCGCTGCTGCTCGTCGGCGGGCTCACCGCGCTGCAGCAGGCGGCGATCCTCGGTGCGGTCCCGTTCACGTTCGTGCTGGTGGGGCTCAGCTATTCGTGGATGACGGCCCTGCGCGCGGAGGAGATCCCGGTCCGGCCGGCCGTTCGGGCCGCCCCCGTGCCGGCCGCGGCGGGCGGCACACCGCCGATCGTGGGGCCCGGGACGTTCGAGCTCGACGCCGAGGACCGCGAGGCGGAGCCGTGAGCGCGCGAGCGCTCCGCGGCCTCGCCCGCGCGATGGTGCTCGCCCTCGCGACTGCGGCGCTGAGCGCGTGCGGCAACCAAAACGGCGAGCCCGAGTCCGGGGGCTCGCAGCAGCCGCAGGGCGCCCAGCTGCGGATCACGCTGGGGACCCAGGCGTTCCCGGAGGCACGCGTCCTCGGCGAGCTGTGGCGCCAGGCGCTGGCGGCGAACGGCTACACCGTCGACCTGCGCAAGCGCGTGGGGCCCGCGGCGGAGCTCGACAAGCTCCTGCGGAGCGGCGAGATCGACGGCCACGTGGCCTACACCGGGACGGTGCTGTCCGTGGTCGCGGGCGAGGAGGTGTCGGGCCTGGACCCGAAGAGCACCTATCGCCAGGCCAAGGCCTTCTACGATCGGCGCGGCATGGCGATGAGCGAGATGACGCCGTTCCAGAACGTCGACGCGATCGCCACCACGAAGGCGTTCGCCCAGGAGCGCGGGCTGCGGTCGATCGCCGACCTGCGCCGGTTGGAGCGGTTCACGCTCGGCGCCCGCCCGGAGTTCGAGGACCTGCACCTCGGACTTCGAGGGTTGCAGGACGTCTACTCGCTCACGAACGCGAGGTTCAAGCCCATCACGCTCGGCGCGCAGTACAGCGCCCTCGACGAGGGCGACGTGGACGCCGTCAACGCGTTCACGACCGATCCTCAGCTCCAAAGCGGCGACTACGAGGTGCTCGACGATCCCGAGCTGCTCTTCGGGTCCCAGAACGCCGTCATGACGGTCGACGCCGACAAGCTCGAGCGGATCGGCCGCGAGCGGTTCCTGCAGGTCGTCAACGCCGTCAACCGCCGGCTGACCCAAGATGTGATTGTGGACATGAACGCCGCCGTAACCAACGGCCAGGAGGACGGCGAGGTGGCCCGGCGCTTCCTGCGCGAGGCCGGCCTGCTGCAGCCGCTCGGCGCCGGCGGCGGTTAGGAGAGGCGATGCCCGACCGCGAACGAAACCCCTTCGAGGGCGTGACCGACTTCTTCAGCGAGCTCGCGCGGATGCGGGAGTTCGGCGTCCACGGCCGCGAGCACGCCCACGAGCGGCGCCAGCGCACGCACGCGAGCGCGTGGATTCCGCCCACGGACATCTTCGCCACGGACGGCGATCTCGTGATCCGGATCGAGGTCGCGGGGGTGCGGCCCGACGACGTGGACGTCACCTTCTCGGGCGGCGTGCTGACCGTCTCGGGTACGCGCGACACCCAGCTGGGGGCCGGCGGGGACGGCAGCTTCTACATCCGCGAGCGCTTCCGCGGCGCGTTCCGGCGCGCGGTGACGCTGCCCGAGGGGACGGACGCGAGCGACATCACCGCCGAGTTCGAGAACGGCCTCGTCGAGATCACGGTCAGGGGTGCGGTCGCCGGCAGAGAGGCGACCCGGATCCCGCTCCAGGACCGCTCGAGCAGCCCGACCCGCCGGTCGCTGGGGTGATCGCGGGAGGCGGCCATGATCGACTGCGACGTCCACAACAGCTGGTCGTCGGCCGAGGTGCTCCTGCCGTACCTGCCGGCGGCGTTTCGCGAGTACCTCGAGCGCGGCGAGCTGCCCGGCGGCCGGGGGTCGTTTCCCCACGCGCACCGCCCGTGGCTTCACCCGGAGGACTTCATCCGCGCGGACGCCGCCCCGCCGGGCGGCGGGCCCGCGGGATCCGACCACGGGTTCATGTCGGAGCAGCTCCTCGACCGCTACGCCATCGACGTCGCGATCCTGACCGGCGAGGAGGCGATCGAGGTCTCGACGCTCGCCAATCCGCACTTCGCGCAGGCGCTGGCCCGCGCCTACAACGAGTGGCTGGTCGACGAGTGGCTGCCGTGCGATTCGCGCCTGCGCGGCTCGCTGGTCGTCGCACCGCAGGACCCGCACGGCGCCGCCGAGGAGATCCGGCGCCGCGGCGGACACCCCCGCATCGTGCAGGTGCTCGTCTCCACCGGCTCGCAGCGCCCGTACGGCGATCCGTTCTACGACCCGATCTGGGATGCATGCGCGGAGGTCGGGCTGCCGCTCGCGGCTCACCTCGGCGGCCAGGGCGGCGTGAACGCGAACCCGACGGGCTGCGGGCCGCCCACGTTCTTCTGGGAGACCCACGCGCTCCTCTGCGAGACCGGGATGGGGCACGTCGCGAGTACGATCGCGCAGGGGGTGTTCGAGCGCTGGCCCGACGCCCGCTTCGTGCTCATCGAGTGCGGGATCGCCTGGCTTCCGGCGCTCCTGTGGCGCCTCGACGAGGACTACCGCGCGCTGCGCAAGGAGACCCCGTGGCTCACGCGCCTCCCGAGCGAGTACGCCCGCGATCACATTCGCCTGACGACCCAGCCGATCGAACGGCCGCGCAACCCGCAGGCGCTGTGGCCGGCACTCGCGGACATCGGCGCCCGCGACATGCTCATGTTCGCGTCCGACTACCCGCACTGGGACTTCGACGACCCGCGCATCGTGCAGCCGCCGCGGGCGTGGCGCGAGTCGGTCATGGACGCCAACGCGCGGGCCCTGTACCGCCTCGGGACCCGGCCCGGGATGGGCGCCCGTGCCGGCTGAACGGCGTCACGTCGCCTGTGCCGCCGCGGACCTCGGCCCCGGCGAGCGTCGGATCGTCGAGATCGACGGACGCAGCATCGGCCTGTTCAACGTCGACGGGCGCTTCTACGCGCTGCACAACGGCTGTCCGCACAAGGGCGGGCCGCTCTGCGAGGGCCGCGTCGGCGGCACGACGCTGACCGTCCGCGACCGCGCGTTCGCCTATGGCCGCGACGGTCAGGTGCTGCGGTGCGCCTGGCACGGGTGGGAGTTCGACATCACCACGGGACGCGCGCTCGCCGACCCGAGCGTCCGCGCCCGCACGTACCCCGTGGCCGTCGAAGACGGGCAGATCGTCGTTCGCCTCTAGGTCCAGGTCAACGGCAGCGCCCGGCGAGCGCGCTGGGGGGCCGAACGCCCGCCGGGGCGACTCCAGCATCTGCGCATCCGGGTCGCCGACGTCAACTGGACATGGGGCCTACGACCCCTGCCGCGGGCGGCGACGCCCGGGCCTGGCCCCGCGGCTCCATGAGCACCGCCGGGGCGTACGCGCGTGCACCGGGCTGGCGTACAGTCGCTGCTCATTGGGGGGTCCGGCGCGGACTACACTCGGCCCCACCGCATGGGCGCAACGCTTGTCAGCGGCGCGGACGAGGCCCGCCACACGGCGCGTGGACGGATCGAAGCGCTGCGCCGCACGGGGCGCGGCAGTGTCGCGCTGTACGTGCTCTCCGTCGCGCTCGTGGCCGCGGCGTACTACGCGGTCGGGCGCGTCGGCCTCGAGCTGGCGTATCTCGATGGCGCGGTGGCGGCGATGTGGCCGCCCGCCGGGCTGGGCCTTGCGGTGCTGTTCCTCTACGGCGTACGCCTGTGGCCGGGCATCGTCATCGGGGACCTCCTGCTCGGCGACTTCTCGACGCCGCTCGGCACCGTTCTCGGGCAGACCGTCGGCAACACGGTGGCCGTGGTGGTGGCCGCGCTGCTGCTGCGCCGCCTCACGGGCGGACGCGGCGGGCTGACCCGTGTCGTCGACGTCCTGGCGCTCGTCGCGTGCGCCGTGGTCGCGGCGGTCATCAGCGCCGCCTTCGGGCCGACGTCGCTGCGCCTCGGCGACGTGATCGCCGCCGACGAGCTCGGGCGCGTCTTTCGCACGTGGACGCTGAGCGACGCGTCGGGCATCCTCGTGGTCGCCCCGGTCGTCCTCACGTGGGCGACCGCCCGGCTGAAGGGCATTCGCCGGCGGGACCTCCTGGAGGGCGCGGTCGCGCTCGTCGTCCTCGTCGTGCTCGCCGAGCTGCCACCGCAGCGCGACGTTCCCTACATCGTCTTCCCGGTGCTGCTGTGGACGGCGCTGCGCTTCGGGCCGCGCGGCGCCGCCCTGGCGATCCTCGTCGTCTGCTCGATCACCGTGTGGAACACGGCGCAGGAGGACGGGCCGTTCGTGCGCGAATCGATCACGGACAGCCTCCTCGCCACGCAGCTGTTCATCGCGATCTCGGCGCTGACGTCGCTCCTGCTCGCCGCGGTGACGGCCGAGCGCACGCGCGCGGCCCAGGCGCTGAGCGTCACCGAGGCCGAGCAGCGCAGGCTCGCGGCTGAGCAGGCGGCGCTGCGCCGGGTCGCCACGCTGGTCGCCAGCGAGGCGCCGCCGAGCCGGGTCTTCGAGCGGGTCACCGAGGAGGTCGGGCGGCTCCTCGGCCTGCCCGGGGCGACCGTGGTGCACTTCGACGGCCACCGCACGGCCAAGGTGGTCGGCGCCTGGAGCCGGGACGGCACGTTGCGGTTTCCGCTCGGCGCGACGCTGGATCTCGATGGCGACACGGTCATCGCGAAGGTCTTGCGCACAGGCAGCGCCCAGCGCGTCGAAAGCTACGGGGACGCGAGCGGGACGCTGGCGGAGGCGCTGCGCGGCTTCGGCTATCGCGCGGCGGTGGCCGCGCCGGTCCATGTCGGCGGGCGGCTGTGGGGGACGCTGGCCGCGGCCAGCGCGTCGGACGAGCCGCTGCCCGAGGGCCTCGAGCAGCAGCTGTGCGACTTCGCCGACCTGGTTGCCCAGGCGCTCGCCAACGCCGACGCCTACCAGCAGCTGGCGGCCTCGCGCGCGCATCTGGTCGAGGTCGGCGATGCCGAGCGCCGGCGGCTGGAACGCAACCTGCACGATGGCGCGCAGCAGCGGCTCGTGTCGGTCGCTCTCGAGCTCAGCATGGTGAGCGCGAAGCTCGACAAGGATCCGCAGGCCGCGCGTGAGCTGCTGGCAGCGGCCCGCGACCACCTCGCCGAGGGGCTCGACGAGCTGCGCGAGCTGGCGCGCGGGATCCATCCGGCCATCCTCACCGAGCGCGGCCTCGGGCCCGCGCTCGCGATGGTGCAGGAACGCGCGCCCGTCCCGGTCGAGATCGTCGAGCTGCCCTCGGAGCGGCTACCGGCGGCGGTCGAGGCCGCGGCCTACTACGTCGTCGCGGAGGCGATCACCAACGTCGTGAAGTACGCGCGCGCGTCGCGCGCGACGGTCGAGGTCAGCCGGTCGGACGCCACGGTCACGGTGACGGTCTCCGACGACGGTGCCGGCGGCGCGGACCCCGCCCACGGATCGGGCCTGCGCGGGCTGGCGGCGCGCGTGGCGGCGCTCGACGGCCGCGTGGACGTCGACAGCCCACCGGGCCGCGGCACTCGGGTCACCGCCCAGATTCCGCTGGTCGACTGAGGAGTCGGCCGGCCGGCGCTCGGCTTACGGGCTGAGTCGGTGGACGCGGCCGTCAGGGCGGCGCGAACGGCGGCGAGGTGCCCATCGGGCCCGCGGGCGGCTCCATGCCGCGGACCTCGTCGCGGAGGGCGCTGACCGCCTGATGGAGCTCCGTCAACTGACGCCGCAACTCGGCGACGTCAACCTCCAGCGCGGACACACGCGGCTCGAGGTCTTCGGTGGCGCTCACTGCGGCCAGCCTACCGCTCCGCGGGGTCAACGTCGTTCGTCTCGCGCGCGCCGCAGTCCGCCCGCGCCCGGGCCGCCGGCAGCGCGACGGGCCGGCGAGCGGTCACGCACGCCGGTAGAGCCGGTCGGTCAGCGGGGCGAACACGGCGGTGAGGACGACGGCCGTGATGAGCACGACCGCGATGTCGCCGCCGTCGGCATTCCCTGCCATCAGCCCGCGCGAGGCGGTCGCCAGGAACGACACCGGGTTGATGTCGACGAACGCCTCGAGGGCGCGCGGCAGCGTCTCGGGATCGACGAAGACGTTGCTCAGGAACGTGAGCGGGAAGATGCTCATGAAGCCCGCGTTCATCACGGCGTTGGGCGAGCGCATGAGCAGCCCCATCGTGGTGAACACCCACGACAGCGCGAACGAGAACACCACGACCAGCCCGAGAGCGGCGACCACGCCGCCGACTCCGGCCTCCGGCCGGTAGCCGAGGATCACGCCGAGCACGATGATCACGGTGCCGGCCACCACGTAGCGCACGCTGTCGCCGAGCAACGCGCCCACGAGCGGCGCCGGCCGCCAGACCGGCAGCGAGCGGAAACGATCGACCACGCCGCGCGTGAGATCGGTGTTGATCGCGATGCCGGAGTACACCGTCGTGAAGAGCACCGACATGACGAGGATCCCGGGCAGGATGTACTGCAGGTACTCGCGCGTCGACCCCGCGATCGCCCCGCCGAAGATGTAGGTGAACATCAGCGTGAACATCACGGGCGTGATGGTCACGTCGAGGAGCTGCTCGGGGACGTGCTTGACCTTGAGCATGCCCCGCCAGCCGAAGGTCAGAGCCGCGGACAGCGGGCCGGGGCGCGGCGGCCGCGGGGTCGAGGCCAGCGCCCTGCGCACGGCGGCCTCCTCGAGCTCGGCGGGGGCCGCGGGGCGGACGGTAGGTTCGGTGCTCATGCGGGCTGCTCCTCCTTGACGGCGCCGCCGGCGCCCTCACCGTCGGCGGGGTGACCGGTCAGCGCGAGGAAGACCTCGTCGAGGGTCGGCTGGCCGAGCGAGAAGTCGGCGATGCCGACGCCGAGGCGGGTCAGCTCGGCGATCACGTCGGCCGCGCGCTCGGCCGCCGCGCACGGCGCCGAGAGGCGCGCGGGATCGGACTCGAGATGCACGGTGCCGAGCATCCGCTCCAGCACGTCGGCGGCGTCCGCGCGCTGCTGGGGACGAAGCAGCCGCACGTGCAGAGCGCCCGAGCCGACGGAGGCCTTCAGCTGCCCGGAGGTGCCCTCCGCGATCACCCTGCCGTGGTCGATCACGGCGATACCGTCCGCGAGCCGGTCCGCCTCATCGAGGTACTGCGTGCAGAGCAGGATCGTCGTACCGCCCGCTGCGAGCGCGCGCACGATGTCCCAGACCTGCGTGCGCGACCGAGGGTCCAGACCCGTCGTCGGCTCGTCGAGAAACAGCAGCTCCGGCGTGACGACGATGCTCGCTGCGATGTCGAGCCGCCGCCGCATGCCACCCGAATAGACCTTCACCAGCCGGCCCGCGGCCTCGGCGATCCCGAACGCGTCGAGCAGCTCGTCCGCGCGTGCCTTGGCGGCGCGCGGGCGCAGACCGAGCAAACGGCCGATCAAGACCAGGTTCTCGCGCCCGGTCAGGTCCTCGTCGACAGAGGCGAGCTGGCCGGTCAGGCTGATCAGGCCGCGCACGGCGTCGGCCTCGGCCGCCACGTCGCGGCCCAGCACGCGCGCCCAGCCGGCGTCCGGCCGCACCAGCGTGGCCAGCATTCGGATCGTCGTCGTCTTGCCGGCGCCGTTGGGCCCGAGCATTCCGTACACCGAACCGCGCGGCACCAGGAGGTCGACGCCGTCGACCGCTCTGGTATCGCCGAATGTCTTCACGAGGCCGGCGGCCTCTATCGCAAGCGTGGAATCCGTCGTCATCCTCGTCCTCGAGTGGGGGTCGACCGCGCAGTCTGTCGCTCCAGGCGACTTGGAAGTCAAGGCTCGTCCATCGTGCCGTCTCGGCTCTATGACCCGGACCGGGTCGAGAACTCATCGCGCACGTGCGCCACCGGGCCCGGCGGCGCAACCCTCCCCACCGCCGATCTCGTCGATCGGGCGCGCGCTTCGCCGCGGGCGTTGGGACGAGCGCTCCCCCGGGGCACGCGGCCACGACCCCAGCACGGAGCGTCTTCTATGTGGGGCGAAAGCGGAGCGCCGACCAGATCTCGTCGATCGCCACTTGCCGTACTGGCCGCATGCCGGCGACGGAATCTCGGTTGAGATCGGTGCCGAGCTGCCCGCCCTTGGGATAGGCCGGCCACGCGAGCGCGTCACCGTGCGCCGCCTCGACGAGCGGCTCGGCCTCGGCCAGGAGCTGGTCGCGGCTCGCCGCGAACACCAGCACGGCATCGGCAGAACCGGCGTCGACCGCGCCGCGCTCCGCCGACAACTCCGTTG
>DATAAR010000306.1:0-2015 GCA_036259975.1 Solirubrobacteraceae bacterium | reverse complement strand
GTCAGGACGATCGCGTCGAACCCGCACTCGACCGCCTCGTCGATCAGCGCCTGGCTGACGCCGCGGTCGCGCAGCACGTAGAGCTGGAACCACCGCGGCGCGCGCGGAGCCTCGGCGCACACCTCGCGCGGGCGCGACGTCGCCAGCGTGGACAAGGTGAAGATCGTCCCCGCCGCGGCCGCGGCGCGGGCGGCGGCGGGCTCCCCGTCGGGATGGGCGAGCCGGTGCAGCGCCGTGGGCGCGACGAGCAGCGGCATCGAGACCTCGGAGCCGGCGACGGTGGTGGCCGCCGACACGCCGCTGACGTCGACGAGCACCCGCGGACGCAGCCGCCAGCGCCCGAACGCGGCGACGTTGTCGCGCAGGGTGCGCTCGTCCCCCGCGCCGCCGGCGTAGTAGCCGTGCACCCCCGGGTCGAGCAGCTCGGCGGCCCGGCGCTCGAAGTCGGCGACGTTGACGAGGTCGTCGATCACGCGCGCCACCCTACGGCGATCCAGCTCTTCGCGAACGGCCCGACGCGCTCGGCGATCACCTCCCCGCCGGGGAACAGCGCGGCCAGCTCGCCGCGGCGCAGCAGCGCGATCCGCTCGTACGCGCCGGCCACGCCGAGGCGCCAGTACGGACGCCGCAGCGGCTCCGGCAGCCAGTGGGCGAAGGGGAGGAGCGCGTGGGGCTCGATCGGGAACGAGAACGCCGGCGTCTGCACCCACCAGCCGCGGCCGACGCGCATGACCTCGCGCGCGAACGCGGGCCGGTCGGCCGGCGCGAGGTGCTCGACCACCGAGCTCGAGTAGACGAGGTCGAAGGCGCCGTCGTCGAACGGCAGCCGCTGCGTCGCGTCGGCGCGCACGAACGGGCCCGGGTACTCCGGCCGGTCGACGAGGTCGACGCCGGTGACGTCGAGGCCCGGATCGAGCGCGCGCAGCCCGATCTGGCCGCAGCCGACGTCGAGGATCCGCATCCCCTCCGCCACGCCCGTGAGCGCGCGGAACCGCTCGTGGCGGCGCGCCCGCGCCCGCGCCGCGAGCGCCGAGCCCAGCCGCGCGCGCAGGCCGGGCCTGGCGGTTGCGTAGACGTCGGTCATACACTGGAGTGTCCATGGCCTCGCGGCGCCAGATCAACGTCGGCGGCGTCCCCATCGGGGGCGGCGCGCCGGTCGCGGTCCAGACGATGACCAAGACCGAGACCGCGAACCTCGACGCGACGATGCGTCAGATCCGCGCGGTCGCCGAGGCGGGCGCGGACCTCGTCCGCGTCGCGGTGCCGCGCGTGCAGGACGCCGAGGCGCTGCGGACGATCGCCCGCGAGTCGCCGATCCCCGTGATCGCCGACATCCACTTCAACCACACGCTGGCGCTGAAGGCGCTCGAAGCAGGCGCGCACTGCATCCGCCTGAACCCCGGCAACATCGGCGGGCCGGACAAGGTCGCCGAGGTCGCCGCGCGGGCGAACGAGCTGGGGACCCCGATGCGCATCGGCGTGAACTCGGGCTCCCTGCCCAAGCACCTGCACGCGCTCGAGCGCGAGAACCCGGTCGAGGCGCTCGTGACGGCCGCGGTCGAGTTCGTCGAGCTGATGGAGCGCCTCGACTTCACGAACTTCAAGGTCTCGATCAAGTCGACGAACGTGCCCAACACGATCGCGTCCAACCGGCTGCTGAGCGAGCGCATCCCGTACCCGCTGCACCTCGGGATCACCGAGGCGGGCACGAAGTGGTCGGGCTCGCTGAAGAGCGCGGTCGGCCTCGGGACGCTGCTGGCCGACGGCATCGGCGACACGATCCGCATCTCGCTCTCCACCTTCCACGCCGAGGAGGAGGTCAAGGTGGCGTGGGAGATCCTCAAGGCGCTGCAGCTCCGCGAGCGCGGCCCGGAGCTCATCGCCTGCCCGACGTGCGGGCGCCTGCAGTTCGACATGGACACGGTCGTGGCGCAGATCGAGAAGCGCCTGGAGGCCTACACCGACCCGATCGAGGTGGCCGTGCTGGGCTGCGCGGTGAACGGGATCGGCGAGGC
>DATAAR010000305.1:0-17984 GCA_036259975.1 Solirubrobacteraceae bacterium | reverse complement strand
CAGGGCGCCGCCGCGGGGGCCGAAGAGAGCGCGCTACCGGTCGGCCAGATCGTCGGATCGGTGCTCGCCGAGCGCCTGCGCGACCCGAAGGTCCTCGGCGGGGCCGCGGCCGCGCTCGTGGCGATCCTCGCCGCTGTCCGCGGGCTTCGGAACCGATAGCCTGCGCTCCGTGAGCCAGACCGTCGAGCTACCTCGCGTCGAGGGCCCGGGGAGCGGGCTGGGAGGCGAATGGCGGGTGATCGTCCGCAACGACGACCACAACACGTTCGACCACGTCGCCCACACGCTGGCGCGCTACGTCCCCGGACTCACCGTCGCCACCGGCTATGCGATCGCCGATCGCATCCACAACACGGGTCAGGCGATCGTCTGGAGCGGGCTGAAGGAGCCCGCGGAGCTGTACTGGGAGCAGCTCAAGGACGCCGGCCTGACCATGGCCCCGCTCGAACAGGGCTAGCCGCGCGGACGGGCCGAGCTTGAGCGCACGCCTCCTGCTCGGTCCGCTTCTGCGCCACGTCGGAGCCGACGACGCCACGGTCTGGGTCAAGATCGACCGCCCGTGCGAGGTCGAGGTGTGCGGCTGTCGCGAGCGCACGTTCGAGCTCGAGGGCCACCACTTCGCGCTCGTCCACGTCACCGGGCTCGAGCCGGCGGCCGCCCGGCCGTACGAGGTCCGCCTCGACGGCGAGCGCGCCTGGCCGATCGACGGCGCCGGCTGGCCGGAGAGCTGCATCCGCACGATCGGCGACGACCACGGCCTGCGCATCGCGTTCGGCTCGTGTCGCGTCGCGCACCCCGACGAGCCGCCCTGGACGCTGACGAAGGACCAGGACCCGCGCGGGCGCGAGCACGATGCGCTGCGCACGCTCGCCATGCGGATGCGCGCGCAGGACCCGAAGGAGTGGCCGCACCTGCTGCTGCTCCTCGGCGATCAGGTCTACGCCGACGAGGTCCCACCGGCGACGGCCGAGTTCATCGCGGCGCGCCGCGACGTGTCGGTCCCGCCCGGCGAGCAGGTCGCCGACTTCCAGGAGTACTGCCGCCTGTACGAGGACTCGTGGTCCGAGCCCGCGGTGCGCTGGCTGCTGTCGACGGTCACCAGCGCGATGATCTTCGACGATCACGACGTCCACGACGACTGGAACACGTCGCTCGACTGGGTGCGCGACATCCGGCGCCACGGCTGGTGGGACGAGCGCATCGTCGGGGGGTTCATGTCGTACTGGGCGTTCCAGCACCTCGGCAACCTGTCGCCTGAGGACCGTATGGACGACGCGACCTACCGCGCGGTGTACGAGTGCGAGGGCGACGCCGCGCCGATCGTGCGCGAGTTCGCCTTCGCCGCCGACCGGGAGGTCTCCGGCGCGCGGTGGAGCTACCGCCGCGACATCGGCCGCACGCGGCTCGTGGTGATGGACTCCCGCGCCGGCCGCGTCCTGCGCCCCGACCACCGGTTCATGGTCGACGACGAGGAGTGGGCGTGCATCGAGGAGTGGGCGCACGGCTCGTTCGACCACCTCGTGCTCGGGACGTCGCTGCCCGCGTTCCTCGGTCGCGGCATGCACCACCTCGAGGCGTGGAACGAGGCGGTGTGCGAGGGGGCCTGGGGCCCGGTCGCCGCCCGCGTGGCCGAGCGCCTCCGCCAGGGGCTCGACCTCGAGCACTGGGCCGCGTTCGGGCGCTCGCTGCGCGCGCTGGAGGGCCTGGTCGAGCGCGTCGCGTCGGGCCGTCACGGGACCGCGCCGGGCAGCGTCGTGCTGCTCTCCGGCGACGTGCACCACGCCTACCTCGCGCGCGCCGAGTTCGTCGGCGACGACGGCCATCGGGCGAACGGGCGCAGCCCGGTCTACCAGGCGGTGTGCTCGCCGCTGCGCAATCCGCTCAACGAGCACGAGCGCCTGGCGATCCGCATGGGCATGTCGCGCGCGGGTGCCCGCATCGGCGAGCGGCTCGCGCGCGCGGCCGGCGTCGAGCCGGAGCGGCTCACCTGGAGCATCGACGAGGGCCCGTGGTTCGACAACCAGGTCGCCACGCTCGAGCTCGACGGCCGCCGCGCGTGGCTCGCGCTCGACAAGGCCGTCGACCCCGGCGACGGCATCCCGCGACTCGAGCGAGTGATGCACCGGCGGCTTTCCTAGCCGCTCGGTGTGGGTATTCTCGGCGGATGGACGGAGGGATGGACGACGAGGGCGTCGCCGGTGCCGTCCGGGCTCAGCGGGAGCAGGAGCTCCTCAGACGGATCCATGAGCACGGGGACATGCGGGCTCGCGACCAGCTCGCGGAGGAGATGCTGCCGCTCGCGCGCGCGCTCGCCGGCCGCTACGCCGGTCGCGGCGAGCCGCTCGACGACCTCGTCCAGGTCGCGTGCGTCGGGATCATGAAGGCGATCGACGGCTTCGACGTCTCGCGCGAGGTCCGCTTCTCCTCCTACGCGACGCCCACCGTCCTCGGCGAGATCAAGCGCCACTTCCGCGACAAGACGTGGTCGGTGCGCGTGCCGCGGGGCCTGCAGGAGCTGCAGCTCCAGGTCGCCAAGGAGCGCGACAAGCTGACGAACGAGCTCGGGCGCTCGCCCACCGTCCAGGAGCTCGCCAGTGCGATCGACGCGCCGTTCGAGGAGGTCCTCGCCACCATCCAGAGCTCGAGCGCGCGGCGCACGCGCTCGCTCGAGGAGCCGACCGGCGAGGACGTCACGCTGGCCGACTCGCTCGGCGACAACGATCCCGAGCTCGACCGGGCGGAGATGCGCGCGCTGCTCGACGGCGCCTTCGGGGTGCTGAACGCGCGCGACCGCGAGGTGCTCCGGCTCCGCTTCGAGGAGGACATGACGCAGACCGAGATCGCGACGCGGATCGGCGTGTCGCAGATGCAGGTGTCGCGCCTCATCCGCCAGTCGCTCGCGCGGCTGCGGATGGACATCGAGCGCCGGCCGGATCGGTCGGTGAAGGGCGCCGTCTGACGCTCGCCGCGGGCGTGGTGGCGTGGCCCGCCGCGGTGGTCGTGGGGCGGCGGCGCGCCGCTCGGAGCGCCGCTGCGAGCGGCGCCTGGTTCGTGGGCAGCGAGGGAGGGCGGCCGGGTGGCTGGCGGCCGGTCCGCCGGCGCTGCGTGACCCGATGTGCATGCAGCGCTCATGGGATGACACACACGCCGCCTCGCGGCCCGCTGGGGTAGTCGTGTGTCCGGATAGCGGACGCCAGACACCTCGGCGCGCCCGGCCTACGTCCGAACCCGCCTGCCCTAGGTGCGCCGTCCACCACCGTCGCGCTGCGCCGCGCGCGACGGTCGGGACGCCGCGGACGCCCGGCCGCCGGTTCAGGCGTCGCCGCGGCGCGCCACCGCGCGCCGATCCACCCACTCGCCGAACGCGCCGAGCGCGGCGGCCGCGCGGTGGCCCACGCGGCCGGCCGCCGAGGCGACGGCGGGGGCGGTCGCCTCGTCGGGCCGCCCGCCGAGCGCCACCACCGCGTCGCGCAGTTCGCGCGCGTGAGCGGCGAGGCGCCGCTCGCCCTCCGCGCACAGCGCGCGGAGCTCCTCGTCGCCCCGCGCCGCGGCCAATGCGGCGAGGTAGGCGAGCAGGGTGACGACGTGCTCGACGTCGTGCAGGGCGTGGCGCAGCGCCTGGTTGCGCTCGAGCAGCTCGTCGCGAGTCGACGGCCGCGCGCTGACGATGCGCCCCGCGAACGCGGCGGCGCCCTCGGCGGGGACGTCGCGGGCGGCCATCAGCGCCGCCGCGTCGGCGAGCAGGGCGCGGGCGTCGGCGGCGCCCGCGGCGAGGAGTCCCGCCTCGGGCCCGCCGAGCCGGTGCGCCAGCCGCTCCCAGTGGCGGACGAGCTGGCGGCCGAAGACGTGCAGCTCGCGCAGCGCGCGATGCTCGGCGGGGTGGGGCATGTCCGGAGTACGGACGGCTCAGCCGGCGAGATCGCCGCCGGGCTCGACGCCCGCCGGCTCGCCTGACGCCGAGTGCGCCATCTCGGGGATGAGCGTGCCCGACGTGACGAGCTCGGTCCAGCCGTAGACGACCGGCACCTGGTACCAGCTGTTCGCGAGCACCCGGAAGTCCACGAACTCCGGCCCGAACCAGTAGGCCTCGAACTCGGCCTTGGTCTCGAATTCGGCCATCTGCAGGAACTTGTAGCGGTCGTCGTTGTAGCGGTACACCGCGTGGCTGCGCGCGCCGTAGCGCAGCGCCACCGCGGAGATGTCCGCGAGCGCCTCGGCGAGCTTGTCGCCGCGGAAGCCCGTCGCGTACCAGGGGATGTGGACGACGCCCGCCATCAGCCGCCGACCTCCGCCCGGATGGCGCCCGGGCCGGGCACCGTGCGGCCCTGGCCCTCCTCGGTTGCGCCGACGAGGATGGCGATCTTCCCGCAGTGCTTGTTCTCGTGCATGAGCTGGTGGGCCTCCGCGACCTGGTCGAAGCCCATCGTACGCCAGAGCACGGGTCGGACCTTGCCCTGCTCGATGAGCTCGTTCGCCTTCGTGCACTCCCACGCGTTGGCGAAGTGCGAGCCGAGGATCTCCTTCTGGCGCATCCACAGGTAGCGCACGTCGAAGTCGAGGTCGTAGCCGGAGGTCGCGCCGCAGATCACGACCTTGCCGAACGGCTTCACGCAGAACACCGACGTCGGGAAGGTCGCCTTGCCGACGTGCTCGAAGACGACATCGGGCGCGTCGCCGAGGATCCGGCGCACCGCCTTGGAGAAGTCGCGCGACACCGCGAAGCGCGCCTTCTCCTCCTCGGGCGTCTCATCCCCGCGGCGCATCATGCCCGCGAAGTCGCTGCGGTCGATGTACCCGCGGGCGCCGAGCTGCTCGACGAGCGCGCCCTTCTCGGGCGAGGACACGACGCCGACGCACTCCGCGCCGGCGGCGACGCAGAGCTGGGTGGCGAACACGCCGAGCCCGCCCGCCGCACCCCAGATCAGCACGCGGTGGCCGGGCTGGATCTGCGCGCGGTCGATCAGCATCCGGTACGCGGTGAAGTACGTCAGCCCATACGACGCCGCCTCCTCCCAGGCCAGGTTCTGCGGCTTGGGGAGCAGCTGCTGGGCCTGGACCTTCGTGAACTGGGCGAACGAGCCCCAGCTCGTCTCGTAGCCCCAGATCTGCTGCGACGGCGCCGCGAGCGGGTCGAGCCCGTGCACCTCCGGGTCCTCATAGGAGGCCTGGTTGCAGTGGATGACGACCTCGTCACCGGGCTTCCAGCGCGTCACGCCCGGGCCGACCTTCCACACGACGCCCGAGCCGTCCGAGCCGCCGATGTGGTGGTCCTCGTGGGGGTGGTAGCGGAACACCGACACCGGCTTGCCGAGCGCCGCCCACACGTTGTTGAAGTTCACGCCCGCCGCCATGACACGCACGACGACCTCGAACGCGCCGGGCTCGGGGACCTCGATCTCCTCGACCTGGAAGGCGTCGACCGGCTCGCCCTCGCGCTCCTGGCGGATGACCCAGGCGGCCATCGTGGCGGGCAGCTCGCCCGGTTCGGTGTCGACGTGTGCGACCTGCGACAGATCAACGGCCATCGGTTGCGCTCCCAGACGCCTGCTCAGCTCCTTCGCCGCCCCGGCCGGGTCGGCGCGCGCAACTCTACTGGCCGTCGCTGTTCAGGTAACCCGCGCGTCGCAACCACGCCCAGATCGCCGCGGCCGGGAGCACCATCCCTCCGACTCCGAACACGAGGAAGGTCGCGAGCGAGTCGATGTGGTCCACGAGCCACCCGAAGTTCTGCCCGAAGAAGCCCGTGATGAGCGTCAGCGGGATCACGATCGTCGCCAGCACGGTGAGCCGCGTCGCGATCTCGTTGAGCCGGTTCGACGTCATCTGCAGGTGGACGTTGAGCGCCTCGCCGAGCACCTCTCGGCAGTAGGCGATCAGGTTCGCCGCCTGCACGAGGTCGTCGCGGACGTCGGCGATCGGATGGCGGGCGGCGCCCGCCTCCATGCCGAGGACCCGCTCGATCGCCTGGGCGTTGCCCTCGAGCATGTCGCGCTCGGCGACCACGACCTGCACGAGCCGGAACAGCTCGCCGCGCCACCGCGTGATGCGGCGCCGGTCCTCGGCGGTCGGGCGCTCGAACGCGCGCTGCTCCAGCGCGACGACGGCATCCTCGGCGCGCCGCAGGGTCGCGAGCGTGCTCTCGGAGAGCGCGTCGAGCGTCCGGTAGACGATCTCGTGGTCGGTGTGCACGTGCGCGTCTCGCGCCGCCTGGAGCGGCGGGCACGGGCCGTGGTGGACGGTGACGAGCTCGCGGGCGCTCAGGTGCATGTGCACCTCGAACCGGCGGATCGCGCCGAGCTCGCCCTCCGTGCCGTGGAACACGATCAGCAGGCGGTCGCCGTAGTCGTCGACCTTCGCGCGCTGGTCGAACTCGATCGTGTCGTCGACGGCCAGGCGCGGGAGCCCGATCAGCTCGGCGAGCGTCTCGAGCTCTGCCCCGGACGGCGTGTCGAGGTCCAGCCAGAAGAACTCGCCGCGCGCGTGGAACGCCCGGACCTGCTCGGGATCGACGCGGTCGAGGATGTGCATCCGGCGCCGCGACGGTACCCGCGGCGCCGGATGCCGCGGGTCAGGCGGCCGAACGCCGCCGGCCTCGCGCCTCCGCGCCCGCCACCGCCTCGGTGAGCTTCGGGATCTCCGCGTCGACGAGCCGGTCGAGCATCCGCCGCTCGTCGGCGAGGATCGAGCGGGCGAGCTTCGCGGTCTCGTCGTCGCCGGCCTTCGTGGCGAGGTGCTCGATCGATGTGTACGTGGCGATCTCGAGCGCCTCGGCGGCGCAGTCGTCCTTCGCGTTCTTGAGGAGCTTCTCCTGGACGCTCGTGCCGCGCACGAGGTCGAGCGGCGTCTTGCCCAGCGCGATCGCCTGGCCGACGACCGCCTCGGTCAGGCCGATCAGCGGCTGGAGTGGGTTGGGGCGCGCGCTGCTCTGCAGCTCGCTCGCGCGGCTGCGGACGCGCCGGGCGTGGTCGCGGGTCTCCTCGAGGTGACCTTCGAGCGCGGTGCGCAGGCTGCCCTCCGGAGCCATGGCGATCTGGCTCTGCAGCACGCGAATCAGCGCCATCTCGGTCGCGTGCGCCTCGTCGAGGTACTGCACGATCTTCTGGTCGTAGCTCACGGGTTCGCGGCTCCTGGTGTCGGGAGGAGCCCTCGGGGTGCCCGGCGGCGGGCGAGGTCCAAACGCCGCGAGCGCCACCCCGCGCCGCGGCGGTGGCCGCGGCGCCGGATGCGTCCGATGTCAGCCCCGGGCGGTGTCGGCCAGCGCCTCGCCGGCGGGCGCCGCCACGGCCCCCTCGGGAGCGGGCTCGGCGGCCGGCGCCGGAGCGGGCTTGTCGGCGATCAGCATCCACGTGAGCAGCGCGCCGAGGACGGTCACGACCGCGGCCAGGCGCAGCCCCGTGTTCAGCGCGTAGACGAACGCGTCCTGCACGGCCGCGCCGGCCTGGCCGCCGATCTGGGCGCCGCCGGCGCCGAGCGCGTCGGCGAGCTTCTCGCGCTGCGCCTCGGGCACGCTCGGCAGCAGCTGATCGATGCGGCCCTTGCCCAGGCCGCTGACGAGGGCGCCCATGGCGGCGACCCCGAACGTGCCGCCGACCATGCGGCTCATCGACAGGATGCCGGACGCGACGCCGGCCTTCGTGTGCTCGACCGCGTTCATCGCCGCCGTGCTCATCGGCGACATCACGAGGCCCATGCCGAGGCCCATCAGGACGAACGCGCCGACCAGGAAGCCGTAGCTCGTGTCGGGGGCGAGGTGGCCCTGCCAGAACATCGAGACCGCCACGAGCAGCATGCCGACGGTCATCAGCGGCTTGGGCCCGATGCGGTCGGTCAGGCGGCCGGCGATCGGGCCGACGAGGATGATCACGCCGGTCGACGGCAGGAACCGCACGCCGGCCTCGAGCGGCGAGTAGCCCTTGACGTTCTGCATGTAGAGCGCGATGAAGAAGAACATCGCGAGCATGGCGAACGACACGAGGAACGCGACGAGGTTCGCGCCCAGGAACGACTTCGAGCGGAAGAAGCGGAAGTCGACCATCGGCTCGGCGCTGCGGATCTCGGCGTAGGCGAACGCGACCAGCGCGGCGGCCGAGACGGCCAGCAGGGCCACGATCGAGGGCGAGCCCCAGCCCAACGAGTTGCCCTCGACGAGCGCGAGCACGAGCGCGCCGAGCGCGACGGAGACCGTCAGCACGCCCGGGACGTCCACCTGGTGGCTGGAGGTCTCGTCGCGCGACTCGCGGGTGGCCGCGATGGTGACGAACACGGCGAGGATCGCCACCGGCACGTTGAGGAAGAAGATCGACTGCCAGGAGACGTTCTCGACCAGGAACCCGCCGACCACGGGGCCGATGGCGAGCGCCATGGCGCTCACGCCGGCCCACGTTCCGATCGCCTTGCCGCGCTCGTGCGGCGGGAAGGCGTTGGCGATGATCGACAGGGTCGCCGGCATCATGAACGCGGCGCCGATGCCCTGGGCGGCCCGGCCGGCGACGAGCCAGGCGTCGCTCTGCGACAGGCCGATGAAGGCGCTCGACAGGCCGAAGGCGACGACGCCGAACAGGAACATCCGGCGGCGGCCGAAGATGTCGCCGAGGCGCCCGCCGGTGACCAGGAGGACGGCGAAGCTGAGGGTATAGGCGTTGACGGTCCACTCGAGGCCGGAGATCGAGCTGCCCAGATCCTTCTGGATCGAGGGCAGCGCGACGTTCACGACCGTGTTGTCGAGCATCACCATGAAGAGCGCGAAGCACATCGCGCCGAGGGTCCACCAGCGGCGGTTGTCGTCGGTGATCGCGGAGCGGAGTCGAGTCATGAGCGGTGGGGGAGGTCGGCGAGCGCGGCCATGAGCCTGGTCCGCTGCTCGGGGGTGAGGGAGTCGGTGAACTGCTCGAGGCCTTCGAGCCGGGCGCCCACGATGCGGCGGACGACCTCGCGGCCGGCCTCGGTGATGCCGATGCGCTTCATGCGCCGGTCCTGCTCGTCCTCGCGGCGCTCGAGGTAGCCGCGGCGCAGGAGCGAGTCGACCGTGCGGCTGGCGCCGGGAAGCGAGAGGCCGAGCTGCTCGGAGACCTCCTTGACGGAGAGCTTGCAGCCGCAGTCGGCGAGGACCTGGAGCGCCTTGATGTGCGACATCGAGAGGTCGAGCTCGTCGAGCAGCGCGAACATCCCCTTGCTCTGGCCCTTCATGAGGTGATGCCAGAGCGCGAGGAGCTCCGCGGCGAGCTCATGCGAGGACGTGTGCGTGGGCGTATCTGTTGCTTGCACGAACGCAAGTATTGCGCATGCGCAGCCATTGCGCAATGCGCAAGGGAACGCTAGGTCCGCAGCCTGACGACCCGCTCGTCACCCGCCCGGCGCAACATGCGCGTGCGCGCCGCCCAGACGTAGTCGCGCTCGGTGCGCGCGGCCGGGCAGCAGAGGTCGTCGCCGCGGGCCCAGCGGGGCTGTGCGACGGTGAGCGTCGCGCCCGCGATGCGGGTCCGCCCGCGGTACAGCCCCTGGCGGCGAAAGACCGCTCGCAGCCGGTCGGCGTCGGTGCCGTCGCTGGAGAAGACGTAGACGGCGATCGTGCCGGCGGCGCCTGGGACGCGCACGTTGACGACGGCGTCCATGCGGCCGTCGCCCGTGAGGTCTGCGAACGCGGGCGCGCCGACGTAGCCCGCGTCGCTGCCGAGGAGCGCCTTGACCGCCGCCGTGGTGCGCGCGTCCTCGACGAGCAGGCCCTCGAACAGCGCCTGCGGCGTCTGCTCGGGCGGCGCCTGCGCGGCCGCGGCGCCGGGCACCGCCAGCGCCACGAGGAGGCAGAGCCACCGGGCGGGCATGGCCCGATCGTCGCAGACGGCCCGTCGGCCCGCTACGGCTGCAAGCGGCCGTTCCGGGCGCTGTGCGGCCGGTCTGCGTCGTGTCGGAGAGCGCCGGCGCCAGCGCGAGCGAGCCGGCGATGGCGACCACCGCCGGCCGGCGCCCCGCGGCGTGTCAGTCCTCGTGGTCGCGGGCGATTTCGCGCAGGCGGTTCTGGAGGCGCTCCCAGGAGCGGTCCTCCGCGTCCTCGTACTCCCGGCCCTGCAGCTCGCGCAGGTCGTCGCGGTAGCGGTCCCACGCCTCCTGCTCGGCGTGATCCCGCGGGCTGTCCTGTCGGGGGGCGGTCGCGGTCATTCGGTGCCTCCTCTCAGGCCGGTTACACCACCGACTTTACTCCGCTCGCCGGTCGGCGGCGCCGTTGACGCCTGCACGCGGACTGCCGTTCTGTCCGGTCCGAGGCGTACACGATCGTCGGTGGACCTCGACCAACCCCTGCATGGAGCGGAGTTTCTCGTCGTCGACACCGAGACCAACGGCCTCGCGGGCGACGCCTGCGAGCTGACGGAAGTGGGCGCGGTGCTGGTCGGCGGCGGTGAGCTGCACGACCGCTGGGAGACGCTGGTCCAGGTCCGCGCGCCGCTCTCGCGCGGGATCCAGCGCCTCACCGGGATCACGCAGGCGATGGTCGACGAGGCGCCGCCGGGTGAGGCGACGCTGCCCGACCTCGCGGCGCAGCTGCGCGAACGCGTGCTCGTCGCGCACAGCGCCGCGTTCGACCGCCGTGTCCTCGCGCAGGCGTTTCACCGCGCCGGGCTCGAGTGGCCGCGGCCGCCCGTGCTCTGCACGGTGGCGCTGGCCCGGCGGCTGCACCCGCTCGCGCGCCAGCGCCGGCTCCGCCCGCTGGCCGAGTCGCTCGGGATCGACGTCGAGGTGTCCCACCGCGCGCTCGCCGACGCCGAGACGTGCGCGCGCGTGTTCTGCGCGCTGTTCGCGCGGCTGTGCGCGAACGCGATCACGGTCCGCGACGCGCTGGCCCTGCTGCGCCCGCCCCGGCCGAAGCGTCCCCGGGCGGCGGCGACGGACGGCGGCGCCGGGCGCGTCAGCGGCGCGCGCCGGCGATTGCCGGACCTGAGCGCGCTGACCGACGACCCCGGCGTGTACGTGATTCGCAACGCGGAGGGCCAGGCGCTGTACGTCGGCAAGTCCGTGACGGTCCGGACCCGGGCGCGGGCCCACTTCGCCCCGTCGGCCGCCGAGGGCGGCTGGACCGCCCAGGCCGAGACGGTCGAGCATGAGGTCACGAACTCCGAGCTCGGCGCGCTCGTGCTCGAGAGCCGCCTCGTCAAGCGGCTGCGACCGCCGGGCAACGTGCGCCTCAAGCACGTCGACAGCTATGTCTACCTGCGCTGCCGCCTCGACATCGCGTTCCCGATCCTCGAGGTCGCGCCCGGCCCCGCCGTCGGACGCGGAGTGAGCGTCGGCCCGCTGCGCGGCCGCGCCGCGGCGGTCGAGCTGCTCGAGCAGCTCAACTCGCTCTTCGGGCTGCGCCACTGCGGGCGCAAGCTGACCCTGCGCCAGTGGCCGTCGGCGTACGGGCAGATGGGGCGCTGCCTGTCGCCGTGCCTGAACGACCTCGATCCGAACCTGTACCGCCGCCGGCTCGACGAGGCGCTCGCGTTGTTCACCGGGCGCGGTGACGGCGGCGCGGCTCTGCTCGCGCACATCGACCGCCAGATGCGCGAGGCGGCGGCCGCGCAGCGCTACGAGCGCGCCGCCTGGCTGCGGCGCCGCCGGCGGCGGCTGGGCGAGCTGCTGGAGAGCCTCGGCGGCGTGCTCGCCGCCAGCCACGCGCGGCCGCGGCTGCTGCTGGCCGAGCACCCGCGCGGGGGGCGCTTCGACGCGTTCTGGCTCGTCGGCGGGCGGATCGTCGACTGGGGCCCGCTGGGCGACCTCGACGACCTGCACGCGCGGACCGTCGCCGCGCTGCGCGGCGGCGACGGCACCGGCCCGACGGCGTCGCTGACACCGGACGAGGTCGGCGAGGCGCGCATCGCCGCCACGTGGCTCGACCGCAACCCGGCGCGCGCGCTCGATCTCTGGCGGGCGCCGGACCGCGCGGCGCTGGAGCGCTTCGTGGCTGCGGCGCGGGCGCCGGCCGCGGCCGCGTAGGGCGAGACGCGACCGACATCGACCGCATATACCCGGCACAACGTCGGTCGCGTCCGCTGGTCTCTCCGGTGCCAGGCGGGAACGGTGCAGACAGACCACACCGCGACGGCGACTCGCGACCGAACGGGGCGCCAGCCCGATGCGACGCCTCAGCCCGCCGCGAACGGCAGCTCGACGACCTCGGCGCGCACCGCGCCGTCGCCGACCGCAAGCGTGTCGCCGACGGCGACCTCGCGGCGCACGATCGCCAGCGCGATCGGCCCGAACCTGGGGGAGACGGCCACCGACCCGAGCCGGCCGACCTCGCGCTCGCCCAGCCGCAGCGGCGCGCCGGTCGGCGCCGGGGCGGACAGCCGCAGGCCGCGCAGTTGGCGGTTCGGCTTGCCCCGCCAGTGCAGGCGCGCGACGGTCTCCTGGCCGACGTAGCACCCCTTCGTGAAGCTGACCGCGCGCTCGTTGAGCCCGGCCTCCTGCGGGATCGTGGTCGCGTCCGTGTCGATGCCGTAGCGCGGGCGCCCGGACTCGACGCGCGCCACCTCGGCGGCGACCTCGTCGACCTCGACCGCGCCCGCCGCGAGCAGCGCGCCACGCACGCGGGCCGTGTCGTCCGCCGCGCAGACGACGTCCACGCCGAGGTCGGTGGCGACGAGCAGGACCGGCGCGCCGCCGAGCTCGGCCCGGCGGTTGGCGTGCTCGGCGGCGGGGAGCTCACCCGCGCCGGCCACGTCGCGGGCGCGCGGGCCGATGACCGAGACGAGACCCTGCTGGAGCGTGCGCTTGTGGAGGTCCGCCTGCCAGCCGATCGCGCCGCGCCGCAGCTGGTCGAAGAGCGCCTGCAGCGAGACGCGCTCGGTCAGCAGCAGGAGCTCCGTGCCGGTGTCGAGGATGCGCAGATCGCCGAGCATCTTGCCCTTGTTCGTCAGCAGGGTCGCGTAGCAGCCCGTGCCGGGCTCGAGCGCCTCGACGTCGTTGGACACCTGGCCGTTGAGCAGCTCCTTGGCCTGGGCGCCGGTGAGCGCGAGCTTGCCGAGCTCGGAGCGGTCGAGGACGCCGGCGCCCTCGCGCAGCGCGCGGTGCGCGGCGGCGGTGCTGGTGTCGGTGGCGGCGGCCATTCCGCCAGGATAGGCGGGCCAGAGGGGTGAACGCCGAGCTCCGTCCGAGGGCGGCTTGGACATCCGTCCATTCTGAGTTCGCCATGCTTGTGACTGAGATTTAGGGGTGCCATAATTCCTGGCGTGAGCACAGTCCAGCGCCGGACCGGCCCCGGAGAGGCCGTCGAGAACTACGCGAAGGCGATCTACGCCCTGCAGCGCCGCGGCGACGCGGCGGTGACCACGAACGCGCTCGCCGAGCGCCTGGGCGTGACGCCCGCCTCGGCGTCGGGCATGGTCAAGAAGCTCGATGCGCTCGGACTCGTGCGCCATGAGCCCTACCGCGGCGTCGAGCTCACGCCGGATGGCGAGCGCGTCGCGCTGGAGGTGCTCCGCCACCACCGCCTGCTCGAGCTGTACCTCGCCGAGCGCCTCGACATGCCGTGGGACCGCGTGCACGACGAGGCCGAGGTCCTCGAGCACGTGATCTCCGAGGAGCTCGAGGAGCTCATCGCGGCCAAGCTGGGCCACCCGACGCACGACCCGCACGGCGATCCGATCCCGACGCCCGAGCTCACGATCGACGAGGGCGCGACGGTCAGCATGCAGTCGCTCGACGTGGGCGCCCGCGGCATCTTCATGCGGATCTCCGACTCCGACCCGGAGATGCTGCGCTACCTCGGCGACCGCGGGATCGCCCCCGGCGACAGCTTCGAGGTCGTCGAGAAGCAGCCCTTCGCGGGTCCCGTGTTCGCCCGGTTCGGGGCCGAGACGCACGTGCTCGGCGGGGCGCTCGCGCAGGCGATGCGAGTCGAGGTCCAGCGTTGACGCCGCCTCCGCCGCCTCCGGCCGTCATTGACGGCACGATGGCCGTGCCCGTGTCCGCGGCCACGCCCACGCCCACGCCCAGCGACAGCGACCTCCAGCGCATCCGCGCGCGCGGGCGCATCCGCGGCACGCTCGCGATCCTCGGCCCCGCGTTCGTGGCCTGCGTCGCCTACGTCGACCCCGGCAACTTCGCCACGAACATCGCCGGCGGCGCGCAGTACGGCTACCTGCTGCTGTGGGTGCTGCTCAGCGCCAACCTCATGGCGATGCTGATCCAGAACCTGTCGGCGAAGATCGGCATCGCGACCGGCCGCAACCTGCCCGAGCTCTGCCGCGAGCACTTCCCGCGGCCCGTGACCTGGGGCCTCTGGGTGCAGGCCGAGCTCATCGCGATGGCGACGGACCTGGCCGAGTTCGTCGGCGCGGCGATCGCGCTGAACCTGCTGTTCGGCGTGCCGCTGTTCCACGCCGGCATCATCACCGCGCTCGTGGCGTTCGGCATCCTCGCGCTCCAGTCGCGCGGCTACCGCCGCTTCGAGCTGGTCATCACCGGCATGCTCGGCGTGATCCTGCTGGGCTTCCTCTACGACACGCTGCGCATCGGCTTCGACGCCGGGGGCGCGGCGCGCGGGTTCATCCCCGGCTTCGCCGGCACGGACAGCATCCTGCTCGCCAGCGGCATCCTCGGCGCGACCGTGATGCCGCACGTGATTTACCTGCACTCGGCGCTCACGCAGAACCGCATCGCGGCGCGCGACGACGAGGAGCGCCGCGCGCTGCTGCGCTTCCAGCGCATCGACGTGACGCTCGCCATGGGCATCGCCGGCCTCGTGAACATGTCGATGCTGATCATCGCCGCGTCGCTGTTCAACGCGGCCGGGCTGTCCGACCTCGACTCGATCGAGGAGGCGCACGAGCAGTTCGGCGCGCTCGTCGGCGGGGGCGCCGCGCTCGCCTTCGCGCTCGCGCTGCTGGCCTCGGGCCTGGCGAGCTCGAGCGTCGGCACATACGCCGGCCAGGTCGTCATGCAGGGCTTCATCGCGCGGTCGATCCCGCTCGCGCTGCGCCGCCTGGTGACGATGGCGCCGGCGCTCATCGTGCTGGCGATCGGGCTCGACCCGTCGCGCTCGCTGGTCATCAGCCAGGTCGTCCTCTCGTTCGGCATCCCGTTCGCGCTCGTCCCGCTCGTCCTGCTGACCCGCCGCCGTGACGTCATGGGCGCGCTCGTCAACCGGCCGCTCACCACCGCCGTGGCCTCGGTCGTCGCGGCGGCGATCATCGCGCTGAACGCGTTCCTGCTCTACCAGACCTTCTTCGGCTGATCCGCCGCGAACGGGGGGTGGGGTAGTCTGCGGGGCCCCCATGGGCCTCGCAGACCACTTCCAGGCCGTCGTCGACGCCCTGCCCGACGATTGGACCGACCTCGAGATCGACCTGCGGATCTTCGACGAGAGCCGCTACATCGACGCGGCGGTGTACCTGGTCACGGTCAACCCGCAGCCGTACTCGAAGTACGACTGGCACTGGCGCATCCTGATCGCGCACCGCTTCGGCCACGCCGCCTCGGCGCCGGCGGTGCACGGGACGCTGAAGCTGCTCGACGACGCCGGCATCGAGGGCGAGATGCGCGTCCGCGACGCACGCGCCGGGCGCGTCGAGATCGTGAACCTCTGGGGCCGCCCCGAGTCCTTCCGCCAGGAGTTCCGGCGCATCCGCGCCCAGTAGCGCCGTGGCGCGGGTCGCGGCGCTCATCCCGGACCTGCTCTTCGGCTCGAAGGTCGAGGGCGTGCTGGCGCACGGCGGCCACGACGTGGTGCTCGTCACCTCCGCGGCCGCGGCGCAGGACGAGCTCGCGGGCGCGGAGGTGCTCGTCGTCGACCTCGCCGGCCCCGGCGTCGACGGCGTCGCGCTGCTGCAGGGGCTGCGACAGACCGCCGCGCTCGAGGGCGTGCGCACCGTCGCGACCTACTCCCACGTCGACGCCGACATGCGCCGCCGGGCGCTCGATGCGGGCTTCGACGTGGTCGTTCCGCGCTCGCGGATGATGCGCGAGGGCGCAGGGCTGCTCGCCGAGCTTCCTCGCCCTTGACCACGCGGCCCCCCGAGGACCACACTTCCGGCTCGCCTTCCGGCGGGCGAACCCCAACCGTGTCCACCCCTCGCACGTTGATCCCGCTGCTCGAGGCCGACGCCGAGCTCGGCGAGGGCCTGACGGCCGACGAGCTGCGGGCCGCCCGGCGCGCGGTCGGCGCGCACGCTCAGGCGCTCGAGGTCGGGCCATGGGACCCCGCCGCCGAGCAGTGGCCCGTGCCGCCGGCGCTCGGGCTGCTCGTGCTCCGCGGCCTCGTCACGCGCGACATCGTCTTCGCGGGGCGCACGACAACGGAGCTCGTCGGCGCGGGCGACGTCCTGCGTCCCTGGGAGGACGACGTGCAGTTCGACCCGCTGCCGTTCCGCGTCGCGTGGCACGTGCACGAGCCGACGCGCGTCGCCGTGCTCGACGCGCGCTTCGCGCTCGCGGCGGCACGCTGGCCGGCGCTGGCTGCGGCCGTCAGCCGCCGTCACGTGCGGCGGGCGCGCGGCCTCGCGTTCCAGCTCGCGATCGCGCAGATCCCGCGCGTGGACGACCGGCTGCTCGTGCTCCTGTGGGCGCTTGCCGAGCGGTGGGGGCGGGTCTCGCCGCAGGGCGTCCGCCTGCCGCTGCAGCTCCCGCACCGCACGCTTGCCACGCTCGTCGGCGCGCGCCGCCCGTCGGTGACGACGGCGCTCAGCCGCCTCGCGCGCGACGGTCTCGTCGAGCGCACCGAGAGCGGCTGGCTGCTGCGCGGGGATCCGGCGGACGTGTTCCCCGAGCGGCTGCACCCCCCGGCGCGGGAGGCGGCGGAGGCGATGGGCCTCTAGCCGGCGCGGCCGGGACCGCGTCCGCGAGCGCGCGGGCGCATCGCGGGCTCGCAGCCCTGCCTGCGGCGGTTGCCCGCGACGATTGCGGTGCGGTACGGTCCGCCACCATGGAACGCTCGCCCGCGAGCTCACGCGCCGTGCGAGCGGACTGGTCGGGACCGGCGACCCGACCGTGGCGCCAAGAGAGCCGGGAGATGACCGAACCGCCCAAACGAGCGAGCGAGCTCGAGGCGATCTACGCCGAACTGGTCGCGCACGCGGTCAGCCTCGCGGAGGCGACGTACGACACGACGCGGATGCTCGCCGAGGTCCTGGCCGAACGGCAACCGCGGCCGGAGCCCGAGGCCACGGCCGATCGTCACAGCCCGATCCCCGCCGACGTGCTCGAGGTCGCGACGCTCGACGCGCAGGCCGGCGGGATGAGCGTGGAGCGCTACCTCCGCGAGGCCGTGCTCGCCCACAGCGAGCGCTCGACGGATCCAGAGCGGAGCGTCGATGGCGACCTCGCGGAGCGGCTGCGCCGGGCCCGTCTCGAGGCGCTCCGAATGAGTCGCTCCCCAGCACGCGCGGCGGCTAGGCAGACCGCGGCGGTTGAGGCGCGGGCCGAGGCCTCGGTCGCGCAGAGCCGTCGCCGCCGCAAGGCGCCGTCGCGCGACTCCGGCTAGAACCCGAGCTCGAACGCCGCGCGGACGTCCGGCGGGCGCGGGGCCAGGCCGGTGCGCGCCGCCCATCGCGCCCACGCGCGCAGGCCCTTCGGGTCGAGGTCGCCGTAGCGCGCGACCCCCGCCCTGAAGGCGGGTGCGACGGCGTCGAAGCCGCGCTGCGCGGCGGCGCGGTCGAGGCCCGGCGTGCGGTCGACGACCGCGCCGACGGCCGACTCCGGATCGATCAGCGCCTCGCCGTAGCCGCGCCGCAGCGCGGCGACGACGGCGCGCACGACGCTGCGCTCCTCGTCGAGCGTCCGGCGCGCGACGCACAACAGGACCCCCGGGTAGGCCGGTGCGCCGTAGTCGTCGACGCGGAACACGCGCGCACCGGGACGGCGCCCGGCGAGCTCGAGCCCCTCGGCGTCCCAGGTGCCGGTCACCGCCGCCACGCGCCCACTCCGCACGGCGTCGCCAGGGCCGGCGCCGTCGCGCCGCAGGCGGACGCGCCGAACGCGCGCCGGGTCGCCGCCGTCGCCGCGGACCACCG
>DATAAR010000304.1:0-3324 GCA_036259975.1 Solirubrobacteraceae bacterium | reverse complement strand
AGGAACGTCGAGCCGTACGGGCGGACGATCCCGCCGTGGGCGCACATCCCGTTGACCGCGGCGCCCATGCCGTGCTCGCGCACGCCGAAGAACACGTTGCGCGCCGCGCGCTCGCGCGTGTAGCGCTCGTCGGCGCCGCCGACCATGGTGGGGACCCGGTCGGCGAACGCGGCCATCGCCTTCTGGCCGGCCGCGCGCGTGGCGAGCCTGTCCTTGCCCCAATCGACCGCGCGCAGCGCGTCGGCGACGCCGGGCAGCGGACGCCCGGCCCAGGCGGCGTCCCACTCGGTCGCCAGGTCGGGGTGCTCCTCTCGCCATTGCTTGAGCTTGCGCTCCCACTCGCCCTGCAGCGCGCCGCCGCGCGAGACGGCGCTGAAGTGCCGGTAGACCTCGGGCGGCACGAGGAAGTGCGCGTCGGGGTCCCAGCCGAGGATCTCCTTCGTCGCGCGGACCTCGTCCTCGCCGAGCGGCGCGCCGTGCGCCTTGCTCGTGTTCTGCTTGTTCGGCGCCGGCCAGCCGATGATCGAGCGCACGCGGATCAGCGACGGGCGCTCCTCCTCGCGCATCGCCTTGTCGATCGCGACCTCGAGCGCGCTCAGGTCGTTGGCGTCCTCGACGACCTGCACGTGCCAGCGGTAGGCCTCGAAGCGCTTGGTGACGTCCTCGCCCTCGTAGCTCCACTCCGTCGGGCCGTCGAGCGAGATCCGGTTGTCATCGTAGAGGTAGACGATGCGGCCGAGCCCGAGGTGGCCGGCGAGCGACGCCGCCTCGGCGGCGACGCCCTCCATCAGGTCGCCGTCGGAGACGATCCCGAAGACCCGGTGGTCCTGCACCTCGCGCCCGTAGCGCTCACGCAAGAAGCGCTCGGCCATCGCCATGCCGACGCCGTTGCCAAAGCCCTGGCCGAGCGGCCCTGTCGTCACCTCCACCCCCGGCGTGACGTGCACGCGGTCGCGCTCGGGGTGGCCGGGCGTGAGCGAGCCCCACTGGCGGAAGCGCCTCAGCTCCTCGAGCGGGAGGTCGTAGCCCGAGAGGTGCAGCGCCGCGTACAGCAGCATCGACCCGTGCCCGGCGCTCAGCACGAAGCGGTCGCGATCCGGCCACTGCGGGTCGCGCGGGTTGTGCTCCATGATCCGCTGGAAGAGCAGGTAGGCGGCGGGCGCCATGGCCATCGGCATCCCGGGGTGGCCGGAGTTCGCGGCCTGGACCGCGTCCATCGCGAGCGTGCGGATGGTGTCGATGCTCAGGCGGTCGATGTCGGTCGCAGTCACGGCGGCGTAGTATCACGCAGCCTCATGGCCGAGAACTTCCACTGCCTCATCGAGATCCCGAAGGGCAGCCGGAACAAGTACGAATGGGACGCGGAGCTTGGCGCCATCAAGCTCGACCGCTTCCTGTTCTCGTCCGTCGTCTATCCCACCGACTACGGCTTCATCCCGGAGACGATCGGCGAGGACGGCGACCCGCTCGACGCGATGGTGTGCGTGAGCGAGCCCACCTTCCCCGGGTGCGTCATCCCCGTGAAGATCATCGCCCTCTTCCGCATGCGCGACGACAAGGGCGTCGACGACAAGGTCGTGTGCGTCCCCGAGCACGACCCGAACTGGAATTACGTCGACAAGCTCGAGGACCTCGGCGAGCCGCTCCGCGACGAGATCTCGCACTTCTTCTCGATCTACAAGCAGCCCGAGGGGATCGCCGTGAAGGTCGACGGCTGGTTCCCGCGCGAGCGCGCGATCGAGGTGATCCGGGAGGCCCAGGAGCGCTTCAAGGACGGCGCGGAGCCGAGGGACGACTCCGAGGCGGGCGGCTCCGAGGACGACGACCACAGCATCGGCGGGCGCCCGGACACCGGCGGACGTGCCGACGCGTAGCGGGCCCTCGGCGCACCTCCGACTCGGCGCGCCGTTCGCGGCCGCGCCAATGACGTTTACATCGGTCCCGCGCCGAGCAATGCGGACGAGGTGGTGATCGCAGGGGCCCACAGCCAGCACGTGGTCTGCGCCGAACCAGTGGCGGCGCGGTCGTGAATCCGCCGCCCGCCACCGCCGCACCCGTCGCGCCGCCCGCGGCCGAGCGCTGCGCGGCCACCGGGCTCACGAAGCCCGAGTGCCACTGCCCGCCCTGCCTCGCCGCGCTCGTCGCGCGGTATCGGCCCCGCCGGACGTAGCCGCCGCGGAGGCCGGATCCGCGCGCGCTCGCGGACCCGCCGAAGCTTCCTCGCGCGCGGTGCGGCCGCTAGGCTGCGCCGCGTACCGCACCGGTGGCGGCCTCCATGTCCAGGACGTATCCGCATCGAGGAGGTCCGCCCGTGCCCACCGTCGAGGTCCGCCCGTTCCGTCGCGACGATCGCGACCAGCTCGCCGAGCTGGTCAACGCGCACATCGGCGCCGTGCTGCCCGGCGTGTCCGTGTCGGTCAACACCGTCATGCGCCAGCTCGAGCGCGAGCCCGGGGAGCTCATCGTCGACCCGTGGGTCGTCGAGCGCCGCGCGCTCGTCGCCCTCGAGCGCGAGGCCATCGTCGTCGGCGCGCTGCTGCATCGCTACGCCGACGAGGACCGCGTCAGCGACTCCTACGGCGACTCCGGCGAGATCCGCTGGCTCGTCTGCCGCCGCGACGCCGATGCCGCGGGCGACGCGCTCGTCGCGGCCGCGCTGGAGGTCATGACCGCCTGGGGCGTGTCGCGCAGGTACGCCGACGTCACGCTGCCGGCGCTCGCCACCTACGGCGTCACCGACTGCTGGCCGCACATCGCGGCGCTGTTCGAGCGAAGCGGCTTCGTCGCCCGCGGCCACGTCGAGGTCATCCTCGTCGCGCGCGTCGACGAGCTGCCGCGCGACGTCGCGCCGCCGTTCGACGGCCTGGCCCTGCGCCGCTCGGTCGGCGACTGCGGCACGCGCTTCACCGCCGTCCGCGGCGACGACGCGTTCGGCATCATCGAGGTTGAGAGCGACCTCACCGACGGCGGCACGCGCTCGCGCCTGGCCGGCTGGAGCGACATCGGCAACCTGCTCGTGGGCGAGCCCTACCGCCGGCGCGGCGTGGCGACGTGGATGCTCGTCGGCGCGGCCGACTGGCTGCGCCTCGGCGGGATCGAGCGGCTGGTCGCGTACGCCTGGCCCCAGCACGCCGACGAGCTGGCGTTCTACGCGAGCGCCGGCTTCCGGGAGCTGACGCGCACGCGGCGCGGCTGGGTGCTCGAGGCGCCCGCCCGCTAGCGGTCGGCGTCGAGCGTGTCGTCGCCGGTGGCGTCGCCGCCGCCGCCCGGGTCGCCGGCGCCGACGCCGCCCGAGCCGGAGCCCCCGGTCCCGCCGCCGGCGCC
>DATAAR010000303.1:0-11891 GCA_036259975.1 Solirubrobacteraceae bacterium | reverse complement strand
CGATACGCGGCCCCCGGGGCGGGCGGAAGGGCGGCTAGCTCCCGTGTCGCGAGCGGGTCAGCCGCCGCGCGGGGGGTGCCCCTCCGGGTCGGTGCCGATCCTGCCCTCGCCGGGCGTGATCGCGCCGCGCCGGCCCGGATCCTCGGTGGTCCCGCCGCCGGCGCCGCCCACGTCGCCCGCGGCGCCGGCTCCCGACGGCGACGGTCCCTCCCCCTCGCCGGCGAGGTCGACGTCGTCCTCGGGGTCGCCGGTCGGCGCCTTGGGGACGTCGTCGCCGGACGGCTCGGTGTCGGTGACCTCGACTCCGAACGGGTCGGCGCGGCCGCCGACGGCGCCGCCAGCCTGCGGCTCGGGCGTGTCGCTCGGATCGCCGCTGGTCAGGTCGTCGTCGCGGCGCTGCTCCATGCTGCGTCCCTCCTCGGGCCTGGGGTCGCGGTCGTCCTGCCCGGCCGGCGCGGGGCGCCAATCGCCCACCATAGGATTCGACTGCCGTGACCCCGCGGGGCACCGACTGGAGCCTGGCGCTGCTCGTGGCGCTGGGCGTCGCGACCGGGCTGGCGACGTGGTTCGCCGGCTCGCGGCAGAGCGCGTGGGTCTTCGCGGCGCACGCGGTGCTCGGAACGGCGGTGGCGCTGATCCTCGTCTGGAAGCTGCGCCGCGTCTGGGCGCGCGTCGTCGCGCCGCGGCGATGGGACGGCCGGACCGGCGCGGGCCTCGCGGCGCTGACGCTCGTAGTCCTCGCGCTCGGCAGCGGCTTCGCCTGGTCGACGGGCCTCGATGCCGCGCTCGCCGGGATGACGCTGCTCGGCTGGCACGTGCTGCTGGGCGGGCTGCTCGGCGCCGTGGTCCTCGCGCATGCGCGCGTGCGCGCGCGCCGGCCACGCGCGGCCGACCTGCGCAGCCGGCGCCAGCTGCTCGCCGGCGCGGCGGTGGCGGCCGGGGCGCTCGCCGCCTGGTCGGTGCAGCGCCCGGTCCAGCGCGCGCTGGGGCTCCCAGGCGCGCGCCGGCGCTTCACCGGCTCCTACGATGCGGGCTCGTTCACCGGCAACGACTTCCCGGTCACGTCGTGGGTGGCCGACGACCCGCGGGCGCTCGACCCCGCGGCGTACCGGCTGGCGGTCGGCGGGCGGGTCGACCGGCCGCGCGCGCTCGCGCTCGGCGACCTCGACCGCGGCGACGAGCTCACCGCCACTCTGGACTGCACCGGCGGCTTTCACTCGACGCAGCGCTGGCGCGGGGTGCGCCTCGGGCGCCTGCTGGACGAGGCCGGCGTGGGCCACGGCGGCGCGCACGTGCGCGTGATCTCCCACACCGGCTACCGCTGGGGCTTCGCGCTCGCCGACGCGCGCGAGCTGCTCCTGGCGACGCACGTCGGCGACGAGCCGCTCTCCCACGGTCACGGGGCGCCGTGCCGCCTCGTGGTGCCGGGCCACCGCGGCTTTCAGTGGGTGAAGTGGGTGACGCGGATCGAGGTCCACGACGATCCGGACCCGACCGCCGCGGCCTCGACGGTGTGGAGCAGCCTCACCCCCGAGGGACGCGGGCGCTGAGGCCGCCGCGATGGTCGCGGCGACGGTCTCCGGCTGACCGGCGATCGACCTCGAGGCCCGCGACGCGCTGGTTGACCATCGGGCGCGGGAGCCCGTGCCGGCTGCAGAGCGCAAGCATGCGCTCCTCGAGCTCACTTCGGGTGACGGTCGTGCCCGGACCGTGGCCGGCCACCGCGCGCCGGAGCCGGCCGGCGCCGTGGTGCCCGCGATGCGCTTCGGCGACCGCCTCGAGCGAGGCGCGCAGCGCGCCACCGACCGCCGGGTGGAACGTGGTCGCGCGCTCCGACCGCCGGGGCAGGGCGCCCGTCACCGGGCCGGCCCCGGGCCGCGCTTTGCCAGGATCCGCGCCCACATGACCGAGACCTGCCGCCGCATCGTCGAATCGAGCTGGTTCGACCCGCTCATGCTGGTCGTGATCTTCGTCAACGCGATCACGCTCGGCCTGGACACCTACGACGCGATCGAGCGCTCGATCGGCGACGAGCTGCACCTCGCCAACGACGTGATCCTCGGCGCGTTCGTGGTCGAGCTGCTGATCCGCTTCGGCGCCGAGGGCTTCAGCCCGCGGCGCTTCTCCCGCAGCGGCTGGAACGTGTTCGACTTCGTCGTCATCGCGGCCAGCTTCGCGCCGGGGCTGCGCGAGAACGCGACGCTCCTACGGCTCGTCCGCCTCGCGCGGATCGTCCGCGCGGTCCGGCTGCTGCCCGACCTGCGCGTGCTCACCGTCGCGGTCGCGCGCTCCGTCCCTGGGGTCGCGAGCCTCGCCGTCATCACCCTGCTGCTGGTCTACGTCTACGGGATGGTCGGCTGGGTGATCTTCAACGACCACGACCCCGCCAACTTCGAGAACGTCGGCCAGTCGATGGTCACGATGTTCGTCCTGCTCACGCTCGAGAACCTGCCGACGTACATCGAGAAGGGGCAGGAGCTGTCGGACTGGACGCTGCTCTTCTACGTCTCCTACGTCCTGGTCGCGTCGTTCCTGATCTTCAACCTGTTCATCGGGATCGTCATCAACTCGATGGAGGAGGCGCGGGCCATCGAGCTGCACCGCGCCGAGCGCCAGGTCCTCGACGAGGACCACAGCAACGACGCTCGGGCGCACGCAGTGATCCTCCGCGAGCGCCTGCACCACCTCAAGAACGCCGTCGAGGACCTCGAGCGCGAGCTCGCCGCGCAGGAGCGCAGCGGCATGCGGCGCTGAGCGCGGTCAGGGGTACAGCTTCTCGCCCGCGGCCAGCATCGTCACGAGCTTCTCGATCCGGCGCGCGCGGGTCTCCGGCTTCTTCGCGGTCTGGATGCGATGCAGGATCGCGTAGCGGTTCTGGCCGTCGAGCGTCGCGAAGAAGTCGGCGGCGGCGGGATCGGCGTCGAGCGCCGCCCGCAGGTCGTCGGGGACGGTCGCCGTGCTCGGCGCGTCGTAGGCCGCGTCCCAGCGGCCGTCCGCCTTCGCGCGCTCGACCTCGCGCAGCCCCGCCGGCTGCATCCGTCCGGCCTCGATCAGCGCGGTGGCGAAGTCGCGGTTGCGCTTCGACCAGACGCTCCGCGCCCGCCGCGGCGTGAAGCGCTGCAGGTACGACGCGTCGTCGACGGCGCGCGCCTGGCCGTCGATCCAGCCGAAGCAGAGCGCAGCGTGCAGCGCCTCGAGGTAGGTCACCGTCGGCACGCCGGAGCCCTTCTTCGCGAAGCGGATCCAGACGCCCGGCGCCGTGGCGTGGTGCTCGCGCAGCCAGGCCTCCCACTCCGCGGCGGAGGCGAAGGCGCGCGTCTCGAGGTCGTCGCCGGCTGCCATCCGCGCAGCGTAGCGTCGCTGCGGCGGCCGAGGTGTGAAGCAGGAGCTGACGCCCCGGCGCGAGGTCGAACAGCGTCCGGAAATGCCCCGGAGCACCGATCGCATCGTCACCACCCACGCCGGCAGCCTTCCCCGCCCCGACGACGTCATCGAGATGATCTGGGGCGGGATCGAGGGCAAGCCGGTCGACCGGCAGGCGCTCGACGCGCGGCTCGACGAGGCGGTCGCCGACGTCGTGCGCAAGCAGCGCGAGGCCGGCGTCGACCTCGTGTCGGACGGCGAGCTCAGCAAGCCCCGCGAGAATGTCATCGCGGGCACCGACTGCGGCTTCGACACGTTCATCCGCTTCTCGCAGGTGGACCCGGACGTCGTGTGGCTGAAGCTCCAGGCGCTGTCGGAGGGCGCGGCGATGGCCTCCGAGGAGCTCTGGGCGAAGTCGGCCGCCTGAGCTAGAGGAGCATCCAGCCACCGTCGACCCGAAGGTCGACGCCGCTCAGGCCGCCGTTCTCGAGCAGGAACCGGGCCGCGCCGACGATCTCGGCCATCGTCACGGGGCGGCCGATCGGCGTGCGCCTGGTGACGTTCTCGATCATCTGCGCGTTGTCGCGCCACATCGGGCTGTCGCCGACGATGCCGGGGTGGATCGCGTTGACGCGGATCGGCGCGAGCTCGACAGCGAGCGTGTGCACCATGCCGGTCACGCCGCCGTTCACGGTGCTCACCGTGGTCGAGCCCGGGTACGGGCGGTCCTTGGCCAGGCCGCCGAACAGCAGGATCGACGCGTCGTCGGTCATCCGGCCGAGCAGCGCGTGGATCGTCTGCGTGTAGCCGACGAGCTTCAGCGTGACGAGGCCGAGGGCCCGCTCGAGGTCGTACTCGCGGGCGGTGTTGGCGTCGCGGTCGATCGCAACCAGGGCGAGGTGGCGGACGGGCCCGACGTCCTCGAGGGCGGATGCGATCTCGCGGGGCCGCGCGAGGTCGAACCCGATGCCCCGGGCGCCGCCGCCGATCTCGGCGGCGACCTCGGCCGCGCGCCCACCGTCGCGGCCGGTGATCACGACGCCGGCGCCGTCCTCGGCGTACGCGCGCGCGAGCTCGCGCCCGATCCCGCGAGTGCCTCCGACGATGACGACGCCCGGCTCGGCCACGTGCCCTCCCCTCGAAGAGATGTGCGCTGGCACTGTACAGGCCGCCGACTAGGATCCGACCGTGCCCGCCGATCGCCCGACCGGGCGCCCCGCCCACAGCGTCGTCGACGACGACGTGCCGCGCCGCCTGCGCGCCGAGCGCGAGCGGCGCGGCATCTCGCTGCGCGAGCTGGCCCGCCGGCTGGGCATCTCGCCGAGCGCGATCTCGCAGATCGAGACCGGCCGCGCGCGGCCGTCGGTCGCGACGCTCTGGGCGATCGTGACCGAGCTCGGGATGTCGCTCGACGACCTGTTCGCCCAGGCGACGCACGGCGGCGACGGCGGCGTCGCGGACGAGCGCGTGCGCCGCGCCGCCGGGATCCCGGTCGTGAGCGCGGACGCCCGCGAGTCGCTGCAGCTGGCGACCGGCGTGCGCTGGGAGCGCCTCACCGCCGACGCGGACCCCGACGTGGACTTCATCTGGGTCGTCTACGACGTCGGCGGCTCGTCGAGCCCCGACGACGGCTTCATCCGCCACGCGGGCCACGAGTACGGGCTCGTGCTGTCCGGGCGCCTCGAGGTGACGGTCGGGTTCGACACCCGCGTGCTCGGGCCCGGCGACTCGATCGACTTCGAGTCCACGACGCCGCACCGCCTGCGCAACGCCGGTGACGAGCCGGTGACCGGCGTGTGGGTCGTCGTCGGGCGGCGGGCGGACCCGCGCGCCGGCTCTTAGCCCGCCGTCGCCTCCAGCCGCTCGAGCGGCGACGGCTCGCCGCGCCGGCGCCGCCGCACCGCGACCGCGTGGTCGAGCCCGAGGACCGCGACGAGCACGGCGAGGACGAGCGCAGCGACGACGAGCGCGTCGGCGTCCGCCGCCACCACGCCGACGAGCGCGCACGCGACCGCGCCGGCGAGCCGCCGGCCGCTCACCGTGCCCGTGAGCCGCAGGCGGAACAGCGCGTGCGCCAGCAGGTAGATCGCCGGGCCGGCGACGACCGCCGCCACCTCGGCCCCCGAGAGCGGCTCCGTGGGGTGCGCGATCACGAGCTCGTCGCCGACCGCCGAGACGATGATCCCGGCGACGAACAGGACGTGCAGGTACGTGTACGCGTCGCGGGCGATCCGCGTGCGGTTCGGCGCCAGCTCGAGCCGCCGCTCGGCGATCCGCGCCACATAGGTGAAGTACAGCCACCAGAGCGCCGCGGTCGTGAGGAACGCGACCCCGAAGGCGGCGATGGTCGCCGTGCCCAGCTCGGCCTCGCTGATCGTCGCGCCGGTGAGCACGATGGACTCGCCGAGCGCGATGATCACGAACAGCCCGAAGCGCTCGCTGAAGTGCCCGGTGCTCACACGCCACGCGTCCTCGCCGAGCGTGGCCAGGCCGGGCACGCGGAACAGCGCGAGCGGGGCGCCGTAGTCGACGGCGAGCGCCGCCACCCACAGCACGGTCCGCGCCGCGCCGTCGGCGACCGCGCCCGCCACCCACAGGACGCCCGCCGCGACGAACCACACGAGGATGCGGCCAGCGCGGGCGCGCTCGAGCGTGCCGCGGTCGGCCGCCGCGAACGTCAGGAAGGTGTGGCGGCCGATCTGGATCGCCAGGTAGGAGCCGACGAACAGCGCCGCCTCGTCGCCGAACGCGTCGGGGATCGCCGCCGCCATCATCAGGCTCGCGAGCATCAGCGCGATCATCAGCAGGCGCACGACCGGCGACTCGGGATCGAGCTCGTTCGTGACCCACGTCGTGTAGTTCCACGACCACCACACGACGAGCAGCAGGAGCGCCGACTGGCCGGCGCCCTCCCACGTCAGGTGCTCGAGCAGGTGGTGCGAGACCTGGGTGATCGCGAAGACGAAGACCAGGTCGTAGAAGAGCTCGAGCGGCGTGACCCGCTGCTCGGTCTCGGCGGCCCGGCGCAGCTCGGCATGCGTCATGGGTTGCGAGCCTAAGCGCCGCGCGCCCGCGGCGGGCGCCTAGCCGGTGCCTCCCAGGCGCTGCTCGAGGTACTCCCAGTCGCGGTTGAAGCGGTAGGAGTGGTTCGCCGGCAGCTGCGGGGACTGGGTCTCGAGCCAGCGGACGCGCCCGCCGGAGGTGTTCCAGAACGCGTGGATGCAGCCCACGCCGGTCCAGAACACGTCGCCGGGGCGCAGCGTGAAGCGCGCGCCGTCGGCCTCCGCGTCGACCTCGCCCTCGAGCATGTAGTACGTCTCCTCGAGCGGGTGGTCGTGGGGCTGGGCGACGCCGCCGGGCTGGTACTCGACCATGAACATGCTGTGCAGGTAGGCGCCGAGGCGCTGGTCGACGAGCATCTTCACGGCGATGCCGCTGTAGGCGAGCAGCGCGGTCGCCATGCTCGCCGACACGGTGGGCGCGTCGACCGCGGCGCCGATCTTGAGGTTGTCGACGTCCATCTGCCCCTCGCCCAGGCGGAAGAACGCACGCGAGCGCGGGTCGCGGATGTCGAGCGGCTGCGCGCGGTCCGGTGACGCCGGCTCGCCGGTGAAGAACGTGTCGGGCGGACCGCCCTCGCGCGGCGCGGGCGCGCTCATCTCCAGCCACCGGCCGGCGGCGCCCTCCTCGCCGGCGTGCCAGGCGTGCGAGACGCCGACCGGGATGAGCCCGCAGTCGTTCGGCGCGAGCTGCCACGTCCGCCCGTCGAGCGTCAGCCGCGGGTTGCCCTCGAGCACGTAGAAGCTCTGCTCGTAGGAGTGCACGTGCATGCCGACCGACCCGCCGGGATCGAACTCGGCGAGCGCGAAGCCGGTGTGGACGGCGCCGACGCGGCGGCCCACGAGCACGGCGCGCCGCATACCCTCGACGTGCGCCGCGAACGCCCCGCCGGGCGGCTCGAGCGTGATCTCCTCCGCGCGCTGCACGTGGTACATGGCGGCGGCAGTTTAGCGGTGCTGAACGCGCGCCAGGCGACACGAGCAAGCCGCCGGCGAGCGCGCGCCGACCCGCCCCGGCCCCATTCGGTCCTCCCCACGCCCATTCGGGCGATTGCCCTGTGGGTCCGTGCCTGACCTGCCGATAACGTGGCGGCAATGGCGCACCACCCCCACACCACCGACCGCCGCGAGGACGAGCCCCGCGACGATCGCCCTGCGCCGCCCTGGCCCCTGTCGGCCAGCAAGATGGCAGCGGCGCGCCGCCGCGACCTCACCGCGGCGATCCTGCGCGCGCGCGAGGCGTAGGTCAGGCCGCGGACGCCGCCCGGCACCACGTCGTCGCCCCGTCCGCGTCGGTCCCGCGCTGCGCGAAGCCCGCAACCGAGAGCCGCACGAGCGCGGCGCGGAACGCGTCGTAGGGCACCAGGCCGGCGCGCACGAGCGCCGGGTAGCCGACGCGGGCGTAGAGGTCGGACGTGCTCGTCGGCTCCTCGGACAGCGCCTCGAGCAGGATCGTCGCAGCGGTCATGCTCGGTGGCCTACCCCGTCGCGCGGCTGGCGCTACGACGGGCGCATCTCGCGCGCGCGAGCGACGCGCGACGCCACCCACGCGATGCCCCACACCGCCGCGACGAACGGCGCGACGGCGAGCGCGATCGCCACGCCGACCATGACCATGACGAGCACCACCCCGAGCGTGAGCGCCTTGACGAGCAGCGGCAGCGAGGCGAACAGCACCGCCGCGATCGCGAAGCCGAGCAGCGGGATCAGCCCGCGCGGCAGCCGGCGGGTGGGCGGGGCCGGCGGCGGCGCGGGCGCGGCCCGCCAGAGCGCGGCGGCCGCCCCGTAGCGCGGCACGACGGCGTCGCCCCCGGGCAGGTCGGCGACGAGCCGGCGGATGTGCGCGACCGTGCCGCCCTCGTACAGGAGGTCCAGGCGGTCCTCGAGCTCCTCGGGCGACAGGCGACCCTCGGCGCAGCAGTCGCGCAGGAAGTCGGCCACGCGCTGGCGCTCCGCCTCCGAGGTCCGCATCGTGGCTGTCCGGTCGCGCGTCAGCATGGTCGCACAAGTGTGGCGAACGGTGGCCCGCTCGCGCAAGTGCGAGCGGCGCCGGCGGGCTCAGCCGCCGCCCACGCCTTCTGTCACGCGGCCGGAGCCGCCGCACGTGGCGCACTCGCCGTCGCCGGTGCGGCCGGTGCCGCCGCAGTCCGGGCACTGCTCCTCGCCGGCGGGGGGCTGCTCGGGCGGCACCTCATCGCCCGGCGCCATGTCCTCTCGATCGGGGCGTTCCATGGCCGCGTCATCCCCGGGCGGGCGGGTCCGCTCACGCCGAGCCGGGCGGGCACGCGGCGCTGCTCGCGCCGCGCGCTCCGCCGCGGGGCTTCGTTACGAGGAGCGCACCTGCTCGCGCGTGTCCTGCGCGGCCTGGCGGGCGTCGTCGGCCACGCCCTGGGCGTGCTCGCGGCCGCTCTCCTTGGCGGTCTCCGAGGCCTGCTGCGCCACGTCCTGGGCAACCTGCTTGCCGCGGTCGAGCGCCTGCTGGCCGGTCTCGGCCGCCTTCTGCTTGACCTGGTCGGAGACCGGGCCGATCTTCTCGTCCTCGACGCGCGTCGACGGGATCAGCATCCCGGCGACGAAGCCGATCGCCGCCGCGCCGATGGCGAGGCCGAGCGGGTTCTCCTGCGCCAGGCCGGCGGTGCGCTTGGCCTGGTGCTTGACGTCGCCGGTGCTCGGCGTCGCATCGCTGACGGAGTCCTTCGCGCCCGTCACCTTCGACTTGAGGGTGTCCACCTTGTCGCTCACGGATTCCTTGGCTCGGGTCTTGACGTCGGCCTTGTAGGCGAGCGCATCGACGGTGTCGCCCATGCGCTCGCGGGTGTCCTCTATCTCTTCGCGGATTGCGCGCGGGTCTTCGCCCATTCCACGTCCTCCTTCACGGTGTCGACGGTCTGTTCAGGGACGGGCGGCGTCGCCGCCTGGATGCGATCGCGGCCCTTGAGGCCGAGGAACGCCGCCACGGCGACGTAGACGAGGCCGACCAGGATGGCGGCCAGCCACGCGGCGATCACGAGGTCGAGGAGCAGGATGATCCCGGCGGTCAGCGCGCCCGCGCCGAGCAGGCCGACCGCGCCGGCGCCGCCGAAGAGGCCGGCGCCCTTCCCGGCCTCCTTGCCCTTCTCGGCCAGCTCCGCGCGCGCGAGCGCCATCTCCTGGCGGATGAGCGTCGACGTCTCGTTCGAGAGCTTGCTGAAGAGCTCGCCGATCGAGCGCTCGCGCAGCTCGGCGTCCTGCTCGGTCACAGCCCGCCTCCGGGCGTCGCGAAGCGCTCGCCCTCCGCAGGCGTCGGGGTCGCGGTCGTCTGCGGCGTGGGGCTCTGGACGAGCGGGTCGGTCGGCGTGTGGCCCGCGCGGCCCGCGGTCGTCCGGCCGGCCCGCGGCAGCTCGCCCGCGGTGCTGCGCTGCTCGTAGCGCCGGCTGCTCGACGCCTTCAGCACGCGCGAGGCCGAGAAACCGAGCGCCAGCGCGCCGGCCGCCAGCGCCCAGGGGTTGCGCCGGGCGAAGTCCTCGACGTCGCTCAGGATGCGGTCGGCGTCGGAGTCCGTCAGCCACGAGCCCGCGCGCTCGGCGCGGTCCGCGACCTGCTCGACCATGCGCGCCGGGCCGTCCTTGCCCTGCTCGCGCAGCTGGTCGGCGACCGTGCGCATGTCTCCGGCCTGGGTCCTCACCTGCTGCCCCATCTGGGTCGAGCGCTCGTCGACCTGGCTGCGGACGCGGTCGCGCGCCTGGCCGGTCGCGCTACGTACCTGCTCGCCCGCCTTCTCGCGGACCTCCTGCGCCTTGTCCTGCGCCTGCTCCTTGACGCCGCCGTCGCCGCCGCTCTGCGCGGAGGTGGCGCCGGCTCTCGCGGTTCCCGCCATGGGCCGCTCCTTTTGATTCGTCGTGAATGAGTGCCGCGGCGGTACCCGGCGGTGCGTGACCGGCGTCGCCGATCCGGCGAGATGGCGCGTAGCCGCAACAGATCGGCGCCGTCGCGCTCGAAGCGCGTCAGCGGCGCGGCGGCGGCCAGAGGCCGACGCGGGCCACGGCGTGGGCGCTGCGCAGCGCCTCGACGTCGCGCTGCTCGACCGGCGGCGCGGGCGCCGGGCGGCCGGGCAGGACGATGCGCAGGGACTTCAGCACGCCCCCATCGTGGCATCCGGGCACGGCCAGCGGCCATGATCGTTGCGCGTCGCCGGGATGAGCGCGGCTTATGCCTCCCGCGCCCGCGGCCCGATCGCCGAGATGCCGGTGAGCTCGCGGCCGACGATCAGCGACTGGATGCTGTCGGTGCCCTCGAAGGTGAAGACGGCCTCCATGTCGGCGTGGTGGCGCGCGACGTGGTTCTCGAGCAGTATGCCGTTGCCGCCCAGGATGTCGCGCGCGTCGGCGACGACGGCGCGCGCCTTGGCCGCGTGGTTCATCTTCGCCAGCGACGCCATGGCCGCGGTGAGCCGGCCCTGCTCCTGGAGGTCGCTGAGCCGCAGGCACAGGAGCTGCATCGCGGTGATCTCGGCCGCCATGCGGCTGAGCTTGTCCTGCACGAGCTGGTAGGCGGCGAGCGGGCGGCCGAACTGCCGGCGCTCGGTCGCGTACGCGAGCGCGGCCTCGTAGGCGCCGAGCGCGACGCCCAGCGCGCGCCAGGCGACGGTGTAGCGCGTGACCGTCAGGACGCGGGCGACGTCGGCGAAGCGCTCGCAGCCGGGCAGCCCGCCGGCCTCCGGCACGCGGACGCCCTCGAGCGCGATGTCGGCCTGCCACACCGCGCGCAGCGCGGTCTTGCCGGTCATGACGCGCGCGTCGAAGCCGGGGGCGCCCTTCTCGACGAGGAAGCCGCCGACCTCGCCGTCCTCGCGCCGCGCCCAGACGATCACGACGTCGGCGAACGAGGCGTTGCCGATCCAGCGCTTGCGCCCGTCGAGCACCCAGTCGCCGCCGTCCCGCCGGGCGCGGGTCTCCAGCATCACGGCGTCGGAGCCGTGCTCGGGCTCGGTCAGGGCGAACGCGCCGAGCGACTCCAGGCGCGCCATGGGCGGCAGCCAGCGCTCGCGCTGCTCCTCGGAGCCGAGCATCTCGATCGACTGCATGGCCAGGTTCGAGTGGACGCCGAAGAACGTCGCGACGCTGCCGTCCGCGCGCGCCCACTCCATGCTGACGAGCCCCGCCGCGGTCGCGCTCATCCCCGGGCAGCCGTAGCCCTCGATCGTCCCGCCCGCGAGGTCGAGCCCGGCGATCTTCGGCACGAGCTCGAACGGGAACTCGGCCCGCTCCCAGTACTCGTTGGCGATCGGCGTGACCTCGCGCGCGCAGAAGTCGCGCAGCCGGTCGCGGATCTCCCGATCCGCGTCGCCGAGCAGCTCGTCGGCGAGGTAGAGGTCGGTCGGCGAGGCCATCGCGGCGCGACGCTACCGGCTCGACGCCCGGGCGCGGCGGGCGCCGCCCGGCGCGGCGGCTCGACGCCCGGGCGCCGTCGACCTGCCGGCGCTCAGCCGGC
>DATAAR010000302.1:0-11559 GCA_036259975.1 Solirubrobacteraceae bacterium | reverse complement strand
GCCGCGCCGGCCGTCGCCGTGTCCCGCGCGTCGACCGACACGACGGGGATCGCGCGCAGGCGCTCGGCGGCCGCCGACGGCAGGTGCTCGAGCGGATCCGACCCCACGACGAGCGCCGCGTCGGCGTCGCCGCGCTCGAGCACCGCCGCGGCGCTCAGCTCGCCCGGGTTCGCGCGCGGGCGCCCGCCCGCGAAGCTCACCGCCGCCGGGTACCCGGTCTGCCACGCGAGCACGTCCTCCGCGCCGGTGGCGTTGCTCTCCCGGCGGAGCGTCAGGGCGACCGCGTGCGTGACCCCGCACAGGTCGCGCACGAGCGCACCCATCCCCAGCGCCGCGAGGTGCCCGCGGACGCGGTGCAGGAACGCGACGTGGCGGCAGCCGCGCAGCCGTGTGCCGAGCTCGCGGACGGCGGAGTCGAGCGCGTCGGCGTTCGCCAGCGGCGCCTCGCGGACGAGCGCCCGGAGCGCCCACAGCGTCTCGACGTCGCGTTCCGCCGGAAGCTCGAGGAACGTGTCCGCCTGCTCGGCGGTCGCGGTCCGGCGCTCGTCGACGACGACGAGCGAGCGCGACGGATCCGGCAGTCGCAGGCGCTCGAACAGCCGCGGGTTCGTCACGGCCGGATCGGCACGCCACACCACGACAGTCTCGGCGCGGTCGCGGACCTCGCCGAGCGTGGCCGTGCTGGCCCCGCGCGCCTGAAAGGCGAACCCGGACGCCCCGTCGAGCAGCGGGCCGGCAGGATCGATCACGGCGCCGATCGCCTCCGCCAGCGCCACGGCCACGCGCTGCGCCTCGCAGCTCGTCTGGCCCAGCCCGTACACCAGCGGCACGTGCGCCCGCTGCAGGATCGCCGCCGCCTCGTCCAGCGCCTCGTCCAGCGCCGCCTCGCGGCCGTCGACGCGTGCGGCGGGCGGCGCGACACCGACGCGCTCGGCGAACCACGCGTCGCCCAGCGGGCACGTGCGGACGAGGCCCTCCAGGCCGCCGCCCTCGCCGACGACCGCCGTGATGTCGTCGCACACCAGCCCGCAGCCGGCGCACGTCGCACGCCGCTCAGACGACGGCATCGGCGCCCTCGAGGTCGTGAAGTCCGGCACGCAGCGCGTCGGCGCGCCGCTCGAGCTCGTCGAGCACCCTCTGCGGATCGTCGCCGGTCGCGAGCAGGGTGCAGATCGGCCGCCCGGCCGCGATGTGCTCGCCGGGGTGCGGCACGTCGCGGATGCCGCGCGCCGGCCAGTCCCGCGTGTCGGGCAGGCGCACGTCGCGCGTCGCCCACACGACCGCCTTGCCCGCGGCGCCGACCGCCTCGGCCGCGTCCGACGCCAGCCGCCCGGCGCAGGCGTCGAGGTGCGTCGTGAACGGGCGCGCGGCGTGGACCGCGGCGATCACCTCGAGCGACGCGGTGGGCCGCGGGTTGACCTCCACCACCCACGCCCGCTCGCCGTCCCAGACGAGGTCGACGCCGAAGAGTCCGCGGAGCCCGAACGCAGCGGCGAGGTGGTCGCAGATCGCCCGCGCCGCGCGGCCCAGCGCGTGCCGCTCCGCCGCAGGGAGCCGGGGCGGCGCGACGTTGCCGCACCACGTGAAGCCGCGCACGCCCATCGCGCGGCGCCCGGCGAGCTGCTCGCTCAGCCCGAGCAGCGCGGCGGCGCTGCCGTCGGCGACCGCCGCCGCCGAGCACGGGACCCCGCGGATGCGCTCCTGGACGACGACGCCGGCGGGCAGCCTGCCGCCGCGCCACTCGCGCACCCCTCGGCCGCCGCCGCCGCGCAGGGGCTTGCGCAGCCAGCGCCGCCGGCGCTCCGCCCGCTCCGGCGCGTCGGCGGCGGCGAGCGTTCGCGGGTACGCGAACCCCGCCTCGCTCAGCGCGGCGCCGAGCGACGCCGGATCGCGGACGTGCCGCAGCGTCTCCGGCGTGCAGCCGAGCAGCGTGCGGCCCTCGGCGAGCCTGGCGACGAGGTCTGGCCGGTTCTCGAGCCCCGCGCCGTAGACGACGCTCCGGGCCGGGATCCCCGCGGCGGCGTCGACCAGCTCCGTCATGCCCCCGCGCCCGCCCAGGTCGCGCAGGATCGACACGCTCGGACAGAGCCGCCGCAGGTCGAGGTCGCCGAAGCGGTCGAGCGCGACCACCGCGTGCCCGTCCCGCGTCGCGAGCTCCGCCAGCATCCGCGCGCTGACGGAGACGAGCAGGATCACAGGCGGCCCTCGAGCAGCGCGACGAACAGGACCGCGGTCACCAGGTCGGCGGTCGTGCCGGGGTTGAGCGCGTTGCCATGCTCCCGCAGCGACGCGTCGAAGTCCTGGAGCGCCGCGCGGCCCGCGTCGCTGCGCACGCCGCCCGCCGCCAGCACGGACGACGCGCCGCGCGACACGCGCGCCGCGGCGCCCGGACCGCGCTTGCGGGCGACGAGCGTGTCGGGGACGGCGGCGAGGATCTCCAGCGACAGCTCCACCGTGGCGTCACGCGGGCGCAGCCCGTCGTCGAGCGCGCGCTGGAGTGCCGGGAGGCCCAGGTCGAACGTCAGCGCGTAGCCGGTCGCGTACTCGGCAGCGACCGAATCCCGTTCCGCGGCGGCCGCCATCGCGGCGCGCAGCGTGACGGTCGGCTCGTCGTGGACGTCGTGCTCGACGGGCTCGTCGAGGCCGCGCGCGCCCGCCGCGCGGATCGCCGCATACGCGGCCCGCGCGTCGTCGAGCGTCAGTGCGCCCAGTATCTGCTCCACGCGCTCGCGCAGCGGCCCACCGACCAGCTCCGCGCGCGCCAACGGCGTCAGCAGCAACGCGATGCCGAGGTTCGTGTTGGCTCCGGCGACGCGGCGCGTCGCGCGCACCGCGGCGAGCACCGTGTCGCCGACGCCGCGCTCGGCTGCGCGGCCGATCTCCGGTCCGAGCGCGATCGCGCTGCGCAGCATGTCCTCGTACGACGTGTCCGCGAAGTCGTGGCGGGGGGTGATGTTGCCCGGCTTCTCCGCGCTCGCCTCGATCACGCATGCCAGTTGCGCGGCCCCGGCGACCGCTTCTGCGCTCCGGCGGGATCCCGCCGTGGCATCCGCCGTGCGCCGGCGCGCCTGCTTGACCGCCATTCGAGCGATCGTATAGCTTGGCGCCCGGCACGAGATCGGTGCTCCCGGGCCGTCGCGGGGTCCTCGTGGCGGCGAGTCGGCGACCACGGAGGAGAGGCGCGTATGGCCAGTTCCCGTTCCCTGATGGTGGGCGAGTCCCTGGTCGGTGACGGCAATGAGGTTGCGCACATCGACCTGCTGATCGGACCGAAGGATGGGCCCGTCGGGCAGGCGTTCGCGACGGCCCTGCTCAACCAGAAGGAGGGGCACACGAACCTCCTCGCGGTGGTCGCGCCGAACCTGCCGGCCAAGCCCGACACGCTCATGGCCAACAAGGTGACGATCAAGGGCGCCGACCAGGCCGTGCAGATGTTCGGCCCGGCGCAGGCGGCGGTCGCGCGCGCGGTCGTCGACTCGGTGCGCGAGGGCGTCATCCCCGCGGGCGACGTCGACAACCTCTGCATCGTCGTCGGCGTCTTCATCCACTGGGACGCGAGCGACGACAAGAAGATCTTCGACTGGAACTACGAGGCCACGAAGGAGTCGATCGCCCGCGCCCTGAAGGGCGAGCCGAGCGCACAGGCGGTCGTCGACAGCGCGGCCGGCGCGCGCCATCCCTTCGCCGGCGGAGCCGACGAGGTCCCCGGGGGCGACGGCGAGCCTCCTCGCGAGCCGGAGCGAGCGCGGCCGTAGGCCGGACGACGGACGGCGCGTCGGAGCCGGGCGAGACCCGGCTCGACGGCGCGCGCGCCGTCGTCACGGGCGCGAGCAGCGGCATCGGCGCCGGCATCGCCGAGGCGTTCGCCGGCGCTGGCGCGACCGTGCTCGTCACGTACCGCCGCAACGAGACGGGCGCGCGCGCAGTGGTCGACGGCATCGCGACACGCGGCGGCCGCGCGCTCGTCGTGCAGGCCGACGTGGGCACGCGCGACGGCTGCGAGGCGCTCGTCGCCCAGGCGCGCGAGCGGCTGGATGGCCTCGACGTCTGGGTCAACAACGCCGGCGCCGACGTGCTGACCGCGGACGCCGCCGACTGGGACTGGGAGCGCAAGCTCGACCTCCTGCTGGCCGTCGACCTCAAGGGCACGATCGCGTGCTCCTACGCGGCCGGCGCGGTCATGCGCGACCAGGCCGGCGGGGGCACGATCCTCAACATGAGCTGGGACCACGTCACCTTCGGCATGAAGGGGCCCAACCCCGAGCTCTTCAGCGCGGTCAAGGGCGGCGTGCTCGCCTACAGCAAGAGCCTTGCGCGCGCGCTCGCGCCAACTGTGCGCGTGAACGTCCTGTGCCCGGGCTGGATCGAGACCGCCTTCGGGGAGCAGGCCGACGAGGGCTTCCGGCGGGAGGTGGCGGAGTCGACGCCGCTGCGGCGCTGGGGAACGCCCTCGGACGTCGCCGCGGCCGCCCTCTACCTGGCCTCGCCGGCCGCCGCATTCATCACCGGACAAGCCATCAACGTCAACGGTGGCGTTGTGATGTAGTCCGTCTCAAGGAGGCGATTGCCCATGGCAACAGAGGAAAAGCCCAAGACCTACACCGACGAGGAGGTCGAGGCGAAGATCCGCGAGCACGGCCTCGACGGCTGGTACCTCGAGGACGGCTGGCTGCGGCGGAAGCACAACACCGACGGGTGGCCGAGCACCCTCATGGCGGTCAACGCCGTCGGCTATGTCTGCGAAGCGGCGTACCACCACGCCGACCTCGCGGTCACCTGGGGCAAGCTCTGGGTGAAGCTCATGAATCACGCGGCCGGCGGCATCACCGACAAGGACTTCGCGGTCGCGCGCCAGATCGAGGACACGGTCCTGTGGCGCCCGGCTGACGACAGCCCGCTGGAGGGGACCCCGAACAAGTTCGTCTTCAGCAAGGGCAGCTAGCCGCACACGTTGTCCGAGCGGCTGCTCTTCGTGACCGGCAAGCTCGCGGCGCCGGCCCTGCGGGACACGCTGGGCCGCGCCGAGCTGCCGTTCGACTACGACGTCGCGGTCATGAAGATCACCGTGGCCGCGCTGATGACGACCGACTGGATCGCGCGCCGCCTCGAGGTCCCCGACGCGGCGACGAAGATCATGATCCCCGGGATGTGCGAGGGGGAGGTCGACGCCCTGAGCGAGCGCTTCGGGATCCCGGTCGAGAAGGGTCCGGCGGACCTCAAGGCGCTGCCGAGCTGGTTCGGACAGGCCGACGCGCGTGAGGGCTACGGCGAGCGCGACATTCGCGTGTTCGCGGAGATCAACCACGTCCCGCGCCTGAGCCCCGACGAGGTCTTCGCGCTCGCCGAGTACTACCGCGACGCGGGCGCGGACGTGATCGACCTCGGCCTCTCGCTCGGGCGCAACTGGCTCGACGAGGGCCCCCGCGTCATCGCCCAGCTCCGCGACGCCGGCTTCGCGCTGAGCATCGACACGCTCGACCCCGAGGAGATCCTCATGGCCGACGAGGCGGGCGTGGAGTACGTCCTGAGCCTCAACGGCTCGAACCGCCACCTGGCCGAGCGCCTTCGCGCCACGCCGGTGCTGATCCCCGACACGCCCGAGGACCTCTCCAGCCTCGACGAGACGATCGCGCACCTCGAGGACCTCGGCAAGCCGTACCTCGTCGACCCGATCATCGAGCCGATCGGCTCGGGCTTCGCGGCAAGCCTGGGCCGCTACCTCGAGGTCCGCCGGCGCCATCCGGACGCCGAGATGTTCATGGGGATCGGCAACCTCACGGAGCTGACCGAGGCCGACACCACGGGCGTCACCGCGATGCTCATCGGGTTCTGCCAGGAGGTCGGCATCCGCAACGTCCTCACCACCGAGGTGATCCACTGGGCGCGCGGCGCGGTGCGCGAGGCCGTCATGGCCGCGGAGCTCATGCACTTCGCCGTCGCGCGCGGGACGCCGCCGAAGCACGTCGACGGCCGGCTGCTCACCGTCAAGGACGAGGACTTTCGCCCGTACGCCGAAGAGGAGCTCCGCGAGCTGCACGCGCAGGTGACCGACCCGAACTACCGGATCTTCTCGGACGCCGACTGGATCTACGTCTTCAACGCGGACCGCTTCGTCAAGGGCACCGACTTCAACGAGATCTTCGACCAGCTCGGCGTCGAGGAGGCGACCCACGCCTTCTACCTCGGCAAGGAGCTGATGAAGGCCACGATCGCGCGGGCGCTGCAGAAGAACTACCGCCAGGAGTCGCCGCTGGACTGGGGCTACCTGACGTTCGCCGAGCCGAAGCGCGAGCGCGTGCGGCTCACGGCGCAGGAGACACGCAAAGCCGCCGCGGAGGAACTGTGAAGAAGATCCTGATCCAGCTCGACACCGACGAGCACCCGAGCACGTTCGACGCGATCGTTGCGCACGACGCCGGCGTCGACGTCCTCCTGAGCCACGGGGGCATCGAGCCCGACGCGGTGCGGGGCCTCGTGCAGTCGGCCTACTTCACGCGGGCGCCCGGCGACTCGAACATGGCGGTGTGGGTCGGCGGGTCGAGCGTCGGCGCCGGCGAGGAGGTCCTGGACGAGGTCAAGGAGGCGTTCTTCGGCCCGTTCCGCGTCTCTGTGATGCTCGACTCGAACGGGTGCAACACGACGGCGTGCACGACCGTCGCGCGGCTCGCGAGCGAGATCGACCTCAACGGACGCCGCGTGGTGATCGTTGGCGCGGGCGCCGTCGGCCTGCGCGCGGCAAAGGTGCTCATCGACGAGGGCTGCGACGTCACGGTGGCGGGCATCCCCGCCTCCCACTTCGGCGACAAGCCCTACCGCCGCGCGCGCGGCCTGAGCGTCGCCGAGGAGCGCGGCATGCAGATCGCCGAGCCGAAGGACGACGAGGAGCTCAAGCAGCTGCTCGACGGCGTCTCGCTCGTCCTCGCCGCCGGGCCCGCGGGCATCGAAGTGCTGCCCGAGTCCGTCTGGCGCCAGGTCGACTCGATCGAGGTGCTCGCGGACTTCAACGCGGCCGAGCCGCTCGGCATCGAGGGCACCGAGGCGCAGGACGAGCTCGAGGAGTACGACGGCAAGCGCGTGCTCGGAGCCCTGGCGATCGGCGGCCCGAAGATGAAGGTGCACAAGACCTGCGTGCAGCGACTCTTCGAATCCAGCGACGCGGTCCTCGACGTCGACGGCGTCTACGAGATCGCCAAGGAGCTGCTCGCCTGAGCCCCGAGCGCCTGCGGGGCCCGCGCGTCGCGGGCATCGACCCCGGGACCGTCTCGTTCGAGGTCTGCGCGCTGAACGGCGGACTGCCGCTGCTGGAGGAGAGCTTCCCGTCCGCGGCGCTCGGCGCCGACCCGTCTCCCCTCGTCGATGCGCTCCTCGCCTACGCGCCGTTCGATCTCGTGCTCGGTCCGGCCGGGTACGGCCTTCCCCTCGTCCCCGCCGCGGAGGTGGGCGAGCGCGAGCTCGCGCTGATGGTGCTGGCGCGCCCCGACGACCCGGAGGCGCACGCCGGCATCGCGGGCATGCGCACGATCATCCGGGCGCTCATCGCGGCCGGCATCCCGCTTGTCTTCGGCCCCGGGGCGATCCACCTGCCCACCGTCCCGGCGTACCGCAAGTGGAACCGCATCGACCTGGGCACTGCCGACAAGGTCGCGAGCGTGGCGCTCGGCATCGTCGACCAAGCCGAGCGCCTCGGCATCCCCTACGAGGAGACGCGTTTCGTGATGCTCGAGCTCGGCGGCGCGTTCAGCGCGGCGCTGGCCGTCGACGGAGGGCAGATCGTCGACGGGCTCGGCGGCTCGTCCGGCCCGATCGGCGCGCGCGCGTGCGGGGCGCTCGACGCGGAAGTCGCCTATCTCATCGGCGGCGCGCTGTCGAAGCGGACCGTATTCAGCGGCGGGGCGCTCGACCCCGATGGGGGTGTCGAACTGGGGGCGCCGGGCGCACTCCAGCGGCTGCGCGAGGACCCGCGCGCGCACGACGGCTGGGTCGCGCTCGAGGAGGCAGCCGCGAAGGCGGTGCTCGCGCTGACCACGTCGGTGCCCGCACCGCGCGAGGTGCTCGTGTCCGGTCGCCTGGCCTCGACGCCCGGACTCCTCGACGCGCTCGCCGAGCGCGTCATCGTCGCGCCCGTCCGCCCTGCCCTGGCGGCCAAGAGCGCGGCACGGGGCGCCGCGCTCCTGGCGGACGGCCTCGCGGGCGGCAGCTATGCGCCGCTCGCCGGTCGCCTGCGCCTGCGCGAGGCGAGCGGCGGCGCGCTCGACCACCTGCGCATGTACGCCGCCGAGCGGATCGCGCTCGGTTAGCGACCGCCTGCCTCGAGCCACTCGCGCATGGACGTCTGGGACACGACGGGCTCCCCGGTCCGGAGCTCGCGGCGCAGCTCTCCCAACAGGCCGGCGCGCTCGGCCGTCACGTGATGGCGGTGGATCGTGTGCATGCTGTCCTGCGCGGCGAGGACGAATGCCGCGTCCGGCGCGTGCGCGAAGCGCTCCACGACGCCGGCGAGCATCGCGTGGACGCAGTCACCGGCGACGCGCGGCCGCCGGTGGGCCCGCTCGACCACCGCGCCCTCGTCGCTGCGCTTCATGAGCTCGAAGATCTCGCTCGACATGGCGCCCTCGACGATCGCCAGGAGCGCGGCGACGTCGACCTCGAGCGCGAGCTGCTCGGGGCAGCCGACGAGCAGCGTGCCGACGGCGATCTGGTCGTCGGTGGCGACCGGGATGCCGTCCAGCACGCGGGCGATCTGGGCTTCGGAGAAGCCGCCGGTCGTGAGGCGCTCGCGCGCCAGGGTCCCGAGCTCGCGCTGTGCGAACGGCGACGTCGTGATGCCCTGCGCGGACACGCCGAGCAGCCACCGCGTGCCGCGCTCGGAGGCCACGGCACGGGCGTGAAGGGTGGAGATCTCCTGGGTCGGGATGCCGGACACGGGCGCCGCGTGGCGCTCGGGGAAGCGGGCGGTGATCGTCACCTCCGCGCGTCGTGCGCGCTGGCGCGTCCGGACGCGCTCCGCGACCTGCTGCGCGAGCCGTTCGGCGCGCGCTTCCGCGGCGCCCGCGAGGACGTCGCGCAGGGCGTCCCTGACGATCTCCTCGGCGCGCTCCTCGCCGGCCACGGACCGCGTGGGCGCCGGCTCGACGAAGCACTCGACCCGGGCCGGGAACGGCTGGGCCGTGCGCCGGTCGGCGCCGAGGTGGATGACCGCGCTCACGCCGGTGAGCCCGACACGGGACACCGCCACGCGGACGGGGCGCGGCGCCGCCGGGACCTCCATCGCCGCCGGCCGCGGCTACGCCGCCGCGAGCGTGCCGAGCTGCTTCGCGGCGACCCCCATGCGGCGGTGGGCCATCGGCACGATCATGTCCCGGATGTCGGCGGGCAGCGCGTCGCCCCACGCCGCCGCGGCCTCCTCGGCCCGGGACAGGATGGCGTCGATGAGCCCCCGGGACGGCTTGGCGTCGATCAGGCAGCGCAGGCCGAACCCGATGTGCCAGCGCTCGTCGAGCTCGACGTGGTACACGCCCTTGCGCACGCCCGGCAGCGCGCCGTCCTCCAGGTCCCTGAGCAGCGCCCGCTGCCCAGCGGCGAGGACCATGCCCTCGAGCGTCATGTGGTAGAGGGCGATGCCGTCGTTGAGGCCGATCCGTCCCTCGGCCATGTCGGCCGACATCGCGGGCAGCTCTTCCTCGAAGAGCTCGACGATCCCGGGCGGTGCGAGCTCCCGCGCCGCCGCACCGCGCTCCTCCTTCGACTCGCCCGGCAGCTTGAGCACCTCGGCCGCGACGCGATCGAAGAACCGCGCGTGGCGCTGCTCGTCGCGGCGCTGCAGGAAGATCACCCACGCGACCAGCGAGTTCTTGGCGGCCGGGCCGAACGGCTCGAGATGCTCGGACACCGCATTGTCGGCGATCCGGAAGCTCGCGAGGATCTTCGTGAGCCGCTCGCGGCGCTCGTCCGGGAGGCGCGGCCACGCCGCGGCGTCGGGCTTCAGGTCGATCCCGTCGGCGTCCCACTGCAGCTTGGCGACGAGGCGGGAGAAGAAGTTCGGCCAGCGACTGTCCGGCAGGATGCCCGACTTCACCTCCTCCTGGCGGAGGCGTCGCCCCGTGGCAGGGTCGAATGCGAGATCCCACGCCTGCCGCTCGGTCATAGCGGGACGATACCAATGGTCATTTGGCCCGGTTCAGGGTGCCGTCGACCTGGCACGCCATCGACCCGCCGGGTCAGGGCTTCGCGGACGAGTGGGCGAGCTTGAGGATCAGCGCGAGCGACGCCGGGGGTCCCGGCCAGTGCTCCTCGACCATGTCCAGGCCGGCGCCCCGGAGGATCGCTCGCAACACCAGCGCGACGACGATGGCGTCGTCGAGCTGGCCCGCGACCGGGATGAAGTCCGGGACGATGTCGAACGGGAGGGCCAGATAGCCCAGCAGGGCGACGACGATGGCCCGGTAGCGGCGGGGCATGCGCGGGTCGCCCAGCAGACGCCGAAACAGCACGATGCAGTCCGGGACGAAACCGGCCACGGCGCGCGCGTCGGCTCGCCGGCCGGCGAGCACGAGGACCCCGACGAAGATCGCGTAGACGAGCACCGCCGCGAGGGCGAGGATCAGCAGCCACTGCAACGTGCTCATCGGCGGGGCGGTTGGTCGAGGACTCGGCGTGGCCGGCCGTGACGGACGACGCCGGCTATCGGATGATCCCGCTCTCACCGGCCGTGCGCATCGCGATCGACATCGACTCGACCCTTCACCATCACTGGCCGGTGGTCGCTGCCGCGGCCAAGCGCCGCTTCGGCGTCGAGCTGCCCTACGAGCAGCAGTTCCCGTGGGCCGACCGCCCGTTGAGCGACGAGCAGCTGCTCGCGTGCATCGAGGACAGCCACTCCGACGAGGCCATCGCCGGCGCCCGCCCGTATCCGGGGGCGGTCGAAACGATCAACGGCTGGTACGGCGCGGGGCACCACATTCTCGTTGCCAGCCACCGGGCCGACCGGTCGGTCGCGGCAACGCGGCGCTGGCTGGACGACATCGGCCTACGCCACCACGGCCTCTACTGCGGCGACGACAAGATCGCGCACTGCCGCCGGATCGGCATCGACCTGCTCATCGACGACAGCCCGACCAACCTCCTCGGCGCGCTCGACACGGGCATCCGGGTGGCCACGCTTCGCCACCCCTGGAACGAGTACGTGTGCGACGCGCCGCAGGTCAACTGCGCCGCGGACTGGCGAGAGCTCGGCCGCGTGCTCGCGCCCGTGCTCGATGGCGACCGCGGTGGGCGATGACGGCGGTGGCGCGCCTGGCGACCGTGGGGCCGCCGCCTGCCGCTAGACTCCGCAGTCGCCCTCGCCGGAGTAGCTCAGTCGGTTAGAGCAGCGGAATCATAATCCGCGTGTCGGGGGTTCGAGTCCCTCCTCCGGCATCCTCGAAGTGGCGCGGAATCGGCGGTCTAGCGCCGAAAACAGCGTATCGCGCTCGTGGTGCGTCCGACCGCCCAAGAGCGCTACGAACCGCTCGTCTCCTGGCGGTTGTGACCACTTTGTGACCACCCGGAGCCTCGCGGCGT
>DATAAR010000301.1:0-7470 GCA_036259975.1 Solirubrobacteraceae bacterium | reverse complement strand
ACACGGCGGCGAGCGCCTTGTTGGTGTCCTTGAGCTGCCGACGGAAGGTGGCGCAACGATCGCACTGCTTGAGGTGGCGGCGCACCGGCGGCGCGACGGCCGGCTGGGGCTCGGAGGCGACGACCTTCGGGACGGCCGGCGCGGCGGCCGCACGCTTGGCATGGGTGGGGGCCGGCGCGGGCTTGCGCTGGCGGACCTGATCGACCTCGACGCTGCCGACCGTCACGATCGCCGCGGCCGCGACGGTGGCCGCCGCCTTCGAGGCCACCACGCTCATGCTCGCCGACACCGCGCTGCCGCCGGCCGCACCCGCCGCGCCGGCGCCCGCCGCCGCGGCGGCGCTGCCGCCGGCGCTCGCGGTCGTGCCGAGGTTGGCGAGGACCAGCTTCTTGAGCAGCAGCAGCGGCCCGACGGGGAGCATCGAGGCCAGCGCCTTGTTGTTCTGGCGCAGCGACTTGCGGAACGCGACGCAGCGGTCGCAGCCGCGCAGGTGCCGGCGGACCGGGGCGGTCGTGCCCTTGAGCCCCTCGGCGACCTCGCCGAGTTCGTCGCGGACCTCGTCGCACGTGAGCAGCCGGGCCTCGGCCGCCTCGGCGAGCGACACGCGCGCGCGCACGAGCAGCGACTTGATCGACGGGACGGTGGTCTCCATCGCCTCGGCGATCTGCTCGTACGACAGCGCATCGATCTCGCGCAGCAGGAGGGCCGTGCGCTGCGTCTCGGGCAGCCCCTGCACGTCCTCCATGAGCTGGCGGAACTCCTCGCGCTTGTGCACCTTGTCCGCGGTCGTGGTGCCGTGCTCGGACAGGTGGACGTCCATCGAGTCGACGCCGATCGCCTGCGTGCGGCGCAGGTGGTTCAGCGAGCGGTTGCGCGCGATCCGGTATAGCCAGGGCCGGACGTTCAGCGGCCGGTCGTCGGCGATCATCGCGTTGAACGCCGCGGCGAAGACCTCCTGGAGCACGTCCTCGGCGTCCTCGCGCGAGCTCAGCATGTGGCGGCAGAACGCAAGCAGGCGCGACTGGTAGCGCGCCACGAGCGCCTCGTACGCGACCTGGTTGCCGCGTCGCGTCAGCGCGACGAGGCGCTCGTCGGACTGCAGCCGCAGGAGCGGTGTCGGTCCCCGGACGCCCTCGGCGCCGAGGTGGGTGAGTGCGGAGGAGGCTTCCAAGAGTGGGCTCCGAGCAGCAACACGGGCCGCCGGCCCGAAGTTGCGACGCCCCCACAGACTAGCCCGGATCGACTCCGAGGCCGGGTGCGGCGTTCGACGTCGCCCGATCGGGTGACGGTGGGGCCGTGGGCGCGAGGGCGCTCCGTACAGTACCCGGGGCGGGAGTCGAACCCGCAGAGCGCTCGCGCGCAACGGCTTTTAAGGCCGCTGACTTTGCCAGTTTGTCCACCCGGGCCGGCACGCGCATCGTAGAGCGCTCAAGGATTCCCACCGGAGGCCGATCAAGGACAGGGGACGGTTCTCGCTTGCCAGATACGCCATCCAGCCCGGCGCCCGATCGCCGCAGAGTGGCCCGCTCGCTCGGGCTCTTCTTCCTGTGCGCCCCCGCGATGGCCGAGCTGTGGCTGGCGACGGACGGCTGGACCGCGAACGCCCTGCACCTCGTCATCACGTGCGTCATGGCGCAGGCGCTCGGCGTCCTGCTCGTTCGGGGCGGCGGCGACCGCGCTCCCGTCCCCGTGCTCAAGGGCCTGCTCACGCTCGCCACGTTCTTCGTCGCCGGGATGTGCGTCATCACCGGCTCGACGCAGGCCGGCTTCGGCTATCTCTTTCTGTGGGCCACGCCCTACGCGTTCTTCTTCGGGTTCCGCCACGCGATCGCGCAGGGCGCGATCGCCGCGGTCGCGCTCGTCGGCGCGCACGCGCTCGTCGACGGCAACCCGCTGAGCGGTCGGGAGATCGACGACTGGCTCATCCCCGTCGCGACGCTCGTCGTCGTCGGCGCCATGATGCACCGGCTCATCAGCGACCTCGGCCGCGCCGGCCTCGAGCGCCTGCGCAGCGAGCGCGCGCGCGCCGAGCTCGAGGCCGGGCGCGCCGCCTCCGAGGCCGAGCGCGCCCGCCGCGAGGCGGCCGTCGGGCGCCTCGGTCGCATGGCGCTGACCGCCTCCGACCGCCAGGCGCTGCTCGACGGCGCCGTCACGATCCTCACGGAGACGCTCGCCGTCGAGCACTGCGAGATCCTCGAGCTCGCCGACGACGGCGACCGCGTGCGCCTCGCGGCCGGCGCCGGTGCCGCGGCCGACGCGGACGACCCCGACCACCTGCCCGCCGAGCGCCGCCTGCTCGCCGGATGGGTGCTGTCCGAGGAGGAGCCGATCGTCGTGTGGGAGTGGGCGAGCGAGCGGCGCTTCGAGGCCCCCGGCCTGCGCGAGCGCGGCGTCCGCAGCACCGCGGGCGCCGCGATCCGCGGCCGCGCCGGCGCGTTCGGTGCCATCGCCGTCCACGCCGGAGCCGTGGGCGCGTTCTCGGCCGAGGACGCCCGCTGGCTGCGCTCGGTCGCCGACCTGCTCGCCTCGGCACTGGACCGCGACGACAGCGAGACGCGCATGCGCCACCAGTCGCTGCACGACGCGCTCACCGGGCTGCCGAACCGCGCGCTGTTCTACGACCGCATCGAGCACGCCTTCGCGCGCGCCGAGCGCGATGGGGCGCAGGTGGCCGTGCTGCTGCTCGACGTCGACCAGTTCAAGACGATCAACGACTCCCTCGGGCACGAGGCCGGCGACGACCTCCTCGTCGCGCTCAGCTCCCGCCTGCAGCACGTCACCCGCGATACGGACACCGTCGCGCGCCTGGGCGGTGACGAGTTCGTCGTGCTCTGCGAGGTCGAGTCGCAGGCCGAGGCGTTCGCGATCGCCGAGCGCATCGCGGACGCGTGGGAGCGCCCGATCCCGGTCGGCGCCGGCGGCGAGGTCTTCGTCTCGGCCAGCATCGGCATCACGCTGGCCGCGCGCACCCAGACCGCCGAGACGATGCTGCGCGAGGCGGACGCCGCGATGTACCGCGCGAAGGAGGGCGGCCGCGGTCGCTCCGAGCTCTTCGACGAGGAGATGCGCCAGGACGCCTTCGTCCGCCTGCGCGATGAGAGCGACCTCCGCCGGGCCGTCGAGCGCGGCCAGTTCTGCGTCCACTACCAGCCGATCTACGACGTCGCCGAGCAGCACCTGCTCGGTGTGGAGGCGCTCGTGCGCTGGAACCGCCCGGGCAACGGCGTCGTCGGACCCGCCGACTTCATCGGCCTGGCCGAGGAGACCGGCCTGATCGCGCCGCTCGGACGCTGGGTGCTCGAGCAGGCGGTCGCGGACGTGGCCGGCTGGCGCGCGCGCCACCCCGAGGCGTTGCACCTCGGGTTGACAGTCAACGTCTCCGGCCACCAGCTCGCCCGTCCCGAGTTCCTCGGCGAGGTGCAGGCCGCGATCGCGCGCGCCGGCCTCGAGCCGGGCGTCCTCGGGCTCGAGATCACCGAGACCGTGCTCATGAAGGACGCCTCCGCGCCGCGCTCGACGCTCGAGGCGCTGCGCGCGCTCGGGGTCCGCGTGCTGCTCGACGACTTCGGCACGGGGTACTCGTCGCTGTCGCGCCTGCGCGGCTTCCCGGTCGACGCGATCAAGGTGGACCGCTCGTTCGTCGACGGCCTCGGCGCCGAGGACCAGGACACCGCCATCGTGAGCGCGATCGTCGACATCGCAAACAGCCTCGGGCTGTCGACGATCGCGGAGGGCGTCGAGAGCGGTGACCAGCTCGGCGCGCTGCGGGAGCTCGGATGCAGCGCCGCGCAGGGCCACCTCTTCGCGCCCGCGCTGTCGGGAGGCGAGATGGAGGAGCTCCTCGCCTCCGGCGTGCCTGCCGTCGTGACGGTGCCGGCCGCCGCGTGAGCCGCGCGCCCGCCGCTGCGACGATGCGCGGGTGGCGGCGCCCGGGGCAGAGCTCAGCATCCGCCTGACGCCGCGCGCGGCGCGCGAGCGCCTGGCGCCCGGGCCCGGCGACGGGTTCGTCGCACACGTGACCGCGCCGCCCGTCGAGGGCGCCGCGAACGACGCGCTGTGCCGGCTCGTCGCGCGCGCCGCCGGCGTCGCCCCGTCGCGCGTGGAGCTCGTTCGCGGGCGGCGCGGGCGCCACAAGGTGGTGCGCGTCGCGGGCGTCGACGCCGCCGCCGTGCGCGCGCGCATCGGCGCGGGCTTCCCGCCGGCACGGCGTCGGAGCGGCCGATAGGCGCGGGTCAGGCGACCGCGCGCCCGCGGACCGCGCCCGCGACCACGGCGTCGAGGAACCCCTCCGCCAGCCGCAGGTCTCCGCTGATCTCGAGCTCGGTGCGCGAGCCGTCGATGCCGAACGCCTCGACCCAGGCGCGCTCCGGGCCGACGATGTGGGCGTCGGCCTCCGGCGCGCTGCGCTCCTCGTAGCTGGACGTCCCCTCGGCGAGGTGGAGCACGTAGAAGTCCTCGGCGTCCGGCCCGCGCGTGACCACGAGCTCGACGCTCCCGCGCAGCGACGTCGGCAGGTCGAGCCCGGGAACGCACCGCAGGATCGCGCCGACGTCGATGGCCTCGCCCGGGCGCGGCGGGCCCCAGGCCCACCGGTAGCCCCAGCGGCCCAGCGCGGCGATCACCGGCAGCAGGTCGCGGGCGCGGTCGGTCAGCTCGTAGTCGACGCGCGGCGGCACCTCGCGGTAGCGCTGGCGTGTGAGCAGCCCGTCGGCCACCATGCGGTTCAGCCTGGAGCGCAGCTGCTCGGTCGAGATGCCGGGCAGGACGCGCTGCAGCTCGACGAACCGCCGCGGCCCGCCCGCGAGGTCGCGCACGATGAGCAGCGTCCACTTGTCACCGACCAGATCCAGGGCGCGCGCGTCGGGCGCCCACTGGTTGTACGGATGCCGCTTCGGGGGAGGTAGGGCGGAGATGGCGAGCCTCCTGACACGTTGGGGAACGGGCCTGCGCCTCACAGCCGCCGATACGAACATTAGACGACCGACCCGCGTCGAGCGCGCATTTTTCCGGTTCGTGCTCGAACGCCGCGCCAAATCGGGCGCCGGGCGCGCCAGATTGCAAGCGCGCGTGCGTTGCAGCGTCGGATGGGCGACGTCATCTCCCTCGCCGAGCTGCGGGCGTCGCGCACCGCGGGCGGGCTGCGTGACCTGGCGCGGAGCGGCCGCTCGCCCCGCCTGACGTTCTACTTCGACCTCGCGTCGCCGTGGACGTACCTGGCGGCCGAGCGCGCCGACCGCCTGTTCTCCACCGCGCGGTGGCTGCCGGCGATCGGCGACGCGTTGAGCGTCGGGCCGGGGGCGGCCGACCCGCGCGACGACGCGCTCCGCGAGGCCGCCGAGCGGCGCGCGATCGAGCTGGGCATGCCGCTGGTGTGGCCGGAGGCGTGGCCGGCGATCGGCCGCGGCGCGATGCGCGTGGCGGCGCTCGCCGCCGACCAGGGCCGCGCCGCGCCGTTCGTGCTCGCGGCCAGCCGGCTCGCGTTCTGCGGCGGCTACGAGCTCGACGACCCGGAGATCCTCGCCGAGGCGGCCGCCGCCGCCGGGCTGCGGCTGCACGAGGCGCTCGCCGCCGCCGGTCAGGTGGGCCGCGACGGGGCGATGGAGCGCGCGGCGCTGCGGTTGCTCCGCAACGGCGCCGACGCGCTGCCGGCGGTCACCGTCGGCCGGCTCGTGTTCGCCGGGGAGCCGCGGCTCGCCGAGGCCGCGGCGGCCGCGGCGGCCCCGCCGCCGGAGCGCCGGGGGAGCAGCGGCCGGCGGGGGTGAGGGGCAAGGAACCCTCGGCCCGACCGGCGGGCACAATGGAGACAGATGCTGCGCGCGCTCCTCCGATACCTCCTGGGCCGGCTCGGCGCGCGCTACCCGCGGGCGATGCTCGCGGCGCTGTTCCCGCTGTCGTTCGTCGTGGTGCTCGGCGGCGTCTCGCTGCTGGACCTCTACGTCGACCTCTCGGCGACGCGGTTCTGGCGCATCCTGGCCGTCACGGAGGCGGCGGTCGCGGTCGAGATCGCCGGCGCGCTGCTCGTCGCCTACCGGCTCCTGCGCCCCGCCGACCCATGGCTGCGGGGCGAGCGGACACGCGAGTCGGCGGCCGCGGCGTGGCGGGCGATCGCCGGCCTGCCGCTCGACCTGTTCCGCTACTGGCGCGGGCTGCCGGTCCTGCTGAACATCGTCCCGATCTCGGCCTACCTGACGCTCGAGGTCGGCGGCCCGTTCTTCCCCGCGGTGCTGGTCCTGGCCGCCGGCGTCGGCGTCGTGCTCGCCTACGCGATGTTCCTGCGTTTCTTCGCGGTCGAACTGGCCATGCGGCCGCTGCTCGAGCAGGTGTCGTGCGACGTGCCGGAGGGCGCCGACCTCGGCCGCACCACCGCGACGATCCGCTGGCGGCTGCTCATCGGCCTGCCCGTGATGAACGTGATCACGGGCGTCGCGGTCGTCGGCCTGGCGACCGACGAGCCGAGCCTGCGCACGCTCGGCGTCGGCGTGCTCGTCGCGCTCGGCGTCGCGTTCACGATCTCCTTCTACCTCTCGCTGCTGCTCCTGCGCTCGATCCTCGGCCCGATCCAGGACCTGCAGAAGGTCACGGAGCGCGTCGCCCGCGGGGACCTGTCGGCCCGCGTGCCGGTGCTGGGCAGCGACGAGACCGGGCGCCTGGCGGGCTCGTTCAACCAGATGGTCGCCGGCCTGGAGGAGCGCGAACGCCTGCGCGAGGCGTTCGGGGCGTTCGTCGACCCCGCCCTGGCCGACCGCGTGCTCGCCGAGGGCGCCGTGCTCGAGCCCGAGGAGGTCGAGGTCACGGTGCTGTTCGTCGACATCCGCGACTTCACCGCGTTCGCCGAGCGCGCGGGCGCCCGCGAGGTCGTGGCGGAGCTCAACCGCTTTTACGACTACGTCGTCCCACTGCTCGCTCACCACGGCGGCCACGCGAACAAGTTCGTCGGCGACGGGCTGCTCGCCGTGTTCGGCGCGCCCGACCGGCTCGAGGACCACGCCGACCGCGGCGTCGAGGCCGCGCTGCAGATCGCGGAGGTCATCGAGGAGGCGTACGGCGGCGCGTTGCGCGTGGGCATCGGCGTCAACTCGGGCCCGGTCGTGTCGGGCACGGTGGGCGGCGGCGGCCGGCTCGAGTTCACCGTCATCGGCGACACGGTCAACACCGCGGCGCGCGTGGAGGAGGCGACGCGCGAGACCGGCGACGTGATCCTCGTGACCGAGGCGACGCGCGGGCTGCTGCGCGAGGACCACGGCGGGTTCGTCGAGCGCATCGACGTGGCGCTCAAGGGCAAGTCCGAGCGCGTGCGGGTCTACGCGCCGGCGGTGGTGGCGGCCGAGGCTGGGCGAAGGTGACGCGCCGCCCGGGCGTGGCCGCGCTCACCGCGGGGCCGGGCGTGGACGAACGGGATGAGCGCGCCGGCGAGCGCGCAGCAGAGCCAGTCGCCGATGCTCGTGCTCGGGGGCCGCGCGCCCCGCTTGG
>DATAAR010000300.1:0-14209 GCA_036259975.1 Solirubrobacteraceae bacterium | reverse complement strand
CCGCCGTCGCGCGGCTCGAGGCCTCGCGCGACGGCGCCCCCGGGGCGACGTAGCTCAGCGGCGCGCCCCGACCCCGACCAGGTACTCGATCTCGAACCGCGCCTCCTCCTCGGTGCCGCGGTTCCACTCGTCGCAGAACCGGTCCAGCGCTGCGTCGAACTCGCGCTCGCGGCCGTTCTTCGCCGCGTTCGCGCGCGCGACGATGGTCGGCCCGTAGCGGGCCTTGAAGTGCTCGCCGAAGTCGCGCGGACGCCGGAAGGCGGTGACCTCCAGGACGCCGCGCTCGAGCGTCGCGAAGTCGACGCGGTCGCCGAGCAGCTCGTGGACGTGGTCCTCGCCGCCCCAGAGCGGCGGCGGCTGCGCGCCGGGCGGGGGCGGCGGCGCGAACGGGCCCATCGTGCGGAACAGCCCGCCGATCATGCCGTCGGGCGTCCAGCTCAGCAGCCCGATCGTGCCGCCGGGGCGGCAGACGCGGACGAGCTCGTCCGCGGCCTGGCGGTGACGGGGAGCGAACATCACGCCGATCGCGGACATCACGACATCGAACGACGCGTCCTCGAAGGGAAGGTGCTCGGCGTCGGCCTCGACCCACTCGAGCTCCACCCCGGCCGCCTGCGCGCGGCGCCGGCCGGCCTCGAGGAGCTCCGGCGTCAGGTCGCTGGCGGTCACCTGGGCGCCGCGCTGCGCGGCCGGGATCGAGGCGTTGCCGGTCCCCGCGGCGACGTCGAGGACGCGCATGCCGGCGCCGATGCCGGCGGCGTCGACGAGCCGCGGGCCGAGCGGCAGCAGCCAGGTCTCGACCATCGACGGGTAGTCGCCCGAGGCCCACATCTTGCGGTGGCGCGCCTTGAGCTCGGTGTCGGCCGGCGCCGGCGGGGCGGGGCGGGACTGGTCGGGGACCGACTGCGACAGTCCGCTTTCGGTGGGACGTGCGGCCATGCGTTCCTCCTTGGATTGGACGGCGCGACGCTACGCCTGCGCGCGCCGCCCGACATCGGGAGGTCATCCCTATCTTGGGCTCAGGAGCCCGCCGGCTCGGTGGCGGGGGCGAGCGCGGCGATGTAGCGCTCCATCGCCGCGTCGACGGCGTCGCGCTCGCCGGTCGCCAGCAGGTCCAGCAGCAGACCGCGCGTGACGGCGACGCCCAGGCGCGCCTCGGCGCGGGCCTCCGCCTCGGGGCGGCCCTGGGCGACCGCGATCCGCGTGAGCGGCTCGACCCACAGGTCGACGATGCCGTCGAGCAGCGGCAGCGCGTGCGGGCTGCCCTGCAGCGCCTGCGCGTAGATCTCGAAGAACAGGCGCTCGTTGGGCCACAGCGCCGGGTCCGCGACGCGCCGCCACATGCGGCGCATGGTCTCCGCCGGCGGCGCGTCCTCGTCGAGGAGCATCTCGGCCAGGGCCGCGCGCTGCTGCGCCTCGACCTTGCGGATCACCTCGATCAGCAGCCCCTCCCGGGACCCGAAGTGGTAGATCAGCATGCGGTGGCTCGTCCCCAGCGCCGCCGCCAGCCCGCGCAGGCTCAGGTTGCCCACGCCGTGGTTGGCGACGTGCTCCATCGCGGCCGCGAGCAGGCGCTCGCGCGCGGACGTGGTGTCGTCGCCCCGCGGCATGCGCTGCGCATCCTAGCGCTGCCCCGTACCGTGTGGTACATGCATCGCTCGGTACACGTCAGGAAAGGGAGCCCTCATGGGACGCCAGCGCATCGAGCACCACGCCACCACCCCCGCCGATCCGGCGACCGTCTACGCGCTGCTGCGCGACGGCGCGAGCTGGCCGAGCTGGTCGCCCATCGAGTCCTTCGAGCTCGAACGCCCCGGCGCGGATGAGCCGGAGGGCGTGGGGGCCGTGCGGGTGTTCCGCGGCGGGCGCGTCGTCGGCCGCGACGAGATCGTCGAACTCGTGCCGGAGCGCCGGTTCTCATACGCGCACACGTCGAACCTGCCGGTCCGCAACTACCGCGGCGACGTCAACCTCGAGCCGGCCGGCGAGGGCACTGCCATCCGGTGGGTGTCGCAGTTCGACCCGAAGGTGCCGGGGACCGGCTGGCTGCTGCGGCGAGGGCTCGACGGGTTCGTCGCGAAGATGGCCAACGGCCTCGCCGAGGGCGCGGCGCGCGCCGCGGAGTCGCGGCGCAGCGCGGTGTGAGCGGCGGCGTCGAGCGCTTCGGGTCGCGCCGGGCGCCGGGCGCTATGGCGGCGCGTATCGCCGGTGGAGGATCAGCACGTTGCCATCCGGGTCGTAGAAGAACCCCATCAGGCAGACGCCCGTGTCGAGCGTTTCGCCGAGGAACTCGACGCCACGCGCCTTCAGGCGGGCGCTCGCGGCCTCGACGGCGGCGACGCGGAGCGCCACTCCGGCCGTGTTCGGCGCGAAGTCGACGCCCTCCGCCTCGGGCTGCCACAGCGCGAGCGTGACGTTGGGCGTCTCGAACTCGTCCGGATTGCCGGGACTCGGCGGCAGTCCGAGCACCTCGCCATAGAAATGGCGCGCGCGGCTGAGATCGCGCGTCGGGATCGACACGAAGTCGACGCGTTCGATCTCGCTCACGGGGCGTACACGCTGCCACACCGCTGCTCACGCCGGCTGTGCCAGCTCTTCGGCGACGGGGCGTCGTCCTCGCCGCTCAAGGAGCGCCGGCGACCGCGTAGCGCAGCACCGTCGTTTGACCCTCGTCCACGGAGGAGATCTTCTCGAGCTTCACCGTCCCGCGCCCGGCGCGCGCGAAGAGGCGGACGCCGTCGCCGAGGAGCACCGGAGCCACGTGCACGATGATCTCGTCCAAAAGCCCCGCCTCCAGGCACTGCCGGGCGACGTTCGCCCCGAGGACGACCACATCGCGGCCCCGGGCCGCCTCCTGAGCGACCCGCACCGCCTCCTCGATGGCGACGTCGAGGAACCGGCCGGTGACGCCCTTGACGACCGGAGGCTCGGCGGGCGGATCGTGTCGCAGCACGAAGAACGGCCCGCGAAACGCGCCGCCGTAGAACCCCGGCTGCAGCCGGTCCTCGACATCCTGCGTCCGCCGGCCGACGAGCAACGCGCCCGTTGCGCGCACGACCTCGTCGGTCGTTCCGCCGTCTCCGCCGTCGAGGCCGAAGGCCCACTGCATGTCGTCGTCGGGTCCCGCGATGAAGCCGTCGAGGCTCATCATCGTGTGCCAGAGCAGCTTGCCCATCGTCACGCGCCTTTCTGCATCGTGTCCCTCCTCGTGGACCGGGATCACGACCGGAACTCATCGGTGCGTGCTACTCGGGAACCATCGGCTGCCAGAGCTGGACGCCGTTGCCCTCGGGGTCGCGAAGCTCGGCGAAGCGGCCGTTCGGGTAGCGCTCCGGATCGACGTCGACCGTCTCGCCCGCGCTGCGCAACTGGGCGACCATCGCATCGAGGTCGTCGACGCGGAAGTTGATCATCCAGGTGTGCTCGGGCGGGCCGATCATCTCGGAGTCCTGCGGGAAGGGCGCGAACACCGTCTCGCCCTCCTGCTGGCGCCAGGGGCCCTCCTCGTAGGTCTCGGGGACGGTCTTGACCCCGAGCCGCTCCTGGTACCAGATCGCAAGCGCCTGGGGCTCCCGTGCGCGGAAGAAGAAGCCCCCGATCCCGGTCACCCGCTCCACGGCGCGCGAGCGTAGCGTCCCGCCGCCGTGATCGTGCCGGCCGGGTCGCCCGTTCGATGACGTCACTCGCGGGGCAGCAGCGAGAACAGCGTCTTGTCGATCCGGCGGCCGTCGGGGACCGGCAGCGACCGGACGACGCCCTCGCGCGTGAAGCCGGCCGCCTCGAGCACCCGCTCGGAAGCGACGTTTCCGACGTTGACGTACGCGGCGACGCGCTCCACGCCGAGCGAGAACGCGTGCTCGGCGAGCAGCCGCGCGATCCGCGTGCCGATCCCGCGGCCGCGCGCCTGCGGCAGCACCCAGTAGCCGATCTCGACGATCGCGCGTTCAGCGTCGAGGTGGTGCAGGGTGCCGCCGCCGAGGATGTCGCCGCTTGCCGCGTCCACGGCGGACATGGGAAGGAGCCGACCGCCCGCGGCCATGGCCGGCACGTGCGGCAGCGTGGCGACGAGGTCGCCGCGGCCGAACGCGGGCAGGTTGCCCGCCTCGCGCAGCACCGGGTCGGTGAACGCCGGCAGGAGGCCGTCGATGTCGTCCTCCGTCGGGACGCGGAGGAGCACGACGCCGTCGGTGATGCCCTCCTCGGGCATCGACAGGCGCAGCGTCAGCTCCTTCATGCCCGGGGGACGCGCGCTGCGATCGTCGACGGTGGTCACGCGCGCCAGGGTCGCACGACGCGGCGGGCGTGTCGCTACGGGTGACCGCACCGGGGCATCACGCCGAGACCCCGGGCCGCCCGCTACGCCCGGTTGTGGTTGACCACCTCGACGTTGTTGCCATCCGGATCCAGCACGAACGCGCCGTAGTAGCCGGAGTGGTAGACCGGCCGCTCGCCGGGCGCCCCGTTGTCGCGGTACCCGGCGTCGACGGCGGTGCCGTGGAACGCGTCGACGGTGTCGTTCGACCGCGCGGGGAACGCCAGGTGCACGTGCTCGGTGCGCGCCTCGCCGGCGACCACGGAGAACGAGGCGCCGCTCCCCGCGAACTGGACGCGGTCCGGCGTGTCATCGCGGATCTCGAATCCGGCGAACGGCCCGATCGTCTCGTAGAAGCGCTTCGCGGCCGCGACGTCGGCGACGCGGATCCAGAGGTGGTCGAGGTGACCGGACGGTTGCGGCTCGCCGTGGTGAACGGCCTCGGCGCTGTTGCCGTCCGGGTCGAGCAGGAACGCGCCGTAGTAGTCGGGCGAGTACTGCGGGCGCTCGCCCGGCGGCCCGTCGTCGCGGTAGCCGGCCGAGGTGCCGACCCGCCAGAACTCGTCGACGTGCTTGCGGGACGGCGCCAGCCAGGCGATGTGCAGGCGCCGGGTGACCGGGGCGTCCGCCGACGCGGCGGCGAGCGAGAAGTCGTCCCACTCCGCGAAGTCGTCGCCGCTGTACGTGCGCGCGACGCCGAGCGGCGCGAGGACGGTCGCGTAGAACCGCTCGGAGGCCTCGCGGTCCGACGCGCGGATCGTGACGTGGTCGAACACGCGCGGCACTATGCCAGGCGCGCGACGCGCCGCCCGGGCGGCGCGCGGCGCGCGTCAGGCGGCCCGCAGCGCCGGGCGCTCGGTGCGCTGCGCGTAGGCCAGCGCGACCTTCAGGAACGCCTTGCCGGCGGGCGTCTGCCGCCGCGCCGCCCGCCAGACCAGCGCCACCGGCCACGTCAGCCGCTCCGGGCCGATGGGCCGCAGCTCGATCGATGGCCCGGGCTGCTCGGCCACCGAGCGCGGGATGACCGCCACGCCGAGCCCCTTGCTCGCCAGCCCGCGCACCGCGGCCATCTCCGTGCAGATGAACGCATTGCGAGGCTCGAGCCCGCGCTCGGCCATCGTCCGCTCCAGGCGCCGGCGGAGCGCCGAGTTCTCGCGGTAGGCGATCAGGTCCTCCGCGGCGAGCTCCTCGAAGGTCACGCGCTGGCGTGCGCACAGCGCGTGATCGGTCGGCAGCGCGACGACGATCTCCTCCTCCCATAGGAGCGTCGCGGCGTACTCGTTGCCCAGCGCGTCGGGATCGAGCGCGGTGAACGCGCAGTCCAGCTCGTCGGCGCGCAGGGCCGCGAGCACGTCGTCCTGCGTGTCCTCGACCATGTGGATCGCGACGCCCGGATGCGCCGCACGGAAGTCGGCCAGCATCCCGAACAGGTCGTAGGGACCGGTCGGGTACACGCCGCCGATGCGCAGCTGGCCGCGCAGGAGGCCGGTCAGCTCCTCGAGCTCCGAGTGCAGGTCGTCGACCTCGGTCAGCACGCGCTGCGCGTAGCCGAGGATGACCCGTCCCTCGGCCGTCAGCTCCACGCTGCGGCTCGTGCGGCGGAAGACCTCGACCCCGAGCTCGCGCTCCAGCCGCCGGATCTGCTGCGAGATGGCCGACTGGGCGAGGTACAGCTCCTCGGCGGCCTTCGTGAACGAGCGGTGGCGCGCGACGGCATCGATGGTGCGCAGGTGGCGGAGCTCCATCGGACGATGGTCCCACCGCCTCGGCGAGAAGTCGAAGTCAGCCTTGTGCGGGCAGCCATAACCGACGGTGATGGATGCGCTCGAATTCGCCGGCCGCGGGTAACGCGCGGGCATGGCCACAGAGCGCGACGGGCCGGCCCGAAACCCGATCATCCGCGTCGGACCGGTGAGCGAGGAGCACTGGACGGTGCACGTCGACGACGACCCGACGCCGCTCTCCGAGCACCGCACGCGCGCGGAAGCGGAGGCCTCCGCGCGCACCCACGCGGAGACGTTTGGCTACCCGGCGTACATCGTCCACGCGCTCAACGGCGACCAGCAGACCGTCGTCGTCGACGATCTCCAGCCGCGCCCGCCGTACCCCGGCAAGGCGACCGGCGAGTCCGCCGGCTGAGCCGTCGCGCGTCGCCCGCGGCTCGGCCAGCCGCCGTCGCACCTTCGATTCAGTCGGAGGCCGGCTCGGCGGCGAGCGCCGCGGGGCGCCCGGGCCGCACCTGGAGGAGGTAGATGACCGGCGCCGAGAGCGCGATGAGCAGCAGGGCCGGCAGGGCGGCCTGCGAGTACGCCGACACCGTCGTCGCCGTCCACACCTCCGTGGCCAGCGTGTCAAAGCCGATGGGGCGCAGCAGCAGGGTGGCCGGCAGCTCCTTCATGGCCGAGAGGAACACGAGCGTGACGCCCGCCAGCACGCCCGGCGCGGCGAGTGGGAGGGTGATCCGCGCGGCAACGCGCAGGCGGCCGGCACCCAGCCCGCGCGCGGCGTGGCGGAGCTGCGGGTCGACCCGCGCCATCGCCCCCTCCGCCCCGGCGAGCGCCTGGGGCAGGAAGCGCACGACGTAGGCGAAGACGAGCAGTGCGAGCGTCTGGTAGACCGGCTCGGCGATGCGCGTGGCGAAGAAGACGAGCGATAGGGCGATGACGATGCCCGGCAGCGCGTTCGCGCCGTAGGTGAGCTGCGCGAGCGCGCGCGTCCAGCGGGCGCGGTGCCGGACGGCGAGGGTGGCCACCGGCAGTGCGGCGAGCCCCGCCACGGCTGCCGCGAGGCCCGACGCGAGCAGCGAGTGGCCGGCCCAGCCGAGGAGGTCGCCGGCGTCCGCGTCGCCGCCGCGCGGCCGCTGCGCCCAGTAGCCGAGCACGCCGACGGGCACGACGAGCGCGAGGCCGACGACGGTCGCGCAGAACCCCAGCGCCGGCCAGCGCGCGCGGCCGAGCGGCACGGGCACCGCCGGGCGGTCGGCGCCCGCGGCGCTGCGGGTCACCCGCCCACCGCCGCGACCGCGCGCCTCCGCGACCAGCACGAGCACCGTGAGCACGACCAGCGCGATGCCGAGGATCGCGGCCGGCGTGCGGTCGAACAGCGAGCGGTACTGCTGGTAGATCGCCCGCGTGAGCGCGTCGTAGCGCATGAGCGACACGACCCCGAAGTCCGACAGCGCGTACAGCGCGACGAGCACGGCGCCGCCCGCGATCGAGGGCCGCAGCACGGGCAGCGTGACGACGCGGAACGCGCGGGCGCGACCGTGACCGAGGCTGCGAGCCGCCTCCTCGAGCGCGGGGTCGGCCCGGCGCATCGCCGCGGCGGTGAGGAGGAAGACGTACGGGTAGGTGGCCAGCGTGAGCGCGCCGAACGCGCCGGTGAAGCCGAACAGCCATGGAACCTGCACGAGCCCGCCCGGCCCGAGCGCGGCCAGCAGCGCCAGCGCGGTGACGTAGCTGGGCACGACGAGCGGCAGCGCGGCCGCCACGCCCCAGAAGCGCCGCCCGGGCAGGTCGGTGGCCACCACGAGCCAGGCCAGCGCCACGCCGAGCACCGTCGCCGCCGCGGTGACCGCTCCCACGAGCAGCAGGGTGCGGCCGACGAGGTCGACCATGCTGTCCCGCCAGAGCACGGCCCACGCGTCGGATCCGGCCCCGGCGCTGCGCACGACCAGGTACGCGAGCGGCAGCGCGGCGAGCGCGGCGACGACCACCGCCGCCCCGGTCAGGGCGATCGGCGGGCGGCGGGCGCGGCGCCGCGCCGTGCGCCGGTCAGCTCGCGAAGCCGGCCTCAGACAGCATCTCGAGCGTCGAGCGCAGCTTCCCGCCGAGCCGCCCGAGCGCGACGTCGGGCCCGTGGACGTCCTCGAGCGAGCGCAGCCCCTTCGGCGGCGCCACGCCCGCGGTCAGCGGGTACTCGAACGTCTTCTGCGCGAAGTAGCGCTGGCCTGTGGCCGAGAGCAGGAAGTCGACGAACTCGCGCGCCGCCGCGCCGGCGTCCGAGCCCGCGATCAGGCCGACGCCCGCCGCGTTGACCAGGCTGCCGGGGTCGCCGGCCCTCAGGAAGTGGTTGGCCACCGGGAAGCCCGGCTGCTCGGCGCTCAGCTCGTAGACGTAGTAGTGGTTGACGAAGCCGACGTCGATCTCGCCGCGGGCGATCGCCTCCTCCGTCTGGATGTTGTTCTCGAGCAGCGTGGGGTCGTTCTCGCGGATGTCGCGCAGCCACGCGCGCGTGCGTTCGTCGCCGACCGTCAGCCGCATCCCGCTGATGAAGGCCTGGAAGGAGGCGTTGGAGGGCGGGAAGCCGATCCGGCCCTTCCAGCGCTTGTCGGTGAAGTCGAAGATCGAGTCGGGCAGCTCGGAGCCCTTCAGGCGCTCGGTGCTGTAGGCGACCACCCGTGCGCGCCCCGACGTGCCCACCCAGCGGCCCTTGGGGTCGCGGAAGCGGGCGGGCACGCGGTCGAGCACCGCCTTCGGCATGGGCGCCAGCAGGCCCTCCTCCTCCACGGCGCCCAGCGCGCCGGCGTCCTGGGAGAAGAACACGTCGGCCGGGCTGTTGTCGCCCTCCTCGGCGATCGTGGCCGCGAGTTCGGCGCTGTCGCCGTAGCGGACCTCGAGCTTGATGCCGCTGCGGCGCTGGAAGTCGGCCATGAGCGGCCCGACGAGCGCCTTGGCGCGGCCCGAGTAGACGACGAGCTTGCGGGCCTCGGCCTGCGAGCCGCCCCCCTCGTCGTCCCCGCCGCACGCGGCGACGACGCCGAGCGCGACGGCGAGGATCAGGGCGAGGGCGAGGCGGCGGATCATGCGGTCTCCAGGGTGGCGGTGGGCGGGCCGGGGAAGACGGCGACGGGGCCGTCCTGCAGGCTGACGTCGACGCGGTCGCCGAGCGCGACGACCTCATTGGACGGGCGCTGGGAGAGCAGCTGCGTCCCGTCGCCGAGACGGACGCGGTACAGGACGTCGTGGCCGCGGAACTCGCGCGCGACGACCACGGCGTCGCCGGACGGGTTGGCGTCCAGGCGCAGGAGCTCGGGCCGGATGAGGACGTCGCAGCTGCCGTCGGCGCCGTTGCGCACGGCGTCGAAGGCGCCGAGCGCCGTGAGCGCGCGGCCGGCGGCGACGCGGCCCGCCACGAAGTTCGCCACGCCGAGGAACTCCGCGGCCCAGCGGTCCACCGGGGCGTGGTAGAGGCGCTCGGGGGCGTCGACCTGCACGATCCGCCCATCGCGCATGAGCGCGATGCGGTCGGCCAGGGCAAGTGCCTCCTCCTGATCGTGCGTGACGAGCAGCACGGTCGTCCCCGCGGCGCGGAGGATGGCGGCGAGCTCGTCGCGCATCGACGAGCGCAGGACCGGGTCGATGGAGCTCCAGGGCTCGTCGAGCAGGACGATCGCCGGGTCGGGCGCCAGCGCGCGGGCGACGGCAACGCGCTGCTGCTGGCCGCCGGACAGCTCGTGCGGATACCGGCCGCCGACGCCGTCGAGGCCGACCAGCGCGAGCACCTCGGTCGCACGGCCGGCACGCGCCCGCCGCGGCAGCCCGAAGCCGACGTTCTCGGCGACAGTCAGGTGCGGGAAGAGCGCGTAGTCCTGGAAGACCATCCCGACGTGGCGGCGCTCCGGCGGCACCCAGCGCGGCCCCGCCACGGGCTCGCCGGCGACGCGGACCGTGCCGGCGTCGGGCGCCTCGAAGCCGGCGATCAGCCGCAACAGCGTCGTCTTGCCGCAGCCGCTCGGTCCGAGCAGCGCGACGAGCTCGCCGGTCCCGACCGCCAGCGACGCGCGGTCGGCCGCGACCGCCGCGCCGAAGCGCTTCGTCACGTTGTCCAGTTCGACGGTCGCCATCTCGGGTTAGGGCATCCTAATAGAAGCGCGCTGGAGGATCCCGCTCGTCACGGCGCCACGAGTCGCGCCACACTGCCCTCGGCCGAGACCGCGTACAGCTCGCCGTCGAGGTCCTCGCCGAACGAGACGAGTCCCGGGATGCGTGCGGCCTCACGGCGGACGTCAACGTGCCGGCGGTCGCGAACTCCGTCGGCGGCCAGGGACCACACCGCGCCGCGGCAGAAGTCCCCGTAGACGTAGCGACCGCGCAGCCGGCGGTTGCGCACGCCGCGATACACGTGGCCGCCGGTGACCGAGCAGCGCCCGTCGCCGTGGCGGTAGCCGGCCACGGGCCACACGAGCGCCGCGCCGGCCGCCAAGCGCTTGCGTCCCAGGGGCAGGTCGCCCTCGTACGCCGCCCAGCCCAGGTTCGGCACGCGCTGACCCTCCTCGGGCAGGTAGAGCGCGTCGATCTCCTCGACGCGGTCCTGTCCGACGTCCCCGATCCACAACATGCCGGTGGCGCGGTCGAAGGCCATCCGCCAGGGGTTGCGCAGGCCCGTGGCCACCACGCGCCAGCCGAGGTCCGGCCGCGCCGGATCGAGGCGTAGGAGCTTCCCCAGCCGGCTGCGGTGGTCCTGGGCGCGCTGCTGCGGGTCGAACGCGCTGCCGCCGTCGCCGAGGCCGACCACGAGCCGCCCGCGCTCGTCGAACAGGAGCGTGCCGCCCTTGTGGTTCTCGTATGGCTGGGCGACCGTGAGCAGCCGCCGCGCCGACGACCGCCGCGCCGCGCGCGCTCCGGCCCGGTAGCGCATGATCCGCGTGGCTCCGTCGCGGCCCGAGTACATGGCGTAGAGGTGCCGGCCGCGCGGGTCGAAGGTGATCGTCAGCAGGCCGCGCTCGCCGTTGTTCATCACCCGCCGGCGAATGTCGAGGTACGGCCGGGGCAGCACACGCCCGGAGGCGATGACGCGGACTCGCCCGCCTTGCTCGGCTACGTACAGCCGCCGGCGCTGCCCCGGACGGGCGACCACCTGGACGGGCTGGCGCAGCCCGCGCGCCACCGTCCGCAGCGCGAAGGAGCGCGCGTCGCCCGCGGTCCGCGCGGGCGCCGGACCGCGCGGCTTGTCAGGTGGCTGCCGCCAGAGTGGCAGCGTGGAGCGCGGCTGGGCGACCGGCGCGGGCGCGTCGTCGCGCCAGCCGCCGAGGGCGACGAGGACGGCGATGACCGCGCCGGCAAGGGCAATCCGGGACATCGGCGCGGCACCTTATCGAGTCCCAGTTAGGGATGCCTAACTCGGTCCGCGGCACAGGGTGCGCGAACCTCCCAGCGCGCGGACCGGGCGATCACCGGCATGCCGTCCGGCACCGGCGGCTGCACGGACGCGGTCGTGCGGATCCGCGAGCGGAAGACGACGCCGCCCGCCGCCGCCTCGAAGGCCACCCGGCGCTTGGGAACGTGGAGCGCCCAGGCGAGCGCCGGGCCCCGCAGCGGGCCGGTCACCGGCCGGCCGCACGCAAGCACCGCGGCGCGGCCGCCGGCGCGGCCGACCGCCTCGTCGAGCGATCCGAAGAGCGCGGCCTCGTCGGCCGCGCGGCGCAGCTCGCTCGCCATGCCGTCGACGCGCGCGGCGGCGAAGACCGCCACGGCCGTCACGGCGAGGGCCGTGCCCGCACGGGCGCGCGCGAGGCGCGCCAACCCGACGCCGCCGCTCACGGCGATCAGCGCCGCGCCGGGCACGTGGTAGCGCGGCTCGCCGGAGTAGCCCACCTCCGCCATGAGAGCGACGAGGGCGATCCAGGCCAGACCGGCCGCCGCCGGCACCGCGGCCGCCGGCGCCACGGGCGCGCGCCACCGGATCCGTGCGCCGCGCGCCCCCGCCGCGGCGAGCGGGACGAGCGCCGCGGCGAGCAGCGGCGGCAGCGGGATCGCCGCCGCCCGCTCGAGCGAGGCCAGGAGCGGGCGTGCGGCGGTGGCGGGCGCCCCCGGGTTCGGCACCCGCGCGCGCGCCGACGAGCGCAGGGCATCTCCCGACCCGAGCCATTCGGGGACGAACCACAGGACGGCGAGCGCGATGGCGCCCGCCACGGCCCAGCCCCGCAGCGCCGGGCGCCGGACCCACAGCCACAGCCCGTACGCGCCGAGGAACGGCCACGCCTCGGGCCGGATGAGCGCGGCGAGGACGCCGAGCGCCAGGGCGCGGCCGTGCCGGTCGTCCGTCGCAGCCAGCGCGGCGCCGAGCACCAGGGCGAGGAACAGCCCCTCGGAGTTGCCGACCGCGCCGTGCCACGCCCACCCCGCGCTGAGGGCCACGCCGGCGCCGGCGGCCGCAGCTGCGACGCGCGACCCGCCGGCCAGGCGCCACGCCAGCCGCGCCGCAAGCAGGACCGCCGCGATCGCCCCGGCGCGCGCGACGACGAGCCACAGTCCGGGCGCCGCGGCGCCCGCGACGGACAGGAGCGCCGTGACCGCGACGGGGAGGGGCTTCCAGGCGGGCCCGTCGACGGTGTCGAGCTCGAGCGCGGCGACCTCACGGCCCCACACGAGCCAGGCCCAGGGGTCGTACGCCGGCGCGGACGGGACGAGCAGAGAGACGGCCGCCGCCGCTGTGACCGTCGCCGCTGCGATCGCGGCCCCGGCCCAGCGTCCGTCGTGGTGAGGAGGCGTGCTCATCCGGATGGCGCGGGCCGGGGCGTCTACGCGCGCGGCTCGGCCAGCCGCCGCCGCGCGAGCTCCATCGCCGCGGTCAGCGGCGTGATGCCGCCGGCCGCGGCGTCGTAGATCGCGCGCAGCGTGTCGCCGATGCCCTGCACGCGCGAGCGCGCGCGCTTGGGGTCGTAGCCCTCGGGCTCGAGCTCGACCGAGATGTTGATGATCCCGCCGGCGTTGGCGACGAAGTCGGGCGCCCACAGGATCCCGCGCCGCGCGAGCAGGTCGGCGACCGACTCGTCGGCGAGCTGGTTGTTCGCCGCGCCCGCGATCACCGGGGCCTGCAGCCGCGGGACCGTCTCCTCGTTGAGCACGCCGCCGAGCGCGCACGGCGCGAGCACGTCGACCTCGGCGGTGAGCGCGCGGTCCGGCGCCAGCCACCGCGCGCCGAGCTTGTCGGCCTCGCCGCGCTTGCGCTCGTCGATGTCCGAGACGATGAGCGTCGCGCCCCGGCGGCCCAGCAGCCGCGCCAGCCGCAGCCCGACGCTGCCGAGCCCGACGACCGCGACCGAGCGGCCCTTCACCGACGCGGCGCCGAGCGCCCGCTCGCAGCTCGCGAGCACCGCCGCCTGGACGCCCAGCGCGGTGAACGGCGACGGGTCGCCCGAGCCGCCGCGCGCCCGCGCCAGGCCGCTGACGTGCTTCGTGGCCTCGGCGATCACGGTCATGTCGCGCGACGACGTGCCGACGTCCTCGGCGGTGATGTACGCGCCGCCGAGCGCATCGACCGTCTCACCGAAGTCGAGCAGGACGTCGCGCCGCGCGCGTCCCTGCGGCGCGCCGTCGGGCAGCATGATCACGCCCTTGCCGCCACCGAGCGGCAGGCCCGCCACCGCGGCCTTGTAGGTCATCGCCCGCGCGAGGCGCAGGGCGTCCGCGACCCCGGAGGCGCTGTCGTCGTAGCGCCACATGCGGCAGCCGCCGAGCGAGGGCCCGCGGGCGGTCGAGTGCACCGCCACCGCGCAGTACAGGCCGGAGCGCCCGCCGCGGCGGACGAGCAGCTGCTCGTGCTCGAGGGTGACGGGATGGCGCTCCACGGCGGGGCGCGACGATAGCGCCCGCGCGCCGCCTCAGGGCGTGGCGACGGCGGCCGTGGCGCCCGGCTCCGGCTCCGCCGGCACGGTGGAGGCCTCCGACTCGCTCGGAGGCACGGTCGCCGGCTCGGCCGGGGCGGGGGCGGGCTCCGGAGGTGCGATCACGATGGGCTCGTCGGGCACGTCGGTCGCGCCCACGGCGGGCGGATCGGCGGCGGGCGGGCTCGCGGTCTCCGGTGCCGCCGGAGCGGCCTTGGGGTCGGCATCCGCTGGCGCCGCCATCGGCGCGGCCGGCGCCGGCGCGCGCGCGGCCGGTGCCGCGGGGGCGG
>DATAAR010000299.1:0-22221 GCA_036259975.1 Solirubrobacteraceae bacterium | reverse complement strand
CTCGTCTCCTCCGCGGCCAGCCCGGCCGTCGCTCAGATGCTTACCGCGAGCGGGGTCGAGCGACGCGACGCCCGTCCAGGACGTCGTGCCCGCGTCGCGCGCGGGCGCCGCGCTGCCGTCGTCGATCCTGCCGCTCGTGCTCGCGGGCATCCTGACCGGCGTGCTCGCGGGCGTGCTCGCGAACGGCAGCCTGGCGCCGCGCCGCGCTGGTCACCGCCGGGTCGGTCCTGGCCGGGCTCACGGCCACCGCGATCGTGCAGGGCTGGCTCGGCGTAATCCATGGCGACTGGCTCGCCGACGCCGCCGCGCTGAGCCTCACGGTCCTTGCGATCGCCGCGGTCGTGACCGCGTTGCACGCCGTGCTCGGCGAGGCCGGCGTCGGGCTCGGCGCCATGACGATGATCCTCGTCGGCAACCCGTTCGCGGCCGTAGGCTCCGCTCCCGAGCTGCTGCCGCGGCCGGCCGGAGCGATCGGCCAGCTCATGCCGCCGGGCGCCGGCGGCAACCTGCTGCGCAGCACGGGCCTGTTCGACGGCGCCGGGGCCGGCGGGCACGTCGCTGTGCTCTCCGCGTGGGCGCTGGCCGGGTTCGGCCTGATGCTCGTCGCCGCGATGCGCGACCGCCGCCGGGTCGCCCTCGCGCCCGCCCCGGCCTGACCGGCCGGACCGCCGATCGCTCGCCCAAGCGGCGCGCGCTCAGCCGCGCGCCGCCCGCACGCGTTCCAGGAACGCCGCGTGCAGGCGCGCGTCGTCGCCGAGCTCGGGGTGGAACGAGATCGCCAGCAGCGAGCCCTGGCGCGCCGCCACCGGATGGCCGTCGACCGCGGCGAGGATCTCCACTTCGGGCCCGTGCTCGGCGATCCAGGGCGCGCGGATGAAGACCGCCCGCACGGGGCCGCCCTCGACGCCGGGGAACTCGAGGTCGGACTCGAACGAGTGCAGCTGGCGGCCGAACGCGTTGCGCTCGGCCACGATGTCCATGAGCCCGAGGTGCTCGCGGTCGAGCATGATCAGCCCCGCGCACGTGCCGAAGATCGGCCGCCCCTGCGCATGGAAGGCCCGCAGCGGCTCGGCCAGGCCTTCGCGCTCGATGCCGAGCGTCATCGTGGTGGACTCGCCGCCCGGCATCACGAGGCCGTCGAGCCCGTCGAGGTCGGCGGGCGTGCGGACCTCGCGAACCTCGGCGCCGAGCGCGCGCAGCACCTTGGCGTGCGCGGCGAAGCCGCCCTGCAGTGCGAGGACGCCGACGACGGGCGCCGGCGCGTCGCTCACCAACCGCGGCCGGCGAGCAGCTGCGTCTCGTCGAGCTTGCGCGCCTCGAGACTCTGCATCGCGGTGCCGAGGCCCTCGGACGCCTTGGCGACGCGGGCCGGGTCGCGGAAGTGCGTCGTCGCCTCGACGATCGCCGCCGCGCGGACGGCCGGGTCCTCGGACTTGAAGATGCCGGAGCCGACGAACACCGCCTCGGCGCCGAGCTGCATGACCAGCGACGCGTCGGCGGGGGTGGCGATGCCGCCCGCGCAGAACAGCGGGACGGGCAGGCGGCCCTCGCGGGCCACGCGGCGCACGAGGTCGTGCGGGGCCTGCAGGTCCTTGGCCGCGCCGAAGAGCTCAGCCTCGTCGAGCGTCCCCAGCCGCCGGATCTCGCCGGTGATCGACCGCAGGTGGCGGACCGCCTCGACGATGTCGCCCGTGCCCGCCTCGCCCTTGGAGCGGATCATGGCCGCGCCCTCGGAGATGCGCCGCAGCGCCTCGCCCAGGTTCGTGGCGCCGCACACGAACGGGACGCCGAACGCCCACTTGTCGATGTGGTGGGCCTCGTCGGCGGGCGTGAGCACCTCGGACTCGTCGATGTAGTCGACCTCGAGCGACTCGAGCACCTGCGCCTCGGCGAAGTGGCCGATGCGCGCCTTGGCCATGACCGGGATGGTCACCGTCTCCTGGATGCCCTTGATCATCGACGGGTCGCTCATCCGGGCGACGCCCCCGTCGCGGCGGATGTCCGCGGGCACGCGCTCGAGCGCCATGACCGCGGCCGCGCCCGCGTCCTCCGCGATCTTCGCCTGCTCGGGAGTGACCACGTCCATGATCACGCCGCCCTTGAGCATCTCGGCCAGGCCGGCCTTGGTCCGGAACGTCGCCTCGTCTCGCATTGCGCCCATTGTACGAACCGGATACGCGCCGGCCCGGCCAAAGGACGCCGTCAGGATGCCGCCATTGCGGAGATCGAGCCCACCCGCAGCCCGGTGTCGTCGAAGCGCTCCCCGTGGTCGCCGCTGCGCAGCACCCGGCCGTCGGACGTCCCGACGAGCAGCTCGTCGTCGACCGCCGCGAGCGCGTACGGCATCGACTCGTCGGGCAGCGCCAGCCGGCGCCAGCCGCCGTCCCAGCGATAGAGACGCCCGCGGGCGCGCTCGCCGGCGTGGGCGGCACCGGGCCCGGTGGCCGCGGACACGTACCAGCGCTCGGGGTCGGCGGGGTCGACGGCGAGCGCCCAGCAGTACCCCCGGTCGCGCCCGGCGTCCGCCGCCGCCCAGGTCCGGCCGCCGTCGCGGCTCCACGCGGCGCCGTCACCCGCCGACTGGTAGGCGCGGTCGAGCGCCAGCGGATGCCAGGCGAGGCAGTGGACGTCGAGCTTCGCGCCCGGGCGGTGGTCGGAGAACGTGGCCCCGCCATCGTCGGTGCGCATCACGCCCCCGAGCTCGATGCCGACGAGCACGCGCTCGGCGCGGTGCGGGTCGGGCGCGATCCAGCGCACGTGATGCGTCCACGGCCGCGGCGGGAAGCTCCAGCGGGCGCGGGACGGGATCCCCTGGAGGGCGTCGAGCTCGGTCCACGCGCCGCCGTCGCGGGCGACGAACAGTCGGCTCGGCTCCGTGCCGGCGTACAGCGCGCCGTCCGCCGCGCCGATCGCGACCGAGAAGACGTCGGCCTCGGGCAGGTCGACGGGCTGCCACGTCACGCCGTCGTCGAGGCTCAGGAGCGCCGCGTTCCCGCGCGTGCCGGCGAGCACGCGCGCGCCGTCGGTGGCGACGCACTGCGCGCCCGCGGCCTCGAGCACGGCGCGGGCCGCCCACGACGCGCCGTCGCGCCGGAGCGAGAGGAGCCGGCCGTCGCGGGTGCAGACGAAGACGGACACTCGCGCCGGACAGCATCGCACGCGGCGCCGCCGGCCCGCGCGCTACTTCAAGCGGAACGCTTTGATCCGATCGGCGTACTGCTCGGCGTCGCGGCTGTACACGCCGTACGCCAGCGCCTGGATCATGCTGAGCAGCGCGGTGTGCGAGCGCACGTACGCCGGGCTGTTCGACGAGTAGTAGAGCCGCACCTGGGCGAGCTTGGCGACCTCGGACAGCGTCGCGTCGGTGATCGCGACCGTGCGCGCCTTGCGGTGGCGGGCGAGCTTCATCGCGCGCACGACGAGCGGGTGCGGGCGCCCGGCCGACATGCCGATCACGAGCGTCTCGGCGTCGATGCGCCCCAGCCGGCTGAGCGCCTCCTGCGACGGGCTCGCGACGAGGTCGGCCTGGAGGTCGAGCAGCATCAGCAGGTGGCGCAGGTAGCTGGCGAAGAACGCCATCTGGTCGGTGCCCCCGATGAGCACCCGCCGCGCCTGGCTGATCGCGTCGATCGCCGCCTCGACGTCGCGGCGGCTGATGCGGCGCGCCGTCTCCTCCACGTTGACGTGATCGGCCGCGACGGCCGTCTCGAAGTCGCTCTGGTCGAGCGAGAACAGCGGCGCGGCGGCGGTCGGGCCGTTGCCGTTCGCCGACGCCAGCCCGGCGGCCACCCGCCGGCGGTACTCCTCGCGCGCGGAGCCCTGCAGCTCGGGGAAGCCCTCGAAGCCGAGCGCCTGCGAGAAGCGCACCACCGTCGAGCTCGACGTGTTCGCGCGTCGCGCGAGCTCCTCGGCGGTCTGGAAGGCGACCTCGTCGAGGTGGTCGACGATGTACTGCGCGACATCCTTCTGCGAGCGCGAGAACTCGTCGAAGCGCGCGCGGATGTACGCCGAGAGGGTCTGGTGTCCGCCGGCCTCGTGTGGGGCCTGCGGGGTGGGCGATCCCGTCCGCTTCATTGGCAGGCCCGTTGTTCGACGGCGGCGGCGCGCGTTCCTTCATGGGCGGCGCCGGCGCGCGTCGGGGCGTCCCGCTCCAACGCCCCGGCGTGGCGTGACGCGGGCGGAGCGCGCGGCGAGGGAAGGGCACCGGCGCCCTGCAGCGGTGCGTCATCCCGTGTGCGTGACGTGCCCACGGGGTGACACAACCGCGAAAGGAGAGCGTCGGCACGGGCAACTGCGGGTGGCCCGCGCGGCCACCGATGGACGACACGGCCCCGCCGGGACGCGCCCGGCGGGGGCCGCGGAGCGAGGGGCGGGGCGGGGGTATGTGCGCCGAGTCCGTCCCCTCGCGCTGTGCTCAAGGGCGTTCCCGGTGCGTCGCACCGCAAACCCGTCCGCTCCCGCGGTTGCGCCCTCAAGTCCTCCTCCGACCGGTCGATCTCGGGTGCGATGAGCACAGGGGGATCACTGCGGGGGTGGACCGGCGCGCGCTGCGCGCTCGTGGCGCTCGCCGTGCTCCTGGCGGCCTGCGCGGTCCACGCGCTCTGGGACTACGACGCCGGCCCGCTCGCCTGGCTGCTGGAGAAATGGGGCTACAACGTCGTGCTGGTCGGCTCGGGCCTGCTGTGCCTCGCACGCGGCACGCTGGTGCGGCGCGAGCGCGCCGCGTGGCTGACGACCGGCGTCGGCGTGCTCGGCTGGGCCGTGGGCAACGTCTACTACACGGCCGTGCTCTGGGAGATGGACCCGATCCCGATCCCATCCCCGAGCGACGTGCTGTGGCTCGTCTACTACCCGATCGTGTACGTCGCCGTGGCGCTGCTCCTGCGCGCGCGGGTGGCACGGTTCCACGCCGCGCTCTGGGTCGACGGCGCGGTCGCAGCGCTCGCGGTCGGCGCGCTCTCCGCCGCCGTCGTCTTCCAGAGCGTCCTCGACACCACCGGCGGCGCCCCGCTCGAGGTGGCGACCAACCTCGCCTACCCGCTCGGCGACCTGATCCTGCTGGGCATGGTGACCGGCGGCGTCGCGCTCACCGGCTGGAAGCCCGGCCTCACCTGGGGCGCGCTGGCCGGCTCGTTCTTCGTCTTCGGGATCTGCGACGGCATCTACCTGTGGGGCAACGCAACCGGGACCTGGCAGGCCGGCTCGGTCTTCGAGGCGGGTTGGCCGGCGGCGACCCTGCTGCTCGCGTGGGCGGCGTGGATGCCGCCGGAGCACGTCCGCCCCCGCCCGCTCGAGGGCCGGCGCATGCTGGTCGTCCCGACGCTGTTCGCGCTCCTCGGCCTGACGCTGCTGATCTCCGACCACTTCCACCGGCTGAACCTGCTCGCGGTCGGCCTGGCGTGGGCGTCGCTGCTGGCGGTCATCGGGCGCTTCGCGATGACGTTCTTCGCGAACCTGGCGATGCTGCACGACACGCGCGAGGAGTCGCTGACCGACGCGCTGACCGGCCTCGGCAACCGCCGGCGGCTCGTCCGCGACCTCGAGGGCGTCCTCGAAGCGGGCCGCCCCGGATCGGCGCTCATGCTGTTCGACCTCAACGGCTTCAAGGGCTACAACGACGTCTACGGCCACCCGGCCGGCGACGCGCTGCTCGCGCGGCTCGGCGCCCGCCTCGGCGCGGCCGTCGGGCCCGACGCGCGCGCCTACCGGATGGGCGGCGACGAGTTCTGCGTCCTCGCGACGCTGGGCGACGGCGACGCGCTCGGGGTGCTCGAGCGCGGCGCCCGCGCGCTGGGCGAGGCGGGCGACGGCTTCGAGATCAGCGCCGCGCACGGCTGCGTGCTCGTCCCCGAGGAGGCCGAGGACGCCGGCACCGCGCTCGGCATCGCCGACCGCCGCATGTACGCCGACAAGGCGAGCGCGCGGAGGTCGGCCGACGAGCAGAGCCGCGACGTGCTGCTCAGGGCGCTCGAGGAGCACCACCCCGACCTGGGCGATCACGTCCACGACGTCGGCCAGCTCGCCGAGGTCGTCGCCCGCGAGCTGGGGCTCGCGGGCCAGAGCCTGCACCACGTGCGCCAGGCGGCCGAGCTGCACGACATCGGCAAGATCGCGGTTCCCAGCGCCATCCTGGACAAGCCGGGCAAGCTCGACCCCGAGGAGTGGGCGTTCGTCGCCCGCCACACCCTCATCGGCGAGCGCATCCTCGGCGCGGCGCTGGCCCTGCGCCCGGTCGCCCGGATCGTGCGCGCCAGCCACGAGCACTACGACGGCACCGGCTACCCCGACGGCCTGCGCGGCCACGAGATCCCGCTCGGCGCGCGGATCGTGTCGGTGTGCGACGCCTACGACGCGATGACCTCGGACCGCCCCTACCGGGCGCGCATGAGCCACGAGGCCGCCCTCGCGGAGCTGCGCCGCTGCGCGGGCGCCCAGTTCGACCCGGTCGTCGTCGAGGCGTTCTGCCGCGTCCGGGCCGAGCGGCCCACGTCGGGCGTCCGCGTGCCGTAGACGCCCGGTCGAGCCCGCCCCTACGCGTCGGCCGCGAGCTGCTCGCGCCGCGCGAGCAGCCGCACGTGGTGCCGCACGCCGCTGCGCTCGAGCACCTCGGCGACGACCGGGTCGTCCGGCGGGATCACCGCCAGCCGGCCGCCCTCGTACCGGGCCGCGCGCTCGCACCGCCGCAGGGCCTCGACCGCGGCGGGGTCGACGCGCTCGAGCTCGCTGAGGTCGAGGCACACGTTGCGGGCGCCGCGGCGGACCGCGTAGAGGACGAGCGTCGCCAGCAGCCCGGCGGTCTCGCCGCCGACCTCGCCGGTCACGCGCAGGACGCGCCAGCCGGCCACGTCCTCCTCGTCGGCGCCGAACGGACGTCTCGTGTGCACCTCGGTGCGCATTGCCCCCAACGACCGATACGACCCCTATCAGCCCCGGCCCCGCGCGCGCAAGTCCTTGCGGGCGCGCAACGCGCCGCGCGGTGCGATCGCTGACCTCACGCCGGACCGCTGCGGTCGGGGAGCGGCCCGCCGCCACGGGTATCGCGGGGCCATGACCGAGATGACGGCCCCCGAGCGCGGGCTGCACGACGACCGGGACACGATCGCCCAGCGCGCCGCCGACGAGAAGTTCGGGACGGAGCTCTACCGCGCGCTCGCACGCAAAGTGTGGCGCCGCGACGGCGAGCTCAGCCCGAGCTTCCAGCGCGCGGAGTGGCTCGTCAACGCATGGCGCGAGCGCCACGGCCAGCCGCCGCTCGACCTGGCGCAGTCGGGCGGCGAGGGCGAGGTCGACCGAACGGTCGCCGAGGAGCTCGGCCGGCTCGGCTGGTCGCAGCGGCCGCTGAACATGAGCCGGGACGAGCCCGGCCACGAGAGCCTCGGCGAGTCGCCGCCGCCGTCGGACCACGGCGAGCGGATGGCGCCGGTGGGCCCGGCGGAGGAGCGCGACCGCCGCGCGCACGAGGAAACGGCGGCGGAGCTGCGGCGCAAGGCCGACTGAGCCCGGGATGTTCGCGGTACGACGTCGGCCGTTGGACCTGGCATACCAGGGGGAAGACCCGCGCGCATGCGACTGTCGCGCCTGACGCTCGCCCTCGTGATCTCGCTGCGCGCGGTCCTCGTGTACGGCGAGGCGGCGAGCGCGGCCTCGGCCGAGCTCACGTGGCGTGATCTCGTGCCGGCCCGCCTGCGCGTCCCCCGTACGCGTCCGGCGCGGGTCACGGCGGCGCGCCGCTACGCCTGACACGGGGATCCCCCTATGGTCGAGACCCGCCCTTCGGGGAGTCTTCCGGTCCTCGCCTACCGCAGATCTGACGCCCCGTCCATAATTCGGACGCCCCTTGCAAGACCGGCGCCAGGGAGGGCACACAGGTCCCACCATCGGCCGGTGGAAAGGCAACAGATGCCAGACTCGATCGCGACGTCCAGCGTGGCGCGGCGCGCCGTCCGAACGGCGCTCGCCGCCGTCACCGCCTGCCTGGCCCTCGGCGTCGCCGCCCAGGCCGCCCAGGCCGCCGCCACCATCACGATCACGCAGCGCACGCAACCGGCGGGCGATCCCGCCGCGTTCAGCTTCCACCTCACCGGTCCCGCCTGCCCGGGCACCGAGACGGACGTGACGTTCCAGCTGCGCGACGGCCAGTCGCAGGCCATCCCGCTCTGCCGGGGGCAGGCGTTCAAGGTGACGCAGGCGGCGAAGGCCGGCTGGCGCCTCGTGGACATCCAGTGCGTCGCGACGCCACCGGACCCGGACCCCGAGGACGCGTTCATCATCGACATCCCGTCGGCGACCGCCACGATCGAGCTCAGCCCCGACGAGCAGAAGGCGTGCACCTTCGTCAACGAGAAGGTTTCCGCACCGACGCCGAGCGCGCCTGCGCCGGCCGCCACGCCTCCGTCGTCCAGCTCCCTGCCGGCGGCGGCGCCCCCGGCGCCGGCCCAGGGCGTCTCGCCCGTGCGCGTGACCCGCTCCGCGGCGGCGCTCCAGGCTCCGCAGCGCTGCGTCAGCCGCCGCTACACGGTCAGCGTCCGCGCCGGCAACGTGCGCAGCGTCACGTTCTCGGTCAACGGCCGCCGCGTGGCGACCGTCCGCGCCCGCCGCGGTCAGCGCCGGTTCGCAGTGCAGCTCCCGCCGCGCGCCGCGGTCGATCGCGTCGTCGCCCGCGTCCGGTTCACCGAGCGCGCGACGCCGCGAACCCGCACCCTGCGCGCGACGATCCGCCGCTGTGCGCAGGCTCAGACGCGGCCGACCTTCACGGGGTGAGGTGAGGCCCGCGGTGTGCGGCGATCAGGCCGTTCCGACGTCGGCGAGGGTGAAGTCGAGATCCTCGCCGAACGTCGTGAACATCCGCCGCCGCAGGGTGTCGTAGCGGCGCACCGCCTCGGTGCGGCGGCCGAGCCGCAGCGCGATCGTGATGAGCTTGCGGTGCACGTCGACGTCGTACGGCTCGAGCTCGGCGAGCCGCTCGAGGTCCGCGGCCGCGCCCTCGATGTCGCCCATCTGCGCGCGCAGGTCGCTCAGCGCGCGCAGCGCCTTCGCCGCCACGCGCCGCAGGCGGTCCCGCTCGACGATCACCCAGTCCGCGTAGGGCTCGTCGGCCATGAAGTCGCCGCCGTACATGGCGATGCCGCGCTCCAGGTCCTCGAGCGCGGCCTCGCGCTCGCCCGTCTCCAGGTGCGCCAGTCCCGCGTTCACGTCGCGCTCGAACTCGTCGGCGTCCACGCGCACGCGTGAGCGGTCGATCATGTAGCCGCCCTTCGTCCGCAGCACGAACGACGAGTGACCGCCGCGCGGGCGGCCGGGCTCGAGCCGGTCGCGCAGCTCGTGGATGAAGTAGCGCACGCCGGGCAGGCTGCGGACGCCGGCATCAGCCCACAGCGTTTCGACCAGCTCGTCGGCGTACACGACGCGATGCCGCTCGGCCACGAGGAACTTGAACACCTGGCCGGCCCGGTTCTCGAGCCAGCGGCCGCCGATGGGGCCCTCGACGCTCTCGACCCGCGTGCGGCCGAGCACGAAGATGCGCAGCGTCGGGCCGTGCGTCCAGTGCGGGATGGTCCGCCGGCGGCGGTCGTTCGCCTGACCGGGGCGCATCTCCACGATGGCGGTGCCTCCGTCGCGCCGCAGCGGCGCGGCCGTGATCCACAGCGCGGGCGCCCCGGCGCCCGGCGGCAGGTCGACGCGGACCTCGGGCAGGGCCTCGTGGGCGTCGGCCGCGCGCTCGAAGAGGCACGCGTCGTCGGCGAGCATCCCGCCCTCGTCGCGGCAGCACACCCACGGACACAGCGGGCGGGCGCCCGGCACGTCGAGCCGGTGCGCGAGATCGCCCAGGAGGCGCCGCGCGGCGACGTTGTGGGCGAGCACCTCCCCGTGGCGGCTCACCACGACGATGCCGTACGGGTGACGCTCGAAGACGTCGACGGCCAGCGCGTCGACGGCGCGTCCGGGCTCCTGATTCTCTTGTCTGTACCGCCCGCCACCAGATCGCTCCGGGTCCTTGGCGGGGCCGATTCCTGGTGCGCGGGACGAGTCCTCTCCCACCGCCCGCAACGGATCCATCCTGAGGCACCCCCTCCCGGGGTGGTTGTCTGGCGACAACGGTATCCCCGGCGGCGCCCGCGGGGAAGTCACGTTTTCGCACATTGCCTCGTCCGAACGGAGGAGCCCGGACACCAGTCGATCGGATGAGACGCGGCCTGATCGGCCTACATCAAACTTGGTCCCCACAACACGATTTAAACAGCAGGCCTAACCGGGTTCTCGCAAGTCGGTGCCTAGGCTGCCGATTGGACGCCGGAGGAAGCCGGGTCCCGACACCTTGGGGGAGTCGAAATGACTGGGGAAGGGATGGGTCGGGCTCGCGCCTGCCCGGAGCGCCGTTCGGCGACGCCGCCGACGAGCGCTGATTCCGCATTGGAGGATGACGAGCGGACGCTTCGGCGTCTAGTCTCCCGCGCGAAGGCGGGCGATGGCGACGCCATGCGCGAGCTCTACGTGCGCCTGGCACCGGGCGTGCGCGCGTACGTCGCGCGGATCGTCGGCGACCGCGACGACGCCGACGACGTGACGCAGCAGATCTTCGCCAAGCTCCTGACCGAGCTGTGGCGCTACCAGCCGCGCGAGGCGCCGTTCCGGGCGTGGGTGCTGCGCGTGGCGCGCAACGTCGCGATCGACCACATCCGCCGCGCGCGCGCGGTTCCGTGCGAGGACGTGCATGCCCGGCACGCCCGGAGCGACGAGATCGGCTCGGACCGCCGGGCGTCGCTCCGCGAGGCGCTGTCCTCGCTGACCGCCGGCCAGCGCGACGTGCTCGTCCTGCGCCATCTCGTCGGGCTTACCCCCGAGGAGATCGCCGACCGCCTCGGGCGCTCGGTGCGCTCGGTGCACTGCCTGCACCACCGTGGCCGGGCGGCGGCGGTCGTCGCGCTCTGCGAGCTCGGCTCCGCCCCGGCCACGGTCCAGCGCCTGCTGCCATCGCCGTGGGACGAAGAGTCGCAGTTCGAGGCGATGTCGGCATGACCGGCGACCTGCTGGTCGGGGTCGCCGCCGAGCAACCCCTCCGCGGGCGAATCGGGGAGGTGCTGCGGCGGCACGGCATCATGCCCGTGACGGAAGCCACGTGGGCCGACGACCTCGTGCACGCGTGCGCGGACCGCCCGCCGCACGTCGCCGTCCACGCCTGGGACGACGGGCCCGCCGACGCCGGCGCCACGCGCCGGCTGTCGAGCGCGCTCTCCCGCACGCGCGTCGTGGTCATCCTGCGCGCGGCCGACCGGCGCGCGGTGCGCAGCGCCCTCGCGGCGGGCGCCGAGGGCGTCGTCATCGCGTCGCAGATGGCCTTCACCCTGCCGGTCGTCGTTCAGTCGGTGTGGCTGGGCCAGGCGTCCGTGCCGCGCGACGCCGCCTCGGACCTCGAGGCGCTTCCACTCTCGCACCGCGAGCGCGAGGTGCTGCGCCTCGCGGCCGACGGCCTCACCAACGCGGAGATCGCCGCGCGGCTCTGCGTCGCCGAGACCACCGTCAAGCGCCACTTCTCCTCGGTCTTCGCCAAGCTCGGAGTCCACTCCAGGACGGAGGCGATCGCCGTCGCCGGCGATCGCGCTCCGGGATGGGATCACCCCGCGCCCGCTCCGGCGGGACGCTCACGCACGAATAACGGAGGCCAGGCATGAGACGCCTGTTCATCGTCGGCAACGACGCCTTCATCGTCCACGCAATGCGGCTCGCGCTGCGCTACTCGTCCGGGGTCAACCTCTTCGGCGTCATCGACGGCCGGCGCAGCGTGCGCGACGCGGTACGCGAAGCGCAGCCCGACATCGTCGTCGTGGACGGCCTGCGCGACGCGGATGCCGGCATCGCGCACGTCAACGAGATCCGCGAGGCCGCACCGCAGGCGATGGTGCTGCTGCTGTCGGCGCCGCTCGAGCATCCGGCGCTCCACGAGGTGCTGGAGGCGGGCGCCATGGTGCTGTCGGCGGCGATGCGCGGCGCGACGCCCGCACCGGTGGTCGACCGGCCGGCCGCGGCGCCCGCCGCGGCGCCGGTCGCGGACCTCGCCTCCGTCAACGGGCGCGCCACGAACGGCAGCCCGGCCGCGTCGCCCGACCCCGAGCCGGCTCCGGCGAGGGTCGAGCACCGCTGTCCGCTGACGCCGCGCGAGCTCGAGATCCTGCGCGCGGTCGCCGAAGGCAACACCAACGCGCGCATCGGCCGCCAGCTCTGGGTGACCGAGCAGACGGTCAAGTTCCACCTGTCCAACATCTACCGCAAGCTCGGCGTGTCCAACCGCACGGAGGCCAGCCGTTACGCGCTCGTCAACGGCCTCGTGGCCCTTCCCGGACACGGCGCCGGGGCGCGTTCGGCCGACGACGGACGGGTTCGCCGGCTCGTCACGCAGGCCGGCTGAGGGACCCGGTGCGGGCACCCCTAGACCATCGTCCAGAGGGCGTCCCAGCGCCCGGCCGAGCACTGGCCGAAATCCCGCTCGATCAGCCGTGGTGGGCTGATTCACAGCCTCTTAGCATCGCCTCCATGGGATGGAGTGGGAACGGCTTCCGCCGACCCGGCCGCCGCCGGGGCGACCGTAGATCAGCGTCGCCGGTGGCGGGCAAGGCCACCATCCGCGGCGCCGGCCAGCGCACAGAGCCTGCGCACGGCGACCCGTGGGACGCGCTCAGCCGCGAGCTCGATCGCAGCCGGCGCTACCGCCACGCCCTAACGCTGGTCCGGGTGAGTCCGGACGAGTCGTCCGGCCACAGATCCCTCGCGGCGCGGCTGCGCCGTGAGGGCCGGCCGGGCGACCCGCTGCGCCGCCTCGAGGCGGAGCTGAGCGCGAGCGTGCGCGCGGGCGACTGCGCGTGGTCTGACGACGGCGCGGTCTTCGTGCTCCTCCCCGAGACCGACGCCGCGGGCGCGGAGGCGATGCTCGCGCGGATGCGCGCCGGCTCGCCGGCGCTCGCCGCCGGCTCGGACGTCGCGCTTGCAACGTTCCCTGAGCACGGCGTCACCGGCCGCGCGCTCCGCGCGGCGGTCACCCACCGCGACCGCCGGCACGTGCCCGCCGGCCCGGGCCGCGAGTGGCGCGTGCTCCCCGACCTCCCCGCCCACCCGGCCCACCCGCCCGGGGCGGTCCCGGGCGGGGCGGACTGACCCGGCGCCGTGCTGCATCGCCCGAGCCGACGCTACCTCGTGGGAAAGCGGGCGCTCGACCTGCTGATCTGCTCGCTTGTGCTCATCGTCGTCCTGCCGATCCTGATCCTGTGCGCGATCGCGATCATGATCGACTCGCCGGGCCCGCCGATGTTCGGCCAGGAGCGCACGGGCCGCGACGGCCGGCGCTTCAAGATGCTCAAGCTGCGGACGATGGTCGCCGACGCCGAGCAGCTCAAGCCGGCGCTCGCGCACCTGAACGTGCTGCCCCCGCCTGACTTCAAGATTCCCAACGACCCCCGGATCACCCGCGTCGGGCGCTTCCTGCGCGCGACGAGCCTCGACGAGCTGCCTCAGCTGCTCAACGTCCTGCGCGGCGACATGTCGCTCGTGGGCCCGCGGCCGACCTCGTTCGCCGCCTCCCGCTACGAGCTCTGGCACACGAGCCGCCTGGACGTGACGCCGGGCATCACCGGGCTCTGGCAGCTCGAGGGCCGCAACGTCTCCACCTTCGACGAGCGGCTGCGCCTCGACATGCAGTACATCCGCCGGCGCTCCGTCCGATACGACCTGTGGCTGATGGCGCGGACCGTCGCGGTGGTCTTCAGGCGGTCCGGCGCGTGACGTCAGCAGAGGCGGCTCATCGCCTCGTAGAGGCCATCGAGGCGCACGGGATAGGGATGGTCGACCGTGTAGGCCGCGCGACCGGCGAGCAGCCGCTCGAGCAGCGCGCGCTCGCGTCGGGGGGCGTCCTCGATCACGGGGTTGGCGCGGTCCGGGAAGGCGAAGCGGAACTGCTCGTAGCAGGCGGTGAGCGGGCCGCGCTCGTGCTCGAGCGAGGCGGCCATCCGCGCCGCGACCTCCTCGCCGGCGACGGGCCGCACGCGGATCTCCGGCGCCTCCCAGCTATGCATCAGGAAGAGCCGGTCGAATCCGCCCGACAGCGCGATGACGGACCCGTCGAAGAGCCGGTCCGGCGCCACGTCGACGTGCAGCTGGCGCTCCAGCAGCGCGGCGACGCGACCGGCGCCGCGGGCGCGGGCGGCGGCCGCGGCCACGTGCAGCGCGCGCAGCCGGGCGCGGTCGCGCGGCCCGATGCGGTCCTGGACGCGCGGGAGCTGTCGCACCTGCCAGTCCCACAGACGGATCGGCTCGGGCAGGCCGTGGACGCGCGCGCCGTCCGGCTCGACGTAGACCCATTCGTCGCCCACGAACCGCGCGCCGCGGGCCATGAAGGCCAGCAGCGACTCGGTCTTGCCGCCCTTCGACCAGCCGGTCGCGACCACGCCGGTGCTGCCGTGGCAGAACGCGGAGGCGTGGAGCGGCAGCGCTCCGTTGGCCAGCACCGACAGGTTCACGGTCGCGACCAGCAGCGGGATCGCCGGGACGCCGCGCTCGGACACGATCTCGCAGCCGCGCCCGATCCGCTCGACCTCCACGCGGACGCGGGCGCGAGCCTTGTGGCGGCTGCGCAGGAGCAGGAACGCGTCGTCGCCGAAGCCCGCCTCGCCGACACCGAGCAGGCGGACCGGGCCCGCGACGTCGAGGCGGTCCACGAAGCGCACGACGACGTCCGGCTCCCGATCGAGCGGCGCCCGGAGGCCGCCGAGCTGGCGGTCGATCGCCGCCGCGTCGGCGGGCGTTGCGTCGAGCACGCGCACGCCGGCGAGCCCGTGCACGTCGTAGTCGATGCGGGCGGGCGGCATCGCGTCACGCTACACGGCCCCCGGGCGGGAGCGCGGCGATGACCGCGACGACGCGGACCCGCGCCCGGCGCACGGGCCTCACCGTCGCGCTCATCGGCTGCGACGGCGCCGGCAAGACCACAGTGGCGCGCGCGCTCGAGCGCGAGACCGATCTTCCGGTGCGCTACCTCTACATGGGCGTCAGCGGCGCCTCGAGCAACCGGCGCCTCCTCACCAGCCGCCTCGCCGACGCGATCAAGCGTGCCGCCGGCGCACGCGGGCACGACGGCGCGCACGCCAACGGCACCGGCCCCGCCGGTGCCGGCGGCGCGAACGGCGCGAGCCCGAACGGTGCCGGCGAGGCGCGACGCCGACGGGGCGGCGGCGCGCGCGCGGCGCTGCGGCTCGCGAATCGCCTCGCCGAGGAGTGGTACCGCCAGCTCATCGCCGAGGCGTACCGGGCCCGCGGGTCGATCGTCGTGTTCGACCGCCACTTCCTCGCCGACTATCACGCGTTCGACGTCGCGGGCGCCGGGCGGCCGCTGACCCGCCGCATCCACGGGTGGATGCTCTGGCACGCCTACCCGCGGCCGGACCTCGCGGTCTTCCTCGACGCGCCGCCCGAGGTGCTCTACGCCCGCAAGGGCGAGGGCACGATCGCGTCGCTCACCCGCCGGCGCGCCGACTACCTCGGGCTCGCCCAGGCCGGCGAGGTCGCGGGCTCGTTCGCCGTGGTGTCGGCGACGCAGCCGCTCGGCGCGGTGATCGATGAGGTGGCCGGCATCATCCGCGAGCATGCGGGGCGCCGATGAGCGGCGCGCCGCGCGTCCTCGTCACGGACGCCGCGCGCGGCAGCGCGATCGCGTTCATCCGCTCGCTCGGGCGCCGGGGCGTCGAGGTGGTCGCCGCCGACCACGTGCCGCGGAGCGCGGGGTTCCGCTCGCGCTACGCGACCGACCGCGTGCTGTACCCCGACCCGGCGCGCGCGCCCGACGCCGCGATCGACGTCCTGCTGGTCGAGGCGATGCGGCGCCGGATCGACCTGATCGTGCCGGTCAGCGACGAGGTGCTCCTGCCGCTGTCCGCCGCGCGGGCGCGCTTCGACGGCGTCTGCGCGCTGGCCGTGCCGGATCCCGGCGCGCTGCAGACGGTGACCGACAAGAGCGCGACGCTCGCGCTCGGGCGACAGCTCGGCGTGCCGACGCCGCGGACGGCGCTCGCCCGGACCGTCGAGGAGGCGCTCGCCGCCGCGCCCGCGCTCGGATGGCCGGTCGTGGTCAAGCCGCTCGCCTCGCGCGTGTACCGCGACGGCGCCGTCGAGGCGTTCGAGGTGGCCTACGCGGAGGGCCCCCAGGCGCTGGCCGAGGAGGTCGGGCGCCTGCGCGGCCGGTGCACGGCGCTGCTGCAGGAGTACCGCGCCGGCGAGGGCCACGGCGTCGAGCTCCTTGCCGACCGCGGGCGCCCGCTCGCCGCGTTCCAGCACCGGCGCCTGCACGAGGTGCCGATCACCGGCGGCGCGAGCGCCCTGCGCGAGGGCGTGCCCCTCGATGCCGAGCTGTACCGCCACGCGACCCGCCTGCTCGCCGCGCTCGAGTGGACCGGCCTGGCGATGGTCGAGTTCCGCGTCGGCCCCGACGGCCCGGTCCTGATGGAGGTCAACGGCCGGATCTGGGGCTCACTGCCGCTCGCCGTCAAGAGCGGCGTCGACTTCCCGGTCGGGCTCGTGGAGCTGCACCTCGGCCGCCGCCTCGACGGCGCCGCGCGCCCCGGGCCGGTGGTCGGCGTGCGGTCGCGCAACATCGGGCTTGAGCTCGTCTGGATCGCGTCCGTCCTGCGCCGCCAACGCCGCTACCCGTTCTTGCCCGCGCCGCGGCGGCGCGCCGCGGTCGCGGCGGCGCTGCGCCTGCCGTTGCCGCGCGACGGGTTCGACCTCCTCTGCCGCGACGACCCGTGGCCGGCCGTGGCCGAGCTCGGCGCGGTCTCGGGGCGCCTGGTGCGAAAGGCCGCGCATGCCGGCTAGCGCCCCCACGCTCGCGGTGCTCACGTACCACCGCATCGGCGACACCCGCGACGGGCCGCCGGGCATCATGAGCGCGACGCCCGCGGCGTTCCGGCGCCAGATGCGCTGGCTGGCGGGCACGGGGCGCGCGGTGTCGCTCGACGCCGTCCTGCGCGCGCGCGAAGGCAGCGCGGCGCTCCCCCGCCACGCGGTGCTGGTGACGTTCGACGACGCGTACGCCGACTTCGCGACGCATGCCTGGCCGGTGCTGCGTCAGCACGGTCTGCCCGCGACCCTGTTCGTGCCCACCGGCTTCCCCGGCCGCCCGGACCGGTCGTTCTGGTGGGACCGTCTCCATGCCGCGCTCGCGGCCGGCCGGGACGCCGTCGCCACGCCGCTCGGGTCGCTGCCGCTGCGCACTCCGGCGTTGCGCCGCCGCGCGTACCGCGCGCTGCGCGACCACGTGAAGGGCCTGCCCCACGACGAGGCGATGGCGCTCGTCGACGACGTCGTGGACCGCCTCGGCGCGCCTCCGCCCCGGGCGCGCGTGCTGTCGTGGCCCGAGCTGCGGCGCCTCGCCGCCGACGGCGTGGACCTGGCGGCCCACTCCCGCGACCATCCGCTGCTGCACCGCGTGCCGGCCGACCGCGCCGCCCAGGAGATCGCCGGATCGGTCGACGACCTGCACCGCCACACCGGCCGCGCGCCGGCGGCGTTCGCCTTCCCCGGGGGCGGCGTGCCCCCGGACGCCGCGCAGGTGCTGGAGCGGACCGGCATCCGCATCGCGTTCACGACCGCCCGCGGGGTCAACGCGCTCGACCGGCCCGACTGGCTGATGCTCGGGCGCATCAACGTCGGCCGCCGCACGCCGCGCGCGCTGCTCCGCGCGCAGCTCGCGGTGCGCCGGCCCGCAGAAGCGCCCGCGCGGCCGGCGCCGGCCGGCCGCGCGCGCGTCGCCTACGTGATGTCGCGCTTCCCGAAGCTGACCGAGACGTTCGTGCTGGCCGAGCTGCTCGCGCTGGAGAAGCGCGGCGTGCCCGTCGACGTCTATCCGCTGCTGCGCGAGCGCGCGCCGCTCGCGCACCCCGGCGCGCTCGAGGTGGCCGCCCGCGCGCGCTACCAGCCGTTCATCTCGGCCGAGATCCTGGCCAGCCAGCTGCACTGGCTCCGCCGGCGCCGGCGCGCCTACGTGCGCGCGTGGCGCGACGTCCTGGCCGGCACGTGGCCGAGCGCGAACTTCTTCGTCGGCGCGATCGGGATCTTCCCCAAGGTCGCGCACGCCGCCCGGCTGATGCAGGCCGACGGCGTGACGCACGTGCACTGCCACTTCGCCAACCACCCCGCGGTTGCCGGCCTGGTCATCGGGCGGCTGACCGGGATCCCGTTCAGCTTCACCGCGCACGGCTCCGACCTGCACATCGACCGGCGCATGCTCGACAGGAAGGTCGCCGAGGCGGCGTTCGTCGCCACCATCTCCGAGGACAACCGGCGCCTGATCCTGTCGGAGTGCGGCGAGCGCTTCGCCGACAAGGTCCACGTCGTGCGCGCCGGCGTCGACACGCGTTTGTTCGCGCCCGCCGACATCCGGCCCGCGGGCGGCGGCCGGCCGCTGGCCATCGTGTCCGTCGGGACGCTGCACGAGGTCAAGGGCCAGACCCACCTGATCGAGGCCTGCCGGCTGCTGGCCGGCGAGGGCGTGGAGGTCTCGTGCCGGCTCATCGGGTCGGGGCCGGACCGCGACATGCTCGCCCGGCGCATCCGCGACGCCGGGCTCGAGGAGCGCGTCGTCCTGGCCGGCCCGCGCACGCGAACCGAGATCGCCGAGGCGCTGCGGAGCGCCGACTGCCTTGTCGCGCCGAGCGTGCCCACGCGGCAGGGCCGGCGGGAGGGCATCCCCGTCGTGCTGATGGAGGCCATGAGCTGCGGGCTGCCGGTGGTGGCGAGCGCGATCTCCGGCATCCCGGAGCTCGTCGAGGATCGCGTCAGCGGCCTCCTCGTCCCGCCCGGCGACGCGCGCGCGATCGCCGATGCCCTACGCATGCTGGAGGCCGACCCGCTGCTGCGCGAGCGCCTCGGCCGGGCCGCTCGCCGCCGGGTGCTCGCGGAGTTCGACCTCGACGCCAGCGCCGCCGAGCTCGCGCGGCGATTCGGAGCGGAGGCGGCCGCATGACCCGCGCGGTGTTCGCCGCCGCGGCCGCGCTCGTGGCGTACACGTACGTGGCGTTCCCCGTGCTCGTGATCCTGCGGGCGCGGCTGCGCCCGCGCCCGCATCGCTCCGCGCCGGTGACGCCGTCGGTCACCCTCGTCATCGCGGCCCACAACGAGGCGGACTCGATCGCGGCCAAGATCGAGAACCTGCGCGCGCTCGACTACCCGCACGACCGCCTGCAGGTCGTCATCGCCTGCGACGGCTGCGACGACGGCACGGACGCGATCGCGCGCGCGAGCGGGGACGACCGAGTATGCGTGCTGAGCCTGTCGCGCGTCGGCAAGGCCGGCGCGCTCAACGCCGCCGTGGCCGTGGCGACCGGCGAGATCCTCGTGTTCTCGGACGCGAACAGCATCTACGCGCCCGACGCGCTGCGCGCGCTCGTCGCGCCGTTCGCCGACCCGGAGGTGGGCGGCGTCGCCGGGGACCAGCGCTACCTCGCGGGCGGTGGCGAGGCGGCGGTGGCGAGCGGCGAGCGCCGCTACTGGGACCTCGACCGCGTCCTCAAGACCGCCGAGAGCCTCGGCGGCAACGTGATCTCGGCCACCGGCGCGATCTACGCTGTGCGGCGCGAGCTGTTCGCTTCCGTGCCGCGCGGCGTGACCGACGACTTCGCCACCTCCACCGCTGTCATCGCCCAGGGGCGACGGCTCGTGTTCGCGCCCGACGCGGTCGCGTTCGAGCCGGTCGGGCGCTCGGGCGAGGTCGAGTTCGAGCGCAAGGTGCGGGTCATGACGCGCGGCCTGAACGCCGTGATCGCGCGCCGCGAGCTGCTCAACCCGCGGCGGCACGGCTTCTACGCGCTGCAGCTCGTCTCGCACAAGGTGCTGCGCCGGCTCATGGCGGTGCCGCTGATGGTGCTCGGGCTGAGCGCGGCCGTCCTCGCCCGGCGCTCGGCGCCGTTCCGTGCGCTCGCGGCGGTGCAGGGCATCGTGTACGCGCTCGGCACTGTCGGCCTCCTCCTCGGCGGGCGGGCGCCGAAGCGGACGCCGCTGCTCGGGGTGCCCGCGTACTTCTGCCTGGTCAACGCCGCGTCGCTGCGGGCCGTGTGGAACGTCGTCCGCCGGCGCGAGATCGACCGCTGGGAGCCGAGGCGCGAGGCATGAGCGCCGGCGTCATCGAGCGTCCCATCTCCGCGCCGCCGCTGGGGCGGCTCCTGCTCCCCGGCGTGACCGCGGTGCTGTTCGGCGTCGGGCTCGCGTCGGGGCGGCTGTGGCTAATCGCGCTCGCGCTCATCCCGCTGGTCGTCGCGATCATCGCCCGGCCCGAGGGCGCCACCGCGGCGTTCGCGTTCGTCTTCTACCTCAACATCCCGGTCCTTGTGGCACAGGCGACCGGCGCGAACGTCGTGGGCCAGCTCGCCGTGGCGCTGCTGTTGATTCCGCTCGTCGCCCACGTCCTGGTGCGCCGGGAGGCGATCGTGCTGACGCCCGCGCTCGGGCTCATGATCGTGTACCTCGCGGTCCTCGTCATCTCATCGCTGCACGGGGGATCGCATCCCGCAAGCGCCGAGGCGGTCACGGTCTTCCTGACCGAGGGGCTCGTGCTGTACCTGCTCGTGACGAACTCGGTGCGCACGCCCGGAGTCCTGCGCATCGTCGTCTGGGCGCTGCTGCTGGCCGGGGCGACGATGGGCGCCATTTCGATCTGGCAGGAGCTCACGGGGACCACCGGCTCCGCGCTCGGCGGCCTCGCGCAGAGGACGAACGCCGAGACGTCGAGCCGCCTGGCCGGGCCGATCGGGGAGACGAACCGCTTCGCGCAGATCATGCTCGTGCTGGTGCCGCTCGCCGTGTGGGCGGCCCGAGTCGAGCGGCGGGCGGAGCTCCGGGTCGCCGCGGTCGGCTCCGCCCTGCTGATCCTGAGCGGGATCATCCTGACGCTGTCGCGCGGCGCGGGCGTCGCGCTCGGGCTGCTCGCGCTCGCGATGCTGGCCAGCGGGTTCGTGCGCGTGCGCCACATCCTGGTGGTGGGCGTCGTCCTCGCCGGCTTCGTGGTCACCTTCGCGCCGCGATACGTGGACCGCCTGCAATCGCTCGAGGGCGTCGCGGCAGCGACCTCCGAGGATCGCAACGCCGCGGACAACGCGATCCGCGGGCGAGCGACCGAGAACCTGGCGGCGCTCAACGTCTTCGCCGACCACCCGATCCTGGGCGTCGGGCCCGGGCAGTTCTTCACCGAGTACTCACAGCGCTACGCCAACGACCTCGACCTGCGGTTCCTCGACACCAGGCGCCGCGCCCACAACCTGTACCTCGAGCTGGCCGCGGACGTGGGCCTGCTCGGCCTCTTCGCGTTCCTCGCCATCGTCATCACGACGATCGTCCAGCTCTGGCGGCTGGCGCGGTTCTGGACGGCCGCGTGGCGCCCCGAGCTGGCCGATCTCGCGCGGGCGTTCGCGCTGTCGCTCGTGGCGTACCTGGCGACCGGCATCTTCCTGCAGCTGACCTTCCAGCGCTACTTCTGGTTCCTCCTCGCGCTGGCCAACGCGGCGATCTGGGTGCTCACGCGCGAAGCGGCGCGGACCGCGCGCTGAGGCCCGCGAGGACCGCGTCGACGTTCGCCGCGACCCAGGCCGCGTCCGCGGCGCGGTGCGGCAGGCGCACGAGCGTGTGGTGGACCTCGGTGGCCCACCAGGCGATGCCGGCCAGGTCGAGCACGTCGGGGTCCGGGGCCAGCCCGACGGCGTCCCAGTAGGCGGCCGTCGCCGCGGAGAACGCGCGCGAGCGCCACGGCCGCGCCAGGACGGCCGCTCCGAGCGGCCGGTGCGCGCGGCGGCGCGCGTCGGCGCCGTGGAGCTGGACGAGGTCGGCGCCCGGCACGCCGGCCGGGTGGGCGGCGTCCCAGTCCACGATGCCGGTGAGGCGCCCGCGGTGCACGAGCAGGTTGCCGGTCCAGAGGTCGCCGTGCCGCTGCACGCCCGGCAGCGCGGCCAGGCTCGGGCCGAGGCGGTCCGCGAGCGCCCGCAGCGCGGCCGAGCGCGTCGGAAGTAGCGCAGCCGCCGCCCCGAGGTCCTCGATGGGCGCGGTGGGCGGGCCGCCCGCGACCGGCAGGCGGGCGCACACGCCGGCGACCGCGCCGACCAGCGCAGGGGTGGCGCGCGCCGGGCGCCGGCCCGGCAGCACGCGTTCAGCCGTCCACGACGCCCCGGCGACCACGCCGCGCCCGAGCGGCTCGGGCAC
>DATAAR010000298.1:0-8843 GCA_036259975.1 Solirubrobacteraceae bacterium | reverse complement strand
CCCGCACTGGGGCCCCAACATGCGCGCCGAGCCGGTCGCGCACGTGCGCGCCGCCGCCGCGGAGCTGGTCGCGGCGGGCGCCACGCTCGTGGCCGGGCACTCCGCGCACGTCTTCCAGGGCGTCGGCGGGCGCGTCCTGTTCGACCTCGGCGAGCTCGTCGACGACTACGCCGTCGACGCCGAGCTGCGCAACGACCTCGGCCTGCTGTGGCTCGTGACGCTCGACGAGCGCGGGCCCCAGCGGCTCGAGGCGCTGCCACTCGAGCTGCGCTACGGCCACACCCGCGCCGCGCGCGGCGACGAGGCGCGCTGGGTGCTCCAGCGCTTCGCCGCGCTCTGCTCGGCGCTCGGCACGGACGTGACGACCCGCGAGGGCCGCGCGATCGTCGAGTGGTGAGCCGCGCCCGCCCGGCCGGTGGGTTGACGGAGCATGGGTACCGACAGCGCGCCGATCACGGTGGTCCTCGCGCCGACGACCACGCGGTCGTCCGCTCCGGGCCGCGCCTGCTGCTCGAGCGCACGGGCGACCTCGACGTCGTGTCCGAGGCCGGCCCGCGGAGGACGGCGTGCGCACGGTGCTCGGCCACAAGCCGTCGAGCTCGTCCTCGACCTCAACATGCCCGGCGAGCTCTCGTCGTCCCGCGCGTGGCGGACGCCTCGCCGGGCACGCGCGTCGTCATGCTGACGATGCAGGCGGACGCCGAGGTCGCCCGCCGCGCGCTGCGCGCGGGCGCCACCGGCTACGTGCGCAAGGAGGCGGCCGACAGCGAGCTCGTCGAGGCGATCCGGCGCGCCGCGGCTGTACCTCTCGGTGCGGACGGTCGAGTCGCATCCCGCGCGCACATCCAGGAGAAGCTGCGCCTCAGCACGCGCGCCGAGCTCGTGCGCTACGCGCTCGACCGCGGGCTGCTCGAGAGCACGGGCGACACGGCGTAGGCCTACCTAGGCGGCGCGGGCGCGCCGCGCGGGCTCGGGGGCCATCTCGCGGGCGTCGCGCGTCGCCTGCAGCGCCGCGGCCGCGGCGTGGGCGATGAGCGGCTCCGGCCCGCGGGCGTCGTGCGGGTAGAGGGCGACGCCGACACCGGCGGGCGGCGGCTGCGGCCGCATCCCGGCAACGGCATCCGCCACCGCGTCGCGGACGCGCGCGGCCAGCTGCGTGGCGGCGTACCGGTCGGTCTCCGGCGCGAGGACGAAGAGCGCGCCACCGCCGGCGCGCGCCACCGTGTCCTGCGCGCGCACCGCGCGGCGCAGGGCGCGGGCCACCTCAACGACACCGTCGTCGCCGACGGTCTCCAGGCCGCCGAGGTCGAGCGCCAGCGCGGCGAGCGGCCGCTCCTGGCGCGCGTGGCGCAGGATCTCGTACTCGAGGCGCTCCCGGAGCAGCAGCCGGTTGCCCAGGCCCGTGAGCGGGTCCTCGCGCGCGATCCGGTGCAGCCGCCGGGCGGCGACCCTGATCCGTCGGCGCAGCCAGCCGCCCGCCAGCGCGGCGGGCGCGGCCAGCGCGATCGCCGGCACGCCCAGCCGGGCGCCGGCAGCGGCGACGAACGCCACGGCGACCGCCGCGCCCAGCGCGGCCCCGGCCGGGTGCCGGACGACGGACTGCACCGGTGCCGGTTCGCGCCCGCGCGGCTCGTTCCTGCCCGCCTCAGGCGATCGCCAGCCACGCGCGGACGACGGTGCAGCCGCCCTCGCCGGCCTCAGGCGAGCGGCAGCCACGCGCGGACGACGGTGCAGCCGCCCTCGCCGGCCTCGTCGTGCAGCTCGCGGGCCCAGCGGCGGAGCTCGGCCTCGGCCGCCTCGAGCGACTTGCGCAGGCGGTCGGCCTGGACCGTCCTGGCCATCGCCACCGCCGTCGCCGCACTGGCGGCGAACGCCTCGAGGACGTCCGGCGCCGCGCCCGTTGACCGCCGGGCGCCGCCGCCGGTAGCGTCGAGGCGGATGACCGCGAAGGGCCGGCTGGTCGGGATCAACCACGTCGCGCTCGAGGTCGGCGACCTCGACGCGGCGCTCGACCTGTACGGCCGGCTGTTTCACTTCGGCATGCGCGGCCGGGGGCCGCGGACGGCGTTCGTCGACATGGGCGACCAGTTCCTGGCGATCGCCGAGGGCCGCACGCAGGGCCCCGACGACGGCCGCCACTTCGGGCTCGTCGTCGACGACGTCGACGCGGTCCGCGAGGCGGTGCGCCGCGAGGGGCTCGCCGTGCTGGGCGGCCGCGGGTCGAGCTTCGACTTCCGCGACCCGTGGGGCAACCGCTTCCAGGTCGTCGGCTATCCCAACATCCAGTTCGAGCGCACAGAGGGAGTGCGGCGCGCGCTCGGCATCGAGAAGGTCGAGAAGACGGCCGCGGCGCAGCGCGAGATCGCCGAGCGGGGCCTGGCATGAGCCTGTACCACGAGGGTTCACGCGAGCTGCAGGACCGCTTCGACTCGCGCCGCATCGCCGACCGCCTCGAGGAGGTCAACGTCTCGTCGACGTTCTCGGACGCCCAGCGCGAGATCATCGACGCGGCGGCGATGTTCTGGCTCGCCACGGCGGACGCCGACGGGTTCCCCGACGTCTCCTATAAGGGTGGGATGCCGGGCTTCGTGCGGGTGGTCGGCCCGTCGGAGCTCGCCTTCCCCAACTACGACGGCAACGGGATGTACAAGAGCCTCGGCAACGTGCTCGTCAACCCGCGCGTCGGCCTCCTGTTCATCCGCTGGAGCGGCGGTCAGCGGCGCGTCCGCGTGCAGGGCCGCGCGAGCCTGCACCACGACGACCCGCTGATGGCGGAGTGGGAGGGGGCGGAGCTCGTCGTCCGCGTGCGCGCAGAGCGGATCTTCTCGAACTGTCCGCGCTACCTGCACCACATGGAGCTGCGCGAGTACTCGGCCTACGCGCCGCGCGCCGGCCACACGCCGCCGGTGCCCGACTGGAAGCGCCGCCCCGAGTACCGCGACCACCTGCCGGCGCGCGACCGCGCGGCGCCCGCCGGCGACGATCCGCCCGGAGGCGACCGCGCATGACGATCAGGCTGCACCGCTGCTCGCTGGGGTTCGTGAAGGGGCCGCACCCGTGCTGGCAGGTCCAGAAGGCGCTCGAGGAGAACGGCATCGGCTACGAGGTGGTGAAGCATCCGCCGTTCCCGCGCGGCCGGCGCAAGGACTACATCGCGCTGACCGGTCAGGCGAAGCTGCCGGCGATCCAGTTCGAGGACGGGCGCGTGCTGCGCGAGGAGTCGCAGGACCTGGTGGCGCGGATCCGCGAGGGGCGCCTGGAGCAGGCGACGGCCGGACGCGGCGAGCAGCAGCCGGGCTGAGCGGTCACAGCGGCCGCGACCACGTCTGGCCGACGAGGTCGTGGCCGAAGCTCGTGTGTGGCTCCTCGGCGACGAGCGCGAAGCCGGCGCGCTCGTACAGGCGCCGTGCCTCCACGAGCACGTCGTTCGTCCACAGCACGAGCTCGGCGTAGCCGGCGCGGCGGGCGAAGCGCACGCACTCCTCGACCAGCCGCCCGCCGATGCCCATCCCGCGCGCGGCGGGCTCGACCAGCAGGCAGCGCAGCTGCGCGGTGCGCTCGTCGCGGCGCACGCAGAACACCGAGCCGGCGGGGCGGCCGGCGACCTCCGCGATCCAGCCCGCCTCGCGGCGCGGGTCGTGACTCTCGGCGAAGGCGGCGAGCACCTTGGCGACGAGCGCCTCGAAGGTCTCGTCCCAGCCGTACTCCTCCGCGTAGAGGACGCCGTGGCGGTGCACCACCCACCCGAGGTCGCCGGGGCGCAGCGGGCGCAGGACGAACGGCTCGGGCCGGGGCGCGCCGTCGAGGACCTCGCGCACCGTGCGCATCGCCTCGAGCAGGCGCGTGCGGTCCTCGTCGCGCAGGCCGTCGAGGAGCGCGCCGACCTCCGCGGCCGAGCGCTCGTCCAACGTGGCGAACGCCGCCCGCCCGCCGCCGGTGAGCGCGACGCGCTGGCGGCGGGCGTCCCGCGGCGAGCGCTCGCGACGCAGGAGGCGCTGGTCCTCGAGGCGGGCGAGCAGCCGGCTGAGGTAGCCCGCGTCGAGCTCGAGCGTGCGCCGCAGGTCGGCGACGTCCATGGCGTCGCGCCGGCCGAGCTCGAACAGGACCCGTGCTTCGGGCAGCGAGTGCGAGGTCGCGAGCAGCCCGTCGCGCAGCACGCCGATGCGGGCGGTGTAGAAGCGGTTGAAGGCGCGGATCGCGGCGACCTCTGCGGTGGCGGCCATCGCGGCCATGATCAACGAATTCGTTGCCACGGTCAACGGTTGTGATTGCGGCCGGACGCGAGCCGGTGCGTGGGCTTCCGCTGCGGCCGCGGACGCGCGAGGATGGTGGGAGTCGATCAACGTGAGGAGGTGACTCGTGGCGGATCACCTGTGGAACGTGGGCATCACGTTCACCAACGACGCCGACCGGACCCGCGCCGATGCGGTGCTCGAGCTGGCCGACCAGCGGTTCCACGGCTTCGGACAGGCGAAGCGCGCGCCTGAGGATCCGAGCGTTCCGGTCATCGGCCAGGACCTGGCCGCGGCCCGGGCGCTGTCGGATCTCTCGCACCAGCTGCTGCACGCGGCGGCGGAGCGGATCGAGGCGCACGAGGGCCACCCGGTCAAGCTGCACGGCTGACCGGGGTGCGGCCGCGCCCGGGCTCGACGCGGGCGGGCGGCCCCGCCCGGCGAGGGATGGGGCCCCGTCGCCTGCCACGGCCCGGGCTCGACGCCGCTCTCCCGGGCGCCCCGCTGGCTGACCGTCCGCGTCTGATGCAATGCCCGCCGTGAAGGTGCTCGCCCGCGTGAAGTCGGCGGACGCCGAGGTGGCCGCGGTGGACGCGATCCTCGGCGCTGGGGACGGGGCGCCGTGAGCGGGCCGGCGGCCGGCGGGGACCCCTTCGGCGCGTTCGAGCGCGCGGGCTGGAATGCGGGCCGCGCCGCGCCGTACCACGCGGCGCTCGGGGCGATCACCGCTCGGCCGGTCGAGGCGTTGCTCGACGCGGCCGGCATCGGGCCGGGCATGCGCGTGCTCGACGTCGCGAGCGGCCCGGGCTATGCGGCGGCGCGCGCCGCCGCGCGGGGCGCGGACGCCGTGGGGGTCGACTTCTCGGCCGAGATGGTGGCGCTCGCCCGCGAGCTGCACCCGGGCGTCGAGTTCCGAGAGGGGGACGCGGCGGCGCTGCCGTTCGACGACGGCGCATTCGACGCGGTGATCGCGAACTTCCTCATGCCCCACGTCGCGGACCTTCCCGCGGTGGTGCGCGAGCTCGCGCGCGTGGCGCGCGCCGGCGGGCGGGTCGGGCTGACCACCTGGGACGAAGAGGGCACGATCTACGCGCGCGGCGTGCCCGAGGCGGTCGCGGCCGCCGGCGCCGCGCCGCCCGCCGACCTGCCGCCCGGGCCGCCGTTCTTCCAGTACTCAGAGCACGCCGCGTTCGCGGCGCTGCTGTCGGGCGCCGGGCTCGTCGACGCGCAGGTCTCCGCTTTCGCGTTCACCCACCGGATCGACGACCTCGACGCGTTCTTCGCCGACTTCATCGCGGGCACGGTGCGGATGAACGCGCTGGTGACACGACAGTCGCCGGAGACGCAGGCGCGGATCCGCGCGCAGTTCGCGCGGATCCTGGCACCGTTCCGGGACGGCACCGGCGGGTTCAAGGTGCCCTGCGTGGTGAAGGTGGGCTCTGCCGCGAAGCCGTGACGTACGCGTGTGGCGCCGGCACGCGACGGCGGTCAGCACCGGTGCGATGGAAGACGCGTTCGACGTTGTGCCGGACATGGATGTCGAATGTCGAACGCGTGGAGTCGACGCCGTCGATCGCGGCGCTGGCGGCCCGGCAGCACGGCGTCTTCGCGCGCACGCAGCTGCTCGGGCTCGGCCTCCAACGCGGCGCGATCGCGCACCGCATCGAGCGCGGGCGCCTGCCCCCGATGCACCGAGGGGCGCATGTGGTCGGCCACCGCATGGTCTCGCGCGAGGGCCGGTGGATGGCCGCCGTGCTCGTCGGGCGACCCACCGCGGTCCTCAGCCATCGATCGGGCGCGGCGCTCCGGGGCATCCGCGCGTCGGCCGCCGTCGACGTGGAGATCACGGTGAGCCGTGCGCCGCGCGTGGCCCGGACTGCGCACCCACCGCGCCGCCCTCGCACCCGACCAGGTGACCACGCACCGCGCGATCCCCGTGACCACCCCGGCGCGCACGGTGCTCGACCTCGCCGCCAATCTCAGCGGGCCCGAGCTCGCCCGCGCCGGGCACGAGGCGGAGGCGCGCCGCCTGGGCAGCGCGACGTCGCTGGCCGAGCTGGCCGACCGCCACCGGGGCCGCCCCGGCGTGCCGGCGATCAGGCGCCTGCTCGACGAGCACAGCTTGGGCGACACGATCACCCCGCAGCGAGCTCGAGGACCGCTTCCTCGCCGTCGTCGATGCGACGCGCCTGCCCAGACCGCGCGTGAACGGCCGGATCGAGCTGCCCGCGCAGGCCCCGTTCGAGGCCCACTTCGCGTGGCCGCGTCAGCGCGTCCTCGTCGAGCTCGACGGCTCGCCAGCTCCACGACACACCCGGTGACATCGCGGCTGACCTGACAGCCCTCCTGGACCATCCGCGCGCTGCCGCCTGAGCGCGAACGCGTCCAGTTCAAGAACCCATCCGACCGAAATTGCCGGTCGCCGCCCGCGCCCGTGCGGGCGCACGTATGGTCCCGACGCGCCGGTGCTCCGGCCGGTCCAGACGAGAGGAGGCGGGGATGTTCAAGGCAGGTGCGGCGTTGGCGAGCGCGCTCGCGGTCGCCGGCGTGGTCGCGGCCATCGCGATGGCCCAGCAGCCGGTCCCGACCGTCGCGGTGACGGCGAGCCCGACGGCCGTCTCGGCGCAGGTGACGGGCGCGATCGCGGCGGGGCCGACGCGCTTCACGATCACGCGCGCGCGGGCGAGGCTCGGGCTGAGCGTCTACTTCGGGCTCCTGAACCCGGGCGTGTCGATCGACGAGCTCCAGGCGACGCTGGAGCGCGACGACCGCACGCGCGGCAGCCAGGCGCTCGGACTCGTCTCCATCCAGGCGAGCGCCGTGCTCACGCGCGACGAGACCCGCCGCGACGTCACGTTCCGGCTCAAGCCGGGGCTCACCTACGTCATGGTCTCCGAGCCCGATACCGAGGGCGACAACCCGCCCGCGTCCCGCGGGATCTCGACGTTCACGACGAGCGCGCAGTCCAACGGCGCCACGGCGCCGAGGCCGGACGCCACCGTCCGCATGGTCGACCTCCGCTTCCGGGGCGCCACGACGCTCCCGCGGCGCGGCGTCGTCCGCTTCGAGAACTTCGGCGGCGTGCCGCACATCGCCGTCGCGTTCCCGCTGCGGCCGCGCGTCACGACGGCGCAGTTCGGCCGGGCCATCCGGAGCGACAACGAGCGCGCGGTGGCCCGCCTCCTGGCGGGCCAGCCCGTCGGCCTGCAGACGCTCATCAGCGGCGGAGGCGCCTCGGACGACCAGCAGGTGACGTTCTCGCGCGTCGGCCGCTACGGGCTCGTGTGCTTCTTCAACGAGCACCACCGCCTCGGGATGTACCGCATCGTGCGCGTCAGATAGCCGCCGTGCTCGAGGGCCGGCGGGATCGCCCGCCGGCCCCGCGGGGCTCAGGCCGCGAGCACGAACGAGAGGAAGAACCCCGCCGCGGTGGCGAACGCGTTGAGCGGGCGGCCGTGCTCGAACGCCTCCGGCATCAGCGTGTCGGCCAGGGAGGCAAGGACGGCGCCGCCGGCGAACCCGAGCGCCACCGCGAGCACCTCGTCGCCCAGCCCGCCGGCCAGGCCGCGGCCGCCGATGACCGCGACGGTCAGCAGGACCGCGCACGCGACCCACGTGGCCATGACGCTGCGCCGACCCTGTCCGCCCTCGCGCATCGCCACGGCGCCGACGAGCGACTCCGGCAGGTTGGAGAAGAAGATCGCAAGCAGCAGCGGCCACGACGTCTGCTCGACAAGCGACACCCCCAGGGCCAGGTTCTCGGGAACCCCGTCGAGCGTCACGGCCGCCAGCAGCGCGAAGCCGACGCCGGACCGCGCCCCGGCGGCCGCCACCTCCCGCTCCTCCGGCCCCTCATGACCCGCCACCTTGCGGTCCAGCGCGGTGTCGATGAAGACGAACACGGCCGCGCCGGCGAGCAATCCCAGGCCGGAGCGGACGGCGCCGCCGAGCGCGAACGCCTCCTCGAACAGTTCGAACGCGAGCGCCGAGATCAGCGCCCCGCTCGCGAATGCCAGCAGGACGCCGGTCATCTGGCGCGGCGGCGACCAGGCCGCACCGACGGCCGCGCCCAGGACGAGCGCGCTGGAGGCGGCGAGTCCGAAGAGCAGCGCGGTCAACACGGCGGCGTGGTGGTACCCGGATCGAGTGCACCGGGAGCCCGCGCTCAGATCGCGGTGCCCGCGGCAGGGCCCCGTGACACTGCGGCCGCGACGACGCCCGCCCCGGGGTAGCCTGTCAGGACGTGATTTCGACCAACCGGCTCAAGAAGGGCGGAGTTACACAACGCTCACCCGCCGCGGCTCGTTCCCGGCCGCGGCGCGGTCAGTAGCTGAAGATGGCCGCGTTCGCGTCGCCGAGCCACTCCAGCATGGGCGTGGCGCCCGCGAGCTTGGCGCCGGACACGAAAGCGCCCTCGTCGATCTGGCGCGCCTTCGCGCAGATTGGGCAGATCAGCAGTTCCCCACCGCCCTGCGCAAATTGCTCGAACAGCCGGGCCAGTGGCGGGCACCCGTCGCATGCGACGCCTTGGGCATGGCCGGGCAGCGCGAGGCGGACCGCCTCCTTCGTGCACCAGATCGCGACCTGCTCTCCGCGCTCAAGCGCGGCACC
>DATAAR010000297.1:0-15065 GCA_036259975.1 Solirubrobacteraceae bacterium | reverse complement strand
GTACGTGCTCCAGGCCGCGATCGCGGCGCTGCACGCCCAGGCGCCCGCGTGGCGCTATTCGACCGCGACGAGGGGTCGACCACTCGGATCGCGGGGTCGAAGCGGTCGGCGAGCGACGGGTGGCGCTCGAGCGCGCCGCTCATCCAGCCACGCGCACGGCGATCCGCCCGTCGCGCACGCGGACGTCGTAGCGCGGCTGCGGGTAGGCGGACGGCCCGCGCTCCACCGAGCCGTCCTCGAGCCGAAAGCGGCTGCCGTGCAGCGGGCACTGAACGCAGCCGTCCACGAGCTCGCCCTCGTGCAGCGCGCCCCCGCGGTGCGCGCAGCGATCGGCCAGCGCATGGACCTCGCCGTTCACGCGCGCGAGGACGATCGTCGTGTCGTGCAGGCGCGCGCTGCGCAGGCCGCCCTCGGGCAGCGCCGCGTCGTCGAACACCACGGTCCACTCCGGCGGGCCGGCCTCGAGCGCGGTCTGATCGACGCCGACCGCCTTCGAGTACGAGAGATGGCCGCCGAGGTGGCCGCCCACCGTCAGGGCGCCCAGGCCGGCCAGCCCGAGTGCCACCCCGCGCCCGTGGCGGCCGCGGCGGCGCGCCGCCCACGACGCGGCGTACAGCCCGAGCGCGGCGACGTTCGCGACCGCGTGGACGGCGCCGATGCGGCGCACGCTGTCGCTGGCGGGCGTCGTGTCGGCCCAGTCGTTGAGGCCGGTCGCGGCGGTCGGCGCGGCCGCGAGCACGCCGATCGCGATCAGCCGCTCGGAGGCCCCCCGTGAGTCGCGCCCGCCGAGCACGTCGAGCAGCGCCGCCGCGGTCCACGTCCCGATCGGCAGGTCGGTGAGCAGCGGGTGCATCGCGTGCCCGAGCGGCGTGCCGCTGAGCGCGTCCTTGACCGGCCCGCGCGGGACGGCGTCGCGCACCGCCCCGGCGACGGCCTCGGCCGGCCGGTCGATGGCCGCGGCCCGCCCCACGTTCTCGGCGAGCCGGTGCAGGGTCGGACGCTCGGCGGGCGGAGTCATGACCCGGTGCCTACCCGCTCGGGCGGCGGCACAGGCGCCGCCGCGGCGCCCGGTTGCCCCTAGCGGGCGCCGACCAGGGGCGGGTCGGGCGCGCAGGAGAGCACCAGCACGCGCAGGCGGTCGGCCGTCGCGCCGTGCTCCTCCCAGCGGTGGGACTCGAGGTCGTCCAGCAGGGTGACGAACGCAGCGTGGGACTCGCGCGCCTGCGCGTCGTCGCGGGTCGCCGCGAGGAGCAGATCCTCGGCGGCCCGGTCGACGACCGCAGCCTCCGCGTCGTGGAGCTTCGTGCCGCGGAGCTCCGCGGTGATGGCCCGCACTTCGCGGTAAGCGGTCAGTCTGGCCCTGCGATCGGCTTCCATGCCATCCAGGGTATGGCCCTCAGCCGCCGATCGAAGGTGCGATCACCCGAACGGGTGGTCGGCCCGGGTGCCCGGTGGTCGATGTCGGGGCGTCCCGCTCGGGCGCCGGCGCTCCGCCGAACGAGTCGCACGTTCGCCATGACGTGCAGGACAACGTGCGACTCGATTGACCGGGGGCCGCAACGGCGGCGTCGTGTGAGCGGCGAGGGAGGCCCGCAAACGCGACAGGGCCCGGGATGTACCGGGCCCTGTCGTCCACCCCCGAGGTCTGTCTGCGCGGGCCTCAGCTCGCGAGCAGCGGATGCGACCAGAGCGCCTGGTCCTCCTCGCCCAGCCGCCAGAAGCCGACCCCGTAGCCGTTCGCGCGGAACAGCGCCACGCGCTCCACGACCGCGGCGGCGCTCAGCGCCCACACCTGGTGCGCGCGGCCCTGGGCGTCCGTGTACGAGAAGTGCGCCTCGCGCGCGGTCGGATGGAACGACAGGCCGGCGCCGACGCTCTGCGCGAGCGCCGTCACCTTGCTCCACTCGAGCGCCGTCGCGGGGTTGGCCGGACCGCCGTTGCCGACCCAGTCCATGCCGTACAGCGGGGCGCCCATCACGTACTTGTGGCGGTTGGGGAGCGTGTTCACGTACGCGACGACCTGCTTGACCCACGGCATGTCCGCGATCGGGCCCGGAGCCGACGTGGACCAGTGGATGCCCCACGCCATGACGAACACGACGTCCGCGCTGGCGGCCAGCGCCGGGTAGTCGTAGAAGCCGGAGCGCGGATGCTTCGGATCGTCGACGGTCTTCGGCGACACGTCGACGGCGAGCTTCTTGCCGACGGCGTGCAACCGCGCGCTCAGCTCGGCGACGAAGCTCGTCATGGCGGCGCGATCGGACGCCGCGCCGGCCTCGAAGTCGAGGTTGATGCCGTCGTAGCCGTTCGCCACGGCGGTGTTGACGATCGTGTTCAGCCACCCCCCGCGCAGCCCCGGCTCGGTGAGGATCCGGTGCAGGATCGGGGTGCTCTGGCAGTCGAAGCGCGCGTACACCTCGACCTGACGCAGCTTGGCGTACTGCGTGATCTGCGGATCGTCCCGGCCCTGGACCAGCGCCGTCGAGCGGTTGCACTCGAAGTACGTCGGGTGGACGGCGCCGATCTGGCGGTAGTGGGCCTGGAAGTCGCGGAACGACTGGCTCGTCGAGGCGAGCAGGAACGCATGCGCCGAGCCGGTGGAGGGCGGCGGCGGATTCGTCGACACCGTCAGCGCACGCGACGGGGGCGAGAGCCGGCCGCGGTTGTCGACCGCGACGACGGTGAACGTGAACGCCCTGGCGGTCTCGAGCCGCGGGACGTCGCGGCGCGTCTCGGGGCTCTGGCCCAGGTTGGCGCCGTCGCGGAACACGCGGTAGCCGACCACGCGGGCGCCCGGCGGGGCCGTCGACGCGTTCCAGGCCAGCGACACGCCGGTGTCGCTGACGGCCTCGGCGCGCAGGCCCTCGGGCGCGGACGGGCCGTCCGACGCGGCCGCGGGGCCGGGCAGCCTCACGGTCGCCGCCCTCGACATGCGGCCCCGCGTGTCGATCGCCCGCACGGCGAGCACGGTCCGGCGCGCCGAGCTCACGGCGACGGCCGCGCGCGTGCCCTTGTACTGGCGCACGATCCTGCCGTCCCTGAGGACGCGGTAGCCCGCGAGGCGACCGTCGCCGTTGCGGCTCTTGCGCCAGCTCAGCTTCGCCTTGCCGGCCGACACCGTGGCCTTGAGCCCCCGGGGCGTGGTCGGCGGCAGGAAGCGCACCTTCAGCGTGCGGCTGGCGCGGCAGCTCTTGGCCTGGACCTTGCCGTTGCGGACCACGGCGACCGCGAAGCGGTAGCGGCGTCCGACCTTGACGGTGAGCTTCACCGAGCGCTTGCTCGTCTGCGCCACGCGCCGGCCGTCGCGGAACACGCGGTACGTCAGCCTCTTGGCGTTCGGGCGCTTCGGCGCCGTCCACGACAGGCGCCCGGTCTTCGAGCGTGCGGCGCGCGAGAAGCTCAGGCTGGTCGGCGACGTCGCGCACTTGGCGACGGTCGCGGCGGTCGGGGCGCCCGTGGCGGCGACGGCCGACAGGCTGCCTGCGGCCGGCGCGAGCACGGTCGCCGCGGCCGCGAGCAGGGCGAGGGGGCGGCGGGTCATGAGGTTCCTTGACATGGCTCGTTACTCGACGGTGACGGTCTTGGCGAGGTTGCGCGGCTGGTCGACGTTGAGGCCGCGGGCGACCGCGAGCTCGTACGCGAGCAGCTGCATCGGGACGACCGACAGCAGCGGCGAGAGCAGCCAGTCGACGGCCGGGACGGTGAAGCGGTGGGCGGCCAGGCGGCCGGCGGCGCTGTCCTCGTCGTCGACGACGGCGATGACGCGGGCGCCGCGCGCGCTCACCTCCTCGATGTTCGACGCGAGCTTGTCGTGCAGCGGCGAGCCGGTGGCCGCGACGACGACCGGCGTGTCCTCGCCGATCAGCGCGATCGGCCCGTGCTTCATCTCGCCGGCCGCGTACGCGTCGGCGGGAAGGTAGGTGATCTCCTTGAGCTTCAGCGCGCCCTCCATCGCCACCGGCGCGGCGATGTCGCGCCCCAGGAACATGAACAGCTCGGACTTCGAGAGCTGCTCGCCGAGCCAGGCGGCCGGGCGCGCGTTGCGCTGAACGGCGTGGTCGATGAGCTGCGGCATGCGCTGCAGCTCGGCGCACAGGCGCGTGAGCTCGTCGCGCTCGAGCGAGCCGCGCACGGCGGCGAGCTTGAGGCCCAGCAGGTACAGGGCGGCGACCTGCGCGACGAAGGTCTTGGTCGCGGCGACGCCGATCTCGAGGCCGGCGCGCGTGAGCAGCGTCGCGTCCGCGTCGCGGGTGGCCTGCGAGCCGGCCACATTCGTGACCGCGAGCACGGTGGCGCCCTGCTCGGACGCGAGCCGCATCGCGGCCAGCGTGTCGGCGGTCTCGCCCGACTGCGTGATGCCGATGACAAGCGTGCCCTCGGGCAGGACCGGCTCGCGGTAGCGGAACTCCGAGGCCACCTCGACCTCGACCGGCACGCGCGCCCAGCGCTCGATTGCGTACCGCGCGATCATGCCGGCGTGCAGCGACGTGCCGCACGCGAGGATGCGCACGGCGCGCAGGCGGGCGAGCTCGGCGTCGCCGAGGCACAGCTCCGGGAGCTGGATGCGGCCGTTGAACAGGCGCCCGTCGAGCGTGCGAGCGACCGCCGCGGACTGCTCGTGGATCTCCTTGAGCATGTAGGTCGCGAAGCCGTTGCGGTCGGCGGCCTCCTGGGCGACGTCGATCGTCTTGGCCGCGCGGCTGACCGGCCGGCCCTCCGCGTCGAAGATCTCGACCCCGTCGGCGCGGAGCTCGACGAGCTCGCCGTCCTCGACGAGCACGAGCTGGTCGGTGTGCGCCGCGAACGCGGAGATCGCCGAGGCGATGAACTGCTCGCCGTCGCCGGTGCCGATCACGAGCGGCGCCTCGCGGCGCGCGCCGACCAGCAGGCCGGGCTCGTCGGCGCTCATGGCGACGAACGCGAAGTGGCCGTGGAGCTGGGCGTGGGCGGCGCGGACGGCGTCCGTCAGGTCGCCGTCGTAGAGCGCGCCGATGAGCTGGGAGACGGCCTCGGCGTCGGTCTGGGAGGTGAACTCCGCGCCGCCGGCCTCGAGTGCCGCGCGCAGCTCGGCGTGGTTCTCGACGATGCCGTTCAGCACGACCTGGATGCGGCCGCTCGTGTCGTCGTGGGGATGGGCGTTCTCCTCGCTGACGCGGCCGTGCGTGGCCCAGCGGGTGTGACCGATCCCCGCGGTCGGCTCGAGCTCGACGCCGCCGGCGCCGGCGAACGCCGGGACGCGCTCGGCGACGGCCGCGCGCAGGCTCGCGAGGTTGCCGACCGCGCGCACGCGGTCGAAGGCGCCGTCACGGTCGAGCGCGATGCCCGCCGAGTCGTAGCCGCGGTACTCCAGGGTGGCCAGGCCGTCCAGCAGCAGGGGCTGGGCAGGGCGCCGGCCGACGTATCCGATGATTCCGCACATGGGGAGGGGTTCCGTTCCTTCGGGTTTGGGGGGAGGGGTGTGGCGGCGCGGCCGGCTAGCCGCGCGAGCGCCGGGCGTGCGCGCGAGCCTGGGCCTTCGCCTCGGCCGGCGTACGCGGATCGATCGCGAGCCAGCGGTACAGGCCCTGCGCCGTGCTCGGCGCCTGGATCTCGTAGCGCGTCAGGTTGCGCTGCGCCGTCCGTGGCGGGTGCTTCGGGCGGCCGTCGAGGAAGACCTGCGAGAAGCGGGCGTGCAGGGTCCGGTCGAGGAACGCCGGGATCCGCTTGTCGTTCGTCTGCCAGCTGCCGTCGGCGGAGAACGGATACGCGAACAGGTCGTTGCGGACCGGGCCGAGCTCCTCACGCAGGCGCTTCATCCCGAGGTCGAGGTCGGCGGTCACGCGACGCTGGTAGTCCGCGAAGGACTCGAGCCGGCCATCCGCGAACACGCGGTTGGCGTACGCCGCGCCCTGCGTGCCCTTCTCGTCGATGGCGACCATCTTGTGCATGGCGCCGGCGTGCAGCTGCAGGTCCCAGCGGCCGGAGTCGCGCATCGTGCGCAGCTCGTCCCAGCGCAGATAGAACGCGTTGCCGCGATCGATCGGCTCGGTGATGACGAACATCGTGGCCCGGAAGCCGTGGCGCTTCAGGATCGGGTCCGCGTAGCGGTAGCTGTCGAGCTGGCCGTCGTCGAACGTGATGAGGATCGGGCGCGACGGCAGGTCCTTCGCCGAGCCGCCCGGGAAGCGCGCGAACTGCTCGGCGGAGACCGTGTGGAAGCCGGCCGCCTCGAGCATCGCCATCTGCTCGGCGAACTGCTTCGGCGTGATGTCGTAGATGCTGGCGCGGCGGTTCGAGATGCCGTGGTAGGTCAGCACGGGGACCGCGCCGCGGAACGTCGGCAGCGGGGCGAACGCCTCGCGCTGCGCGGCGCTCAACGTCACCGCCGGCGTCTCGACCGTCCCGCGGTTGAGCCAGAGCCGCTCGAACGACGCGTGCGACTCGGCGAGCTCGGGGGTGAGCGCGACGATCGGGGCGATCGACAGCGGCAGCAGGAGCGGCGCGAACGCCCAGCGGACGTGGCGGCGCAGGGCCGAGATCAGCCTCATGCCGTCACCTCCGCGGGGGTCGCGGCGCGCGTGCCCCACGACCGCGTGCGTGAGGTCAGGATCGCGTAGTAGGTCTGCCAGAGCAGGAACGCCAGGTAGAAGAAGACGAACAGGATCCCCGACAGCCAGAGCGTGTCGTAGCGGCGCTGGCGGATCGCGAAGTACAGCCCGTAGACGAGCGCGATCGCGTAGATGCCGGCGAGGTAGACGACGGGCGCGCCCGTGCCGTGCATCAGCGGCTGCCAGACCAGGGCGCGCAGCGCGGCGACCGGGGCGAGCAGCGGCAGCACGACGCTGATGTACGTCGCCAGGGCGGCGAGCGGGTTCTTCTTCCAGATGAAGGTCGCCACGATCAGCGACTCGCGCGTCCAGGAGCGCTTCCAGCGGGTCTGCTGCTTCATGAACTGCTGGAAGGTCTCCGGGACGATCGTGTGGCTGACCGCGTTCTCCTCGTACTGCACCTTCCACTTCCGCAGCACGCAGTTCGTCAGGGAGCGGTCGTCCCCGAACGTGGACTCCACGCCCAGGAACATCTGCTTCTCCCACCAGTCGAGGTGCGGCATGATCGCCGCCCGGCGGTACGCCGAGAAGCAGCCGCTGCAGCAGGTGACCGCGTTGAAGACCGACTCGGCCGCCTTGATGACCTTGAAGGCCACGAAGTAGCGGACGGCCTGCATGCGGGTCAGCCAGGTCGCACGGACGTTGAGCACGTCCGCGTGCCCGCAGATCGCGCCGACCTTGGGGTCGTTGAAGCCCTGCACGAGGACCCGCATGGCGTCCGGCTCGAGGACCGAGTCCGAGTCGACGAAGGCGACGATCTCGGCGTCGGTCGCTCGGATGCCGGCGGCCATGGCGGCGCGCTTGCCGCGGTTCTCCGGGAAGTCGATGACGGTGACCCGGCCGCCGGCGTGCGCGGCGACGGTGTTCAGCTCGCGGAGGGTGCCGTCGGACGAGCCGTCGTTGATCGCGACGATCTGGAGCTTGGCGGCCGGGTAGTCGAGCGCGAGCAGCGACCGCAGCGACTGCGCGATCGCCGCCTCCTCGTTGAAGGCCGGCATGACGATCGCCACGCGCGGCTCGATGCCCTGCGGCTTGCCCGGGCGATAGAACAGCGAGATCGCGAAGCGGCTGACGATGTAGCCCGACACCAGCAGCCCGTAGGCGGCGAAGAACGGGTCGATCACCAGCATCTCGATGAACGCCGCCTTGTAGACGACGACGCCGAGGACGATCGCGACCAGGTACGTGAAAGCGACGGTGCGCAGGAGCGGGTCCAGCAGGCGCCCGTAGCGGGTCGGGCGGTCGATGACGACCGGCTCCGGCGCGGTCTCGACGCCGGCTTCGGGCGCCGCCGCCGGCTCGGCCCGGTCGAACCACGAGACCGGCTCGGCCGGGCTCGCCGCGGGCGCTACCGGGGCCTCGACGGCCAGCGGCCGCTCGTCGTCGAACGCCGCCGGGAGGTTCGGAGCGACGTGCCGCTGGGGCTCGCCGCGGCGCTCGGTCGGGGTCTCGAAGCGCGGGTACGTCGGCCGGCTCGGGGCGGCGGCGGGGCGCTGGGCGGCGCCCGCGTGGGCGCCGCGGAGCCGCCGCTCGAGCCGCTGGTAGCGGGGGCGGTTGCGCAGCATGCTCAGATGACCTCCCGCCGCGCGCCGACCGGCGTGCGGTAGGTGCCGTCGATCACGACCGGGCAGCGGTGCAGCCAGGCCAGGTCCTGGCCGGGGTGCACCATGGTCAGGATGGCCACGTCGTAGCCCTCGGCGTCCGGCGCGACGGATTCGTAGCGGATGCCGTCCTGCTCGAACGACGGCGCGATCGGGTCGTGGTAGTCGACCGTCACGCCGGCCATCTGCAGGTCGCGGATGATCTCGAGCGCGGCGGACTCGCGCAGGTCGGCGACGCCGGGCTTGTACGTGGCGCCGACGACGAGGACGCGCGGGTCCTCCTTGCCGGCGACCTCCTTGAGGGCGCGCTGGGCGAAGCGCCCGGGACGCTTGGAGACCTGCTCCATCGACGCGGCGATGACGGGCATGTGGACGCCCTCGGCCCGCAGCGGCTCGAGCAGGTAGTACGGGTCCACCGGGATGCAGTGGCCGCCGACGCCGGCCGACGGGTAGTGGGCCATGAACGCGTACGGCTTGGTCTTGGCGGCGTCGATGACCTCGACGGCGTCCAGCCCGTACTGGCGCGCGGCCTCGGCGAACTCGAACGACAGGGCGATGTTCGTCGCCCGGAACGTGTTCTCCATCAGCTTGGCCATCTCGGCGGCCTCGGCGCTGGAGACGGCGTGGACCTCGGAGCAGGTGTGGCGCAGCACGTCGGCGGCGCGCTTGAAGCACTCCTCGGTGACGCCGCCGACGACGCGCGGCGTCGCCTGCTGGGCGTGCGCCTTGACGCCCGGGTCGATCCGCTCGGGGGCGAACGCGACAAAGACGTCCTGGCCCACCGTGAGGCCGCGGCGCTCGAGCGGCTCGACGAGCAGCTCGCGGGTCGAGCCGATCGACGTCGTCGACGTGAGGATGATCGTCTGACCCTGGCGGGCGCGGCCCACGACCGTGCGGCAGGCGCCGCGCAGCGGGCGCAGGTCGGGCTGGCGGCGGTCGTCGACCGGCGTCGGGACGGCGATGATGACCGCGTCGGCGTCGGCGAGGTCGGCCGCGACCGAGGTCAGCGTGAGGCTCCGCGCGTCGAGCTGGTCGGCGAGCTGGTCCTGCTCGTGGTCGAGCAGCTCCGCCTCGCCGGCGCGGATCGCCGCGAGGCGGGCGTCGGAGATGTCGAGGCCTATTACCGGGTGGCCGGCGACACCGAGCGCGATCGCGGTCGGCAGGCCGACGTAGCCCATGCCGACGACCGCGACGGTCATGTCAGCAGCCTTGGCGGCCTTCTCGAAGCGGCGCAGCTCGGAGGGGGAGGCAACGGGGTTCATGTGGCAGGCGTCTCTCTCGGGGGTCGGGGGACGGTGTGAAGTCGTGCGGACGCGGCACTGCGTCGCCGGGGAGGACGACGGAGCGCTTGTAGGAGTGAGGCGGCGCGCCGGGCCGACCGTGGCCCCTGGCGCGGTGGGAGCGTGCTCCCTGAGCGAGTTGTAACCGGCCCGGAACAGGCGTCCAGGACCCTGAGCCCGATCGGGTGACGCGGCCCGCGCGAGCCCGCGCAGCGCCGCCCGATCGGGTGGCGCTCTAGGCGAGCACGCGCTCCGCGATCGAGCCGAAGTAGTGGTCGTCGAGCTCGTGACCCTTGGCGGGCGGGGCGCCGAACAGCGTGCGGCCCCGCGGTCTGCCGGTCGCGGCGGGCGGCGAAGAAGCGCTGGTCGACGAGAAATTGCTCCTGCTCGATGCCGACAGTGGTGACCGCGCGCGAGGCTGCCGTCGCCGAGCAGGCGCAGCACGGGCGCCACGGCGCGCGAGAGCGCGTCCATGGAGCGCAGCAGCGGGATCTTGGGGTCGCGCGCCTCGCCGGTCCACGACGCGAACGCGGTCGGGATGCAGAGCACCGCGCCGGTCGGGCGGCGCAGGACGAACGCCGGCGAGGTCGGGGTCCCAGGCCGTGTAGCCGCGGGCCTCGAACGTCGGGCGCGTGCCGCCGTGGGGCAACGACGAGGCGTCGAGCTCGCCGCGGACAAGCTCCCGGCCGGAGAGCTCCGCGATCGCCGTCCCGTCGCCCGCGAGCGCCGGTACACGTCGCGCGGCAGCAGGCGGCGCTGCAGGGCGGGCGAGAAGACCTGCGCGCGGAAGCTCGGCGGCGGCGCGCCCGCCGTGGCGGCCACAGGCGCGAACGGGGGTTCGGAGAGACGGTCAGGGACGTCCCGGCGCATGGCCGGGACCGGGGCGGTGATGGCCTTCGAATGAGCCCCTCGGAGATGACAGTGTCTCGGGACCCGCGACGGCGCGTTCGCCTGATGTCAGTCATGAGGGCGAGCCGCGCGTGACGCGAAGCTAGCGCCGCGCGGCGGGGCACGAGGTGGCCGCTACCCGATCGGGCGGACGCCGCCGAGGCCGCGCCCGGCGTTGCGCCGGCACCCGGAAGCCGGCGCCGGGTCACGTCCGAGGACGCGGTCGTGGCGGGCACGGCGCGTCCTCCGGCGGGGCGGTGGCGCGGACCGCGTCGACGGCGCAGGAGGTGCGCGGCGCGGCGCGCGACGCGCGCGTCGAGGGGCGCGCGTCGAGGGGCGCGTCAACCGTCCGCACGGCGGCCGTCCGGCGGCGTGCCGGGAGCGCCCGTTCGACCGCCGGACGCGCCGGATCGGCGACCGAAACACGCTCGTCCGGCGGTCTCACAGCCCATTCGGGACGGATCCCACCCGATCGGGTGGGACCCCGATGCCCGATCGGGTGGCCGCTTCCCGGATCGCCACTCGATCGACGGTGCACTGGAGGCATGAACAAGCTCCTGACCGCGTTCCTGTCGCTGATCGCCCTCTCCGCCGCCGTTCCCGCCGCCGCTCATGCCGCCCCGGGCAAGGCCGCCGGGGGCGCCTGCGCCGGCGCGGACTCGAGCACCGGCTCGGCCGCCGCGCAGGTGAGCGCGATGCGCTGCCTCGTCAACACGGCCCGCCGCGGCGCGGGCCTCCACGCCCTGGCCTCCAACGGCAAGCTGACGCGCGCGGCCGGCCTCAAGGGCGGGCGCATCGAGGCCTGCCGCACGTTCAGCCACACGCCGTGCGGCGCCCCGTTCACCGCCGCCTTCCGCGCTGCCGGGTGGCGCGGCACGATGGGCGAGAACATCGCCTTCGGCCAGGCCGCCCAGGGCACCCCCCGCGCGATCCTCAACTCCTGGCTGCAGTCGCCCGGGCACCGTGCGAACCTGCTGCACCGCAGCTTCCGCGTCCACGGCCTCGCTGTCCGCAGCGCGAACCTGCCCGGCGTCGGCACCGTGCGTCTCTGGGTGCACGCCTTCGGCGCCTGATGTCAGTCTGAGGGCGGGCGCCCGATCGGGCGGTCCCGCCCTGACATCACGGCAGGGACGCGCCATGCTGATGTCATGGCCCGCACACTCTTCGGCACCGACGGTGTCCGCGGGGTCGCCGGTGAGAAGCTCACGGCCGGCCTCGCGCTCGCTCTCGGCCACGCCGCCACCACCCTGTCCCCCGCGCCCGCCCCGCGCGTCCTGATCATCCGCGACACCCGCGAGTCGGGCCCGATGCTGGAGGCCGCGCTCGCCGCGGGCGTGAGCTCCGTCGGCGGCGAGGCGGTGCTCGGCGGCGTCCTCCCCACGCCCGCCGCGCCGATCGCGATCAAGCGCGACGGCTACGACCTCGCCGCGGTGATCTCCGCCTCGCACAATCCGTTCCACGACAACGGCATCAAATTCTTCGGACCAGACGGCGACAAGCTGTCCGACGCGCAGGAGGAGGCGATCGAGAGCGCCCTCGCGGCCGCGCCCGCCGGCCCGGCCCCGGTCGGCCGCGTCGTCCGCGCCGACGGCATGCTCGGCGGCTACCTCGCCGCGCTCCGGGCCCGCTTCGGCGGCCTCGACCTGTCGAGGCTACGCATCCTGCTCGACTGCGCGCACGGCGCCACCTACCGGGCGGCGCCCGCGATCTTCCGCGCGCTCGGCGCCGAGGTGGCCGTGCTCGCCGACGCGCCCGACGGGCGCAACATCAACGCCGAATGCGGCTCGACGCACGTCGAGCTCGTCGCCGAGCAGGTCCGTGCCGGCGGACACGACATCGGCTTCGCCTTCGACGGCGACGGCGACCGCGTGATGGCGGTCGACCGCACCGGGCGCGTCGCCGACGGCGACGAGCTCGTCGCGCTGGCGGCCATCCACCTGCGCCGCGCCGGGCGGCTGCCGGGCAACGGCGTCGCGATGACGGTGATGACGAACTTCGGCTTTCACCAGGCGATGCGCGCCGCCGGCATCGAGGTCGCCACGACGAAGGTGGGCGACCGCCACGTGCTCGGCGCGCTGCGCAACCGCGGCTTCACGCTCGGCGGCGAGCAGTCGGGCCACATCATCGAGCTCGGCTTTGCGCCGTCGGGCGACGGGGTCGCCTCGGCGCTGCTCACGCTCGAGGCGCTCGGCGGCCGCGACCTGGCCACCGCGCGCGTGTTCGAGAAGCTGCCCCAGCAGCTCGTCAACGTGCCCGTCGGCGGGACCGCCGCCGCGGTCGCGAGCGCGCCGGCGGTCCAGGCCGCGGTGTCGCGCGCGACCGGCAGGCTCGCCGAGAGCGGCCGCGTGCTCGTGCGTCCGAGCGGGACCGAGCCGCTCGTGCGCGTGATGGCCGAGGCGCCCTCCGCGGAGCTCGCGAGCGACGTCTGCGAGGAGATCGCCGCCGCCGTGCGCGCCGCCGCATAGCGGCCGCACCCCGGCGGCGTGGTCGTGTCGAGGGGGCGGCATCCGCGTCACCGCACCTCACCGATATGAGGAGCGCGGTGGATCGCCGAGCGGGCGGCGGTACTGTCGCGTCGGCACCCGTCCGCGAAGGTCGCCACCGGCCGTGGTGCGGACGCGAATTCGCGGCGAGCGGCGGGTTGCGCGCGGCGACCGGTGGGGGCCGTGGGCTGTTTTTCGCTGCAAACCCGGAGGGGTATGCAAGACAGGACCCGAGGTACTCGACTTCTGGGACGCTTCTTGTCGGACGCCCAGTCACAGCAGACATCGTCCTCCGGCCCGGTCGCGGTTGCGCTGGCGGAGAGCGACCCGGCCCGCCGCGTGGCGATCGGCGCGCTGATCCGCCAGAGCCGTCATCTGGACCTCGTCGCCACCCTGCGCGACGACGAGGCGACGCTCGAATGGCTTGCCACCGGCGGACCCGCGGACGTTCTCATGTCGAGCTCGACGATCCGCGTGCATCGCGCCGAGCGCTACGAGCTCCTCGCGCGCGTGCGGGAGCTGCGACCCAACCTGCCGATCGTCTTCGCGATGGAGACCGAGCTCCCCGGTGCCGTTCGCCGCGCGTACAACCAGACGGACCTCAGCCTCGTCTCGGTCCGCGACGAGCTCGCCCGCGTGCACGAGGCGCTGCTGACCGCCGCGACCGGCCGGCGCTACATCTCGCCGCGGCTGCGGTCGGTGCTCGACGCAGACACGCTGACCGAGCGCCAGGTCGAGATCCTCGACCGGATCGCGCGCGGCGAGGGACGGCCGGAGATCGCGCGCGCGCTCGGGGTGTCGGAGAGCACGGTGCGCTCGCACACCAAGGAGCTGTACAAGCGCCTCGGCGTGAACGAGCGCGCGCACGCTGTCGCGGTCGCCTTGCGCGACAGGATCATCATGGCGCCGCCTCGCACGGAGGCCGAACGCCGGGCCGGCCGGGCCGGCTTGGACGCCTGAGCGCGCGGCCGTCGCGCGCGAAGCCGCCACCGCCGACAGCCCACTCCAGCGCACCGGTTTTGCGCCGAACGGTCGGTGCGGCGCGCTCGGCGGCGGACACCCGCCGCCTGGCAGATTTGGTTTGCCTATAGAAAGCAACGTGCTTATCCTTCCTGCCGGCCGACGGATCGGTCAGTACGGGCGAAGGGAGCCCATCGCGCCGTGGTAGACGCCGCACCTCCCAGCCTTGCCGCCCCCGCGGGCGGTGACGCTCCGTCGGCGACCCCACATGCCGGACCACCGGCGATCAACCCGCCATCGCCTCTGCGCGGTGGCCACAGCAGGACCGACCGTTTCCCCCCGACCACGGCGCTATCAGAATGACCTCCCCCCTTCTCACCACCCCGTCCACGACCACCCCGACGGCCGCCGGCCAGACCGTCTTCCGCGTCTTCGTCGTCGAAGGCCAGACCGCCGAGCGGACCGTGCTGGCCCAGATCGTCCGCCGCGACCCGTCCTTCCAGCCGGACGGCGAGGCGGCGACGACCCGCGACGCCCTGACCATGCTCGGCGCGGAGACCGCCGCGCCGGACATCATCGTCGTGTCGTGGCTGCTCGACGGCGGCGCCACCGACCGCTGGGCGTTCGTCGACGAGCTGCGCCGGCGCTGCCCCGCTGCGCGCCTCGTGATGACCTGCCCGACGGAGCGCCCCGCCATCCTCCAGGCCGCGCGCGAGCACGGCATTCACGTCCTGCACGCGACGCGCGACTCCTTCCACTCGCTGCGGCGCGCGCTGCACCACGCCGCGCAGGGCCGCCGGTACCTCTCGCCGCGCCTGCAGGAGGCCGAGCAGCGCGCCGAGGCCCTCAACCCGCGGCACCGCGAGATCCTGACGTACATGTCCGAGGGCGCCAGCCGGCCCGAGATCGCCAAGCGCCTGGGCATCTCGGAGGCGACCGTCCGCTCGCACACCAAGGCGATCTTCGCGAAGCTCGGCGTCAACGAGCGCGCGCACGCGGTCGCCGTCGGCATCCGGACGGGGTTGATCCGCTAGGCGGGACCGTCGATGGCGCGCCAGAGCTGCCGCGGCCGCGCCGAGCTCGGGTCGGGCTCCGAGACGACCCGGCCCTGCTCGCGCAGCGGCTTCATCAGCTGCTGGACGCGCGTGGCGGACACGCCGAGCTCCTCGCGCAGGTCGGCCAGCGACAGCGGCCGCCGGCGCAGGAGCTCGAGCACCCGCTCGGTGCCGCCCGACGACGCCGCGCCCCCGCCACCAGCGGGCGCGG
>DATAAR010000296.1:0-5343 GCA_036259975.1 Solirubrobacteraceae bacterium | reverse complement strand
ATGTTGCGGGTGCGCACCCGCACCGGCACGAGCAGCCGGTCGCCGCGCGCCGCGCGCACCGGCCCGGTGCGCACGGCCGACACCGTGGCGGCGCGCTCCGCCGCGCGGTAGGTCGCCCTGAAGCGCCTGAGGGGGTAGCGCTTGCGGGTCTCGGCGTCGACCAGCCTCCACATCGCGGCGCGGTCGCCCTTCGCCCATGCGGCGGCGAACTGCTGCGCCGTCGCGCGGCGGCGGTCCTCGTCGCGCGGGCCGAGCACGATGTAGGCCGCGGCGCCCGCGACGAGCCCGAGCGCGAGCAGCGCCGCGAGCGGCGGCAGCAGCCGGCGCGGCCCGCGCCGGCGCCGCGCGCCGGGCTCGAGCCACATGGCGCTGCGCCCGTACGACGGGCCCGCGAAGACGGAGCGGCGGCGGCGCGGCATGTGCTGGGATTCTCCACGCGGACGCGGCAAGGCGTGCCGGACGGGCCGCGCCTCGGGCTACCGCTGCTCCTCGGCGCTGAGCGCGGCGATCTCGCGCCTCAGCGCGTCGGGGCGCTCGACGACAGCGTCGAGCCTCGGGTCGCGGCCGTACGTCTGCGAGTGGCCCACGGCGAAGGCGAACTCCATCGAGCTCAGGATCCGACGGTACTCGGCGCGGAGGTCGTCGAGGCGCGACATCGGCCGGGAAGGTTGGCAGGTCGGCCGGCGGCGCCCCGGTCAGGCGGCGCCGTCCTCCGGCAGGTGGTCCTCGGCCCAGCGGCCGAGAGCCTCGAGCGCCGGGATGAGCGCGCGCCCGCGCTCGGTGAGCGCGTATTGGACCGCGAGCGGCGGGCCCTCGTCGACCGTGCGGCTCACGAGCCCCGCGGCAGTGAGGGCCGAGAGGCGGTCCGACAGGACGGAGTCGCTGATGCCGTCGATGGCGCGCGAGAGCTCGCGGTAGCCCGCCGGGCCGCTGATGAGCGAACCGAGCACGACGCCGCTCCAGCGCTTGCCGAGGAACTCGAACGCCCGCACCAGCGCGCGGTCGCAGCGGGTGCAGGCGACGGGGTCGAGCGGCTGCGCGGCGTCGGTGGCCATCCCCAGTGATGCTAGCAGAAAATGAGCTGCTAGCATTTTCGAAGTGACTATGACTCTTGACACTCCCGAGCTCGTCGACCGGCTCGCGGGCCTCGACCACGACCGGGCCGTGAGGCACGCCTGATGGAGCTCGGCGTCTACACGTTCGCGGAGCTCACGCCCGACCCGAGCACGGGCCGAACGGTCAGCGCCGCCCAGCGCCTGCGCGACCTCGTCGAGGAGATCGAGCTCGCCGACCAGGTCGGCCTCGACGTCTTCGGCGTCGGCGAGCACCATCGCCCCGACTTCGCGGTCTCGGCCCCGGCCGTCGTGCTCGCCGCCGCGGCCGAGCGCACCGAGCGCATCCGGCTCACCAGCGCGGTCAGCGTGCTGAGCTCGGACGACCCGGTCCGCGTCTTTCAGGACTTCGCCACGCTCGACCTGCTGTCCGGCGGGCGCGCGGAGATCATGGCCGGGCGCGGCTCGTTCATCGAGTCCTTCCCGCTCTTCGGCTACGACCTCGACGACTACGACGAGCTGTTCGCCGAGAAGCTCGACCTGCTGCTCGAGCTGCGCGAGGCCGAGCACGTGCACTGGGCGGGGCGCCACCGGCCCGCGCTCGACGGCCAGGGCGTCTATCCCCGCCCGCTGCAGGACCGTCTCCCGGTCTGGGTCGCCGTCGGCGGCACGCCGCAGTCCGTCGTCCGCGCCGGCGCGCTCGGGCTGCCGATGGCGCTGGCGATCATCGGCGGGCTGCCCGAGCGCTTCGCGCCGTTCGCCGAGCTGCACCGCCGCGCCGCGCAGGAGGCCGGCCACGAGCCGCCGGCGCTGTCGATCAACTCCCACGGCTTCATCGCCGCCAGCGCCAAACGCGCCGCCGACGAGGCGTTCCCGGCACACAAGACGGTCATGGACAGGATCGGCCGCGAGCGCGGCTGGCCGCCGATGACGCGCGCGCAGTTCGACGCGGCGGCGCAGCTGCGCGGGGCGAACTTCGTCGGCAGCCCGCAGGAGGTCGCCGAGAAGATCCTGTTCCAGCACGAGATCTTCGGCCACCAGCGGTTCCTCCTGCAGTTCAGCGTCGGCACGCTGCCGCACGCGAGCATCATGCGCTCGATCGAGCTGTTCGGCACCGAGGTCGCGCCCGTCGTGCGCGCCGAGATCGCCCGTCGGCGCACCGGGTCCGCGTCGGCAGCGGCGTAGCCGGGCACACGGAAGCCATGACCATGGCCGACGCCAAGATCGACGTCCCGCTGGCCGCGCCGCTGGAGCGCCGGTTCAGCCGCCCGCCCGCCCGCTTCCGCGACTGGGTCTCCGCCGACGGCTCGACGCCCTATCCGGCCAAGGCCGGGCGCTATCACCTCTACGTCTCGTGGGCGTGCCCGTGGGCGCACCGGACGATCATCGGGCGCCGCCTCAAGGGCCTCGAGGACGCGATCGGCATGACCGCCGTCGACCCGCTGCGCGACGAGCGCGGCTGGCGTTTCACGGGCGGCGAGTACACCGACCCGATCAACGGCTTCGCCTGGCTGAGCGAGGCCTACGAGGCGACCGAGCGCGCGTACGAGGGACGCTTCAGCGTCCCGGTGCTGTGGGACACGCACACCGGGCGGATCGTCAACAACGAGTCGGCCGACATCCTGCGCATGTTCAGCACCGGGTTCGGCGACCTCGCGAGCGACGAGGTCGACCTGTACCCCCAGCCGCATCGCGCCGAGATCGACGCGCTCAACCGCCGCCTGTACGAGGAGATCAACAACGGCGTGTACCAGGCCGGGTTCTCCACCGACCAGGCGTTCTACGAGGCCACGGTGCGGACGATGTTCGTGACCCTCGGCGAGATGGACGCGCGCCTCGCCGACCGGCGCTTCCTGTTCGGCGCCGAGCCGGTCGAGACCGACTGGCGCCTGTTCACGACGCTCCTGCGCTTCGACGCCGTCTACCACATCCACTTCAAGTGCAGCCTGCGGCGGATCGCCGAGCACTCGAACCTCTGGGCGTACGCGCGCGACCTGTACCAGCGGCCCGGCATTGCCGAGACCGTGCGGATGGGCGAGATCCGCTCGCACTACTACCGCACGCACGCCAGGATCAACCCGAGCGGACTCATGGCCCTCGCGCCGGTCGCCGACTGGCAGGCGCCGCACGGCCGCGAGCGGCTCGGCGAGCCCGGCGACCGCGCCGCCTGACCACCGCGCCGCGGGCCCGCGACCGGTGGCAGGTAGCGTTCGGCGGACGCCATGACGACGACGACCGAGCCGCCGGCCGACGCGCACGCGCCCGAGCGCCGGCACTACCTGGTCACGCTGGCGCTGCTGACGACCGCCGGCATCTCGTTCGCCCTCATGCAGACGCTCGTCGTCCCCGCGCTGCCGTTCTTCCAGCGCGAGTTCGACACGAGCGCGAGCCTCGTCACGTGGATCGCGTCCGGCTTCCTGCTGAGCTCGTCGATCCTCACGCCGATCCTCGGCAAGCTCGGCGACCAGTACGGCAAGGCGAAGCTGCTCGTGATCTCGCTGACCATCTTCGGCGTCGCGTCGCTCGGAGCCGCCGCGGCGTGGAACCTCGGCTCGATCGTGTTCTTCCGCGTGCTCCAGGGCGCGGGCGCGGCGGTGTTCCCGCTGTCTTTCGGGATCGTCCGCGACGAGTTCCCGCCCGAGAAGATCGGCGTCGGGATCGGCACGATCAGCTCGGTGTTCGGCGCCGGCGGCGGCATCGGCCTCGTCCTGAGCGGCGTCATCCTCGAGCACCTGAACTGGCACTGGCTGTTCCTCATCGGCGCGATCCCCGTGCTCATCTCGGCCGCCCTGATCGCGCGCTTCGTGCCGGAGTCGCCGGTCAAGACGCCGGCCCGCGCCGACTACCCCGGCGCCGTCACGCTGTCGCTGGGTCTGCTCGCGCTGCTCGTCGCGGTGACCGAGGGCAACACGTGGGGCTGGACGTCGGCGCCGGTGCTGGGCCTCGTCCTCGTCGCGGCCGTCCTGCTCGCCACCTGGGTGCGGATCGAGCAGCGCGTCCCCGCGCCGATGATCGACATCGCGATCCTGCGCCGTCGCGGGATGGCGCTCGCGAACCTGATCACGTTCCTCGTCGCCTTCGGGATGTTCGCCGGCTTCATCCTGCTGCCCAACTTCGTGCAGATCCCGCGCGGGCTGCCGGAGGAGATCGCCACGGCGCTCGACTTCGGCTTCGGCGCTTCGCCGGTCGCGGTCGGGCTGTTCTTCGTGCCGTCGTCGGTCGCGATGGTCGTGGCGGGCCCGCTGGCGGGCTCGCTCGGCCAGCGCTACGGCCCCGAGCTGCCCCTGCGCGTGGGCGTCGGGCTGATCGCGCTCGCGCTCGGGCTGTTCGCCGTCGCCCACGGCGAGCGCTGGATGATGTACGTGTGGATGACGTTCCTGGGCGTCGGGATCGCGGTGTCGTTCGCGGCCCTCGGCTCACTCGTGATCGCCAACTCGCCGCCGGCGCAGACCGGCGTGGCCACCGGGATGAACACGATCATGCGGACGATCGGCGGCGCGTTCGGCGCGCAGATCGCCGCCGCCATCATCAGCGCGAACACGTTCGGTGAGACCGAGATCCCGCTCGAGCGCGGGTTCACGATCGCGTTCGCGATGGGCGCGGCCGTGGCCGTGGTCGCGCTGCTCCCGGCGCTGGCGGTGCGCATGCCGCGCCGGGCGCAGCCCGCGCCCGCGGGCTGACGCGCGACGTGCGACCGCCGTGTGACGGACGGTGCGGGGGGCCGCACGGAGCGGCGGCCTGCTGTCTCCCTGGGGCGGCGCGGGCCCCGGTGGCACCGTTGTGGGCAATGCTGCGTCCCTGCGCCCTCGTCCCGCCCGAGCGCCTCACGATCCGCCCGATCCGGGGCGACGACAAGGACGCGCTGCTCGACCTGTTCGAGCGCATGAGCGACCGCTCGCGGCGGCGGCGGTTCCTATCCCCGAAACGGTGGCTGTCCGAGCGCGAGCTCGCCTACTTCACCGAGGTCGACCACCGCCGCCACGAGGCGCTTGTCGCGGTGGCGCCCGGCGGCTGCCTGGCGGGCGTCGCGCGGTACGCCTGCGCGCCCGGCGACGCCGCCGAGGCCGACGTCGCCTTCGCGGTGGCCGACGAATGGCAGGGCCGCGGGGTCGGCACGGACCTCGCCCGGCGGCTGGTCGAGCGCGCCCGGGTCAACGGCATCGTGCGCCTGCGCGCGTCGACGCTGTCCGACAACCGCCCCGCGCACCGGCTGCTGCGCGGGCTGGGCTTCACCGTGTCCGGCGCCGACTCGGCCGGCGTCGACCTCGAGCTGGACCTGACCGCCGGCCCG